>NZ_JBSNBL010000003.1:0-395922 GCF_053760365.1 Corynebacterium sp. c7Ub_26 | reverse complement strand
TTGGTTGGCCATCGGGCTCATCGCCGGGGTCTTTTATCGCGAATTCACCAGAGCCCACGATTTCGAAGGCACCACTCAACTATCTGTGGTGCACACCCACTCGCTTATTCTCGGTATGACAATGAACCTCCTGTTCCTTGTCTTTGCCCTCATACTCCGAATCGACAAAGATCGGCGCTTCACCACATTCTTTTGGATTTACAACGCTGGTGCAGCTTGGACCGTCGGATTTCTCGTGTTTCACGGCATTCGTCAGGTCCTCGGTCAAGACTTTCCGGAATCATTGGCCATCTTCGCAGGTATGGGTCACATTATTATCACCGTTGGGTTCGTCCTCTTCTTCGTCATCTTGAATAAATATGTCAAAAGGTGGCAGAGGAAAAATAACGTATCTCAATAGTTGCGTCGTTTTTTGAACACGATTATCCGCAGGCGCTAATCATCGGATGGGTCAACCATTCGGGTGTAATGGAAAGTTTCCTGGACGTTAAATCTTTCCAAGGAGATAGGTAATAACGGGAAACCGACGTAATCTAAATTGCGTAATTACGCACTATCGTCCACCAGCGTCGTTTATTAAAGTCTTTTACCAAAACCCACATTGCCGCGCTTAAGCTATCCCGCCCTCGAAGGGCCCGCGCCTAACTTAAAAGCGGCTTTAGCTGTGCTGTTTAAAGGAGCCCTCATTATGCGTCTACGTTCAGTGGCTGCAGCTATCGCAACTCTGGCGTTATCCGCAACCGGCCTCGTTGCCTGCGGTGATGGGGGTGGGGCCACTCTCGACGGGGCGGGCGATCCCAACATCGTCCGGACCGCAGCTTCGGAACCCCATAACGGACTCATACCCACAAATACCAACGAATCAAATGGTTCCCAGGTACTGGAACTTCTGTATCGCGGCCTTGTGTCCTATGACGAAAATGGTAGGTCCCATAACCAAGTCGCTGATTCCATCAACTCTAATCCAGACAGCACAGAATTCACCGTCCGGCTCAAAGACGGGTGGACATTCACCGACGGAACACCCGTCATCGCAGATTCATTCATCGACGCCTGGAATTACGGAGCAGCCGGTAAAAACGCCCAAAAACAGCAAGACTTCTTCTCAAATATCAAAGGATTTGAGGACGTCAAAGACCCCAGCAGTAGCGTCGAAAAGCTGTCCGGGCTGCAGAAAGTGAATGATAAAGAATTCACGATTACGCTCTCCGATCCGGACTCCCAATTCCCCATCAGCCTCGGCGCGACGCCGTTCTTCCCGCTCCCGCAGTCGTTCTTCGATGATCCGAAGAGCTTTGGTGAGCACCCCGTCGGCAATGGTCCCTATAAGTTAGATGGCCAGAATGCGTGGACTCACAACAGTTCGATCCGAACAGTAAAGAACGACAAATACGCTGGTGACGACAAACCGAAAAACGGCGGTGTCACCTTTAAGCTGTACGAAAACCTTGATACGGCGTACACCGATCTGCAGGCAAGCAACCTTGACATCATCGGTCAGACCGTTCCGCCGACGGCGATGCAGACCTTCAAAGATGACTTCCCGTCCACGCACCTGGTGAAGCCGATCGCTTCCAACGGTGGCTTCGTCATTCCGCAATGGCTCGATCATTTCGGCAACGATGAAGAAGGGCATTTACGTCGGCAAGCGATCTCTATGGCGATTAACCGGAAACAAATTTCCGACAAAATCATGAACGGTACGCGCGTGCCAGCGAAGGACTTTACGGCGACGACACTCGGCGACGTGCCCAATGTCGAAGGCAGCGATGTCCTGGACTATAACCCAGACAAGGCCAAAGAGCTGTGGAAGAAGGCCGACGAGATCAAACCGTACAGCGGGAAACTGGAGATCGCGTACAACTCGGACGGCGGCCATAAGGAATGGGTCGAAGCCGTATCGAACAGTATTCACAACGTTTTGAGGATCGACGCCATGGGTAAGGCGTACCCCAACTTCAAAGCACTCCGAAACGAAGTATCGAGTGGGTCGATTCATACCGCTTTCCGAAGCGGCTGGCAGGCAGACTTCCCTTCACAAGCGAATTTCCTCCAACCCCAATTCGCGACGAATGGAGCATCGAATGACGGTAAATACACCAACGCGGAATTCGACAACCTCCTGAAAGACGCGTCGCAGGAAAGCGACCAGAAGAAAGCGCAGGAAATCTACGCGAAGGCGCAGGCGATTCTCATGCGGGAGCTCCCCGAAATCCCGTTGTTCTACTACACCGCCTCTGCCGCGTGGACTACCTCGCTGTCGAACGTGAATTACGACTGGAAAGGCGTCCCCATCTTCACCGACATCACGAAGAGCTGACCCATCGATAAGGCTCCCCCACGATAAGGACCCCTCATGCTTTGGTATATCGGAAAACGATTATTACAGATGGTGCCCGTCTTTCTCGGCGCAACATTCCTCATCTACGCCATGGTGTTCCTCACCCCCGGCGACCCCGTCGCTGCACTAGCCGGGGATAAACCCCTGAGCCCGGAGATTATCCACTCCATCAGCTCGCAATATCACTTAGACCAGCCATTTATCGTCCAATATCTCCTGTACCTCAAGGGGATTTTTACCGGTGACCTGGGGCAAACGTTCTCCGGACAAAGCGTCGGCACCGTTCTGGGAAATGCGTTCCCCGTCACGATTCGGCTGGCTCTGATGGCCATCGTTATTGAAACCGTATTCGGTATTGGTTTCGGTGTTCTCGCCGGGTTGAAGAAAGGTGGGCTCTTCGACTCCACCGCCCTCGTCATCTCTCTTTTCATTATCGCGGTGCCGATCTTCGTCATCGGCTTCGTCGCCCAGTTCCTCTTCGGAATTAAGTGGGGGATCTTGCCAGCCACCGTCGGTGCGCAGGGCGACTTTAAACACCTCCTCATGCCTGCCTTTGTGCTGGGGCTAGTGTCCTTCGCCTACGTATTGCGGTTGACCCGATCAGAAGTGGCTGAAGCGCTGGGCCGGGACTTTGTGCGTACTGCATATGCCCGAGGAATGAGCAAACCACAGGTCATCCTCCACCACGTGTTGCGGAACTCCATGATCCCCGTTGTGACGTTCATCGGCGCTGACCTCGCAGCGCTCATGGGCGGGGCGATCGTCACCGAAGGCATCTTCAACATCAACGGCGTGGGTGGTCTGGTCTATCACGCTGTGATGTTGGGCGAAGCGCCGACCGTCGTGTCCGTCGTCACGGTCTTAGTCATTATCTTCGTCGTATCGAATCTCCTTATTGACCTGCTCTACGCACTTCTTGACCCGAGGATCCGCTATGCCTAATCCATCACACACACCCGCCCACAGGTCATCAGCAGGAGAAACATCAGCAGAATTGCCGACGACTCACGGAGGGAATTCATTGGCAGCGGAAACTCATTCCCCGGCGGCGGGACGCCATGAGAGACACGAGGGCCACGGTGCCGGACTGGTTACGTCGTCGCGAACGGAACGGTGGGTCGCTGAAACGGTGGCCGCGGATGAACCATCGCGTGACGATCTCCTGGCGGACAAAAAACCGCTGAGCACGTGGGCAGAAGCCTGGCAGCGGTTACGGCGTCGGCCCCTGTTCTGGGTATCAATGGTGATTATTCTGGCGGTGCTGCTGGTTACGTTCTTCCCGGGACTGTTCACATCGACGGACCCGAAAACTGCTGAACTGAGTAAATCGCTGGAGGGGCCGGAAGCCTCGCACCCCTTTGGTTTCACTCGACAGGGTTACGACGTGTACTCCCGCACTCTGTACGGAGCGCGCGCCTCGGTCGTGACCGGCGTGTCCGTCACAATCGTCATCACGATTCTGGGGACGATCATCGGCTCGGTGGCCGGCTATGTCGGTGGCTGGCTGGACGCGGTGCTGTCCCGCCTGACCGATATTTTCTTCGCGATACCGCTGATCCTTGCGGGCATCGTTCTGATGCAACTGTTCAGCGAGCGCAATACGCTGACTGTCATCCTGGTGCTGTCCGCATTCGGCTGGCCGCAGATGGCGCGCATTGTGCGTGGTGCGGTCATGACGGTGAAAAACAACGATTATGTCATGGCGTCGCGTGCGCTTGGTCTCTCGCAGTGGAAGATTCTGCTGCGCCACATCATTCCTAACTGCCTCGCGCCCATCATCGTTATGGCAACGACGTCGCTGGGCATCTACATCGTGGCGGAAGCAACGCTGTCCTACCTGGGCATTGGATTACCACCACAAACGGTGTCGTGGGGGAATGACATCTCCACGGCGCAAAACACCCTCCGAGCAGCGCCGTCGACGCTGTTCTACCCCGCGGGTGCCCTGGCCATCACAGTGCTGGGCTTCATCATGCTGGGGGATGCGTTAAAGGATGCCCTCGACCCGAAGGAGCGTACGGCCTCATGACATCGATCCCACATTCTGCGAACCGACACTCCGCGGAGACGCAATCCACGAATAAACCGAAGCACAGCGTTGGCACGCAAAATTCCAGCGACGATACCCGCCCGCTGTTGCAGATGCGCGACGTTGATATCGCCTTCGGCGGGAAGAAGCGGCCGGTACCGACGGTGTTTGGGGTGAACCTCGACATTTACCCGGGGGAGACTGTCGCGATCGTCGGTGAATCTGGTTCGGGTAAATCCACGACGGCGCATTCGATCATCGGTTTGCTCCCTGGTGGGGGCCATGTGACCGGCGGCACCATCACGTTCGACGGCCGGGATATCACGCACACGTCGCCCAAGGAGCTCGCGGCTCTTCGCGGTGCGGACATCGGCCTGGTCCCGCAAGATCCCATGTCGAACTTGAACCCCGTCTGGAAAGTAGGTTTTCAAGTTAAGGAGGCCTTGAAGGCCAACAACGTCGCGACGGGGTCCGCGGCCCACAAGCGGGCTGTCGAGCTGCTCTCGGAGGCCGGGCTGCCCGACGCCGATAAGCGCGTGAACCACTACCCGCACGAGTATTCGGGCGGCATGCGCCAGCGCGCGTTGATCGCGATCGGTTTGGCGGCGCGACCGAAACTACTTATTGCCGACGAACCGACGTCGGCACTGGACGTCACCGTCCAGCGGCACATCTTGGACCACCTGGATTCATTGACCCACGAACTGGGAACAGCGGTGATGCTGATCACTCACGACCTTGGTTTGGCGGCCGAGCGCGCGGATCGGATCGTCGTGATGAGTCAGGGGCGCGTTGTGGAATCGGGTTCTGCGCTGGAGATTCTTCAAGATCCTCGGCACCCCTACACGCAAAAGCTGGTGGGGGCGGCTCCCTCGCTGCGGGCGCGACGTCATGACGTCATTGAACAACGTGAAAAAGTGGCCCACGAGGCCGAAGAGAGGGCCCTCGAGCGCACCACGGGGCCGCACGCGGCGCAGGATGGCGACGTCGAGCACATTATTGAAGTCCATGACCTGGGGAAGGATTTTCCGATCCCGGGTGGCCCGCCGTGGAAGAAGAGCATGTTCACGGCTGCCGCAGATGTGAATTTCTACATCCGACGCGGGACCACAACGGCCCTGGTGGGGGAGTCTGGTTCAGGCAAGTCCACCGTGGCGAAGATGATCCTCGGCCTGCTGCAGCCGACCCGGGGTTCGGTCACGTTTAATGGGCGCGATGTCACCGCTTTGAACCGAAAGCAAGAGCTTGCTTTCCGACGGAGGGTGCAGCCTATTTTCCAAAACCCGTTTGGGTCGATCGACCCGATGTACTCGGTGTTCAACACCATCGCGGAACCGCTGAAGATTCACAACATTGGGAATCGAGCGAGCCGCGAAAAGAAGGTTCGCGAGTTGTTGGACCGCGTGGCTATGCCGGCCGCAATGATGCACAGGTTCCCGTCGGAGCTATCCGGGGGTCAGCGGCAGCGCGTTGCAATTGCGCGCGCACTGGCCTTGGACCCCGATGTCGTCATTTGCGATGAGGCGGTGTCTGCTTTGGACGTGCTGGTGCAGTCGCAGATCCTGAGCCTTTTGAATGAGCTGCAGGCGGAGATGGGACTGAGCTATTTGTTCATCACCCATGATCTTGCGGTGGTGAAGCAGATTGCCGACGACGTGCTGGTGATGCGTCAGGGGCGTTTGGTGGAGCGTGGAGCAACGGATGAGCTGTTCGACCATCCGCGCGAGGAGTACACGCGTAACCTGATTGATTCAATCCCAGGTGGGAGCATCGACCTGGGCGGTGCGTAGCGGGTGTAGGTTTCACAGCCCCGCCCCGCATTTAATCGGCGATGGCGTCGAGTGGACTAATACGCGATGCTCGTATGCCAGGCCAGACCGCAGCGATGATGCCAACGACGGCGGATGCGATGAGCATTGCGATGATCTGTTCCCATGGAATGACAGTGCGCATAATGCCTTGTGCTTTCATGACGTTCATGAACATCCACCCGATGTAGAGCCCGATTATGACCCCAATAATCGCACCATAGAGGGACAATTGGATACTTTCGAGGGTGATCATGCGGCGTACTTGCCCGCGCACCATGCCCACGGCACGAAGCATCCCGATTTCTTGATGACGTTCAACAATACTGAGCGCGAGCGTGTTGATAATCCCAACAATTGCGATCACCACCGATAGAGCCAGCAAACCATAGAGTATGGACAAAAGTTGGTTAACGAGTTGTGCTTGTTGGCCCTTGAATTCGTCCCGTGTTTGCACTTGGACAATGACGTAGTGCTTGACCTTGTCTTTGATCCTCTTCTGCATGGTGACGTCATCGACGGTGTGGTCGGTGCGGATCGTGGTCATGAGGCTTCGCCACGTGTGTTTATCAGGACTGATCTTGTCGATATCCACCTGTGACACCAGTGCGGTGGGGAAGAGTTTGCTGTCCATGATCCCGATGACAGTAGAGGTGGTGCGTGCGTCGGCGGGCGCTCCACCTTCGGATATAAGCCCGCCAGTGGGAACCGCGCTGGCGGCCGTGAGTGCGTCTATGTCGACGGTATCGCCCACGTGGAGGTCGTGCTTCTTAGCAAAACTGGCGTGAATAACAGTTCCGCCGCGGGAGAGGTCCTCGCTACCTTCTTTCATGTTGAGATCGAAGTAATTGTGCGGATTGTTGGGTGTGAAGATCACATATCCACGGTTCTTGTCGTCCCCTCGTAGCGTGGCGTGGGCCAGAGTGTAGAAGGGGGCAACCCCCGTGACACCATCGACAGATGCAATGTCCTTATTCACACCGCCGGGGAGAGAAAATGGGCTTCCCGTTGTCGCGCCGGGCGGCGTTGCGACGAGGTCCGCGGTGATTTCATTGTCAACAAGGTCCGACACGGTACTTTTCATGGAGGCACCGATCATGCCGACGGAACTCACGAGGGCGAGCCCGAGGGTGAGAGCGAACGCAGTAGTAACAGTTCGTCGGGGGTTTCTCGAGGAGTTGGTGGCCGCAAGTTTGCCGACGGACCGCCAGGGCAGTCCAAGGACACGCCCTATCCCACTGACGAGCGGGAGAGACAATGCGGCGGAAACTGCGATGGTACCAACGATGATGGCCACGGCCCCGATGCCGAGGAGGATCATGCGGTTCCGTGCCGTGAAGTCGTCGGCATAGCTTCCCCACCACGCGAGGGCTGCTCCCCCACCAAGAACGACGAGCCCAGTGAGGGTCCGGCGAAGCAAGGGCGCGGATTGTGTCGTGGCGTTCATCGATTCGACCGGTCGTGTGGAACCTGCCCGCCAGGCAGGTGCCCATGCGCTCACCAGGGTGACAATGATGCCAATAATCAGCGGCCACACCATCGATTGCCATGTGAGGGGGATCGAGGAATCGGGCATGTCAAGACCTGTTTTACTGAGTCCCGCAACAAGGAGATGAACGAGCCCGAATCCGGCAGCGATCCCGATGAGTGATCCGACAATCCCGACAATCAGGGCCTCGATGAGCACAGAGCGTGTGATTTGTCCTCGCGAGGCACCCAGGGAACGTAGGAGTGAGAATTCACGGATACGTTGGGCCACAATCATGGAGAATGTATTCGCAATGATGAACGTGCCGACGATGAGCCCGATAGCCCCGAACGCCAGAAGGAAGTAGTTGATGAAGGTCAACTGGTTGGAAATACTCGACGTCATCTCTTTGGACGCATCCTCGCCGGTTTGGACCGTGCTCCCAGGTACAGCGCGGGAGATGGACGTCATAACCTGCTGTTGATCCGCGCCGGGTGTGATAGCGACGTTGTAGGAGCTGATGCCGGTGCCGGCGAGTTTGCGAAATTGGTTGGGATTCATGGCGACGCCGGCCCACCCACCGAAGTTCGTTGATGTCGTATAGAACCCGACGACGGTGACGTCGGTACGCATGGTGGGTGTGGCGACGATCAGGTGGTCACCGAGGGAAATGTTGTTTTTCTTAGCTGCGTTGCTGTTGAGAGTGGCTTCCCCTGACTTGGTAGGGGCGTGTCCTTTGGTAATAGACCACGCGGTGTTGGCTTGCTCGCCGTCGGGATAGTTGGGGAGGATTTGTGCCGTTGCTCCGCCGGTATCGATCATGGTGCCGTCGTCATGGGCGACGGCCACGTTCATGTCGGTCATCTCGTTGGTGGCGCGGACACCGGGAATGTTGTTGATGGCGTCGCGTTGGTGGGCGAAGTCGTTAGCACGGCCAGGTTTGAGGGTGATGTCGACGCCGTCGTACATGGTGATGACGATTTCGGTGAACGCTTTGTTCAGCGTCGCGGTGAAGATGAACGATCCAGAGACGAACGCTGTGCCGAGAATGACGGCGAGGACGGTGAGCGCGAGCCGAACTTTGTGCGCGCGGAGGTTCCGAAAGGAGAGCGTCCACATGGGATGGTGGCGCAGCTGATTGTTGGGTGTGGCGGATGCGTTCATGAGGCCTGGTTATCCGGGTTGTCGATGGTGGCCATGGTGGTGAGGATGGCTTCTGTGGTGGGGTCGGTGAGTTCATCGACAATGTGGCCGTCGGTGAGGAAGATGACTCTGTCCGCATAGGACGCTGCGCGGGGGTCGTGGGTGACGGTGACGACGGTTTGGTTGTAGTCATCGACGACGGATCGGAGGGTGGTGAGGACCTCGGTGGACGAGTTGGAGTCGAGGTTGCCGGTGGGTTCGTCGCCGAAGATGATGTCGGGCCGGCCGATGATTGCCCGGGCGCAGGCGACGCGTTGTTGCTGGCCCCCGGAGAGCTCCGAAGGCCTGTGATCGAGGCGCTCCGTGAGGCCGAATGAGGTGACGATGTGCGTGAACCACTCCTTGTCGACACGATGGCCACCGATGTCCATGGGTAGCGTGATGTTCTCTGAGGCAGTGAGTGTAGGAACCAGGTTGAAAGACTGGAAGACAAAGCCGATGCGGTCGCGTCGGAGCCGGGTGAGTTGCTTGTCGTTGAGGGTGGAGAGGTCTGTGTCGCCGACGAAGGTGGAGCCTTCACTGACGGAGTCGAGCCCGGCCATGCAGTGCATGAGTGTGGATTTTCCGGATCCGGAGGGGCCCATGATGGCGGTGAATTCTCCGGTTCTGAATTCGACGGAGACGGAGCCAAGTGCGGTGACGCGGGTGTCGCCTTTGCCGTAGTACTTGGAAATGGCCTCTGTCCGGGCAATCGGGGCATTGGCGTTGGCTGGTGTGGAGGACATGAGTAAGCCTAGGGGTATGTAGGGTTTTCTTCAGATGTGTGGGCGGCGGGGGTCTCAGGTTTTTCTGTGTGGGGGAAAACAGTGGTCTCCGGCGCGGTGTAACCAGGCTGTAGGGAGCGGGGTAAGCGTTTATCGCTATCGAGTTTGGTCTTGTGCCCCCATTGAATGACGGGGACGGAATTGGGTTGTGTATCCTCCGTGGAGGTGTTTGTCGTGTAGTCACTGGGTTTCGACGAGAACGTGAGCGAATTCCCCTTGGTTAGGGCAAATCCGATGTTTTTGAGGAACCGGGACGGCGACATCGGCGAGCGGTATGCCTCGAATAATGAGACAAAGTCGGAATCATGGAGTGCGATTCGTGCTGCGTGAACCTTCTTTTCGCTATCCCAGAACGTAGTGTCGGCCACCGGCGTAGCGCTGTCGGCAAGTTGCCAATATAAGGGCAGTGATTTGTCGTGCCCGATACGCGCGTTAGATTGTCGCGATTGGCGGGCAGCGAGTGGGTTTGCCAACCCCATGGGGTCCACGACCCGGACATCGAGCGGCGCATTCATGCTGGTCATCCGCAGGTTGATGTAGGAGACCGTGACGGGGGTGTTATCTAGTCCACTGGCTGTGCGGAGTACGTCGTCGTAGTGGGTTGTGGCGTCATCGACAGTCCACGACTTCTTGCCAAGCTTTTCCAAGGCCTCTTTTTCTTCAGGAGTGGTGAAGTTGGGGATGGGGGTCCAGACGAACCGTATGTCTTTATAGGGTTTGGTGGGGACAGCGGCAAAGGGCTGGACGCGGGGGCCGTCGGTAGTAAAGCCCTTATCTGGGGCTTCGTCGTGAGACGAGTCGTTCACGTGGGGAATAGTCCCTCCGAGCGAGCCCGTGTAGTTGATCATGGTGGGGGCGGCCAAAAAGTCTTCCGCCCTGGTCAGGGGGTCACGGGCTGAGTGGCCAGTAAAAGTAGTCCAGAATTCGCGTTCATCGACGATGTCGAGGTGCTTAAAATCTGCGACTGTCGTGGGCTGGGTAAAGGGGTGACCAGCGCATAGGCGGATAATTCCCCATATTCCAATACTCGCGCATCCCGCAATGATGATGATTGCCGACGCAGCCAGTGGCTGCTGCGTCGAGCGGGAATGCTCGTGATGCCTTTGCCATGAGTGCCCGTCAACCGTCGGGAGTTGTGCTCGTGCGGATGATGCACGCGCGAAGCGGCTGGGGATAACAGCGATGGGCATGACCAGGGCGAACAGGGGGAGAAGCCACATGCGTCCGTGCATGAAATCGCCACCGATTCTGATGACGTAGAGCACGTGCAGTATCCCGCAGGACACCATGATGATCACGGGGAGCGGAGTTCGGCGCCCGTCGGCCCGGAGCACTGCGATACCGATGATGATCGCAATAGGAATGATGAGCCACAGCCAATACGGGTTAGCAAAATCGAGGACATAACGCCATCCCTGTTTCCAGTCGGAGCCGGAGGCAGATGTCGCAACCGCAGTGTTGGGGACCAAGAGGCCGTAATAGCCCGCTCGGAAAATCTCGTAGAGAAGGGGAAGTGGAACTGCCCACGCGAGGAGCGTCCAGCGTCGATGAATAACGAGGAGTACGACGATGGTGGCTGCTCCGTAGAGTGCAAGCTCGGGGCGGACTAGCCAGCTCAATCCGGCCCAGAACGCGAGGGCATAACTCGAGCGAGGAAGACGGAGCCGAGAATGACCCCTAGGTGTGCTCGCTGGTGTTGCCTCGTGGCGTGCGTTGTTCCAGTACACCATCAGGAACCACAGCACAGCGATCCAGAAGATGGAGAGCCCCCACTCCAACCCCGAGGTCGCGAAGTCACGTGCTGGCGGGAGGAAGATATAGAGCAGTAGCCCACAGGGAACAAACAGGGCCCCCGGTGAGCGGTGAAGAGCAGCCGATCCCAGAGCAGCAATCGCGACCGCGAGGACTGAAAAGAACAGGCCTGTGTAAATGGCTATGGTCTCTAGGCGCGCCGATGAGACCGCGGCAATTGCGTAGATAATGTATTGCCACACAACGGATGTATTGGCCTCGACGCGCTCGCCTGCATTAAAAACAGGACCATTACCAGCGAGAAGATTACGGACCGTGCGTACCACGATGAGTCCGTCGTCGCTAATCCACCGTCGCTGCCACCCACCGATAGCGAAGATCACAGCGACGGCCAACGTACTCATCCATGAAGTGATGACGGAGAACCGAGCGCTCGCTGACTGTGCCGCACTATCTGTAGCAGGCGTGTTTTTGTCCTCATACCCGGCGGTTTTAGCGTCGGATGAATGCTGCTCGGGGTCCCTCGTGGCCATGCCAGGATACTAACACTTGGGCCGGACATAGTTGCCCCCAATGATGGCGCAGCTATCCACTCAGCCCCAGTGTGTGAGTCAGATCTGGCGCCATCACGATGATGGGCCGGTGGAGGTTGGGATCGGTCCAGCTCAATTGCGTGGAACGCAGGCATAGGGGCTGGTGCCATGCTTCATCAACATGCTGGTGAGCGTCGATAGCTTCGGGCAATATCCGCGGATAGACCTGGTCGCCTACAATGGGCACTCCCAGGGAGTTAAGGCACATTCGCAGCTGGTGGGTCTTCCCCGATAGCGGGTGCATGGTGTAGAGGGCATAGCGAGTGTCACACAATGGATCCCCGAACCAGTTGTGATAGAGCTCCCGAAGTGCGCGTTCATCGTCGTCCGTCAACATGCGTATCGACGAAATGACGGTCTCGGCATTGGGCTTTCCGGGTTTCAGCCGCGCCTGGATAAAACCGTGTGTCTTTTCCATGCGTTGGTGGACGTGAATGCCGTCGTCCTCGAGGCTGATAGTGCCGGAGTCGATGGCGACATGCTCTATCTCGGCGCGGACAGTGCTTTCCGCGAGAACAGGGTGGTAGGGGGCGATAGCCTGGTATGTTTTCCGGACTTGCCGACGCGCGAACAGCGTTTGGTATGGCCCGCGATAGCGAGGATGAGTAGTGAACAGTAGAAGTCCAGAGGTCTGGCGGTCGAGCCGATGGGCTGGAACGAGGTTGTCATTGCCGGTGGCCCGTCGAAGACGGACGGTGGCTGTTTCCGTGATGTGCCGGCCCCTGGGCATCGTCGCTAAAAATGGTGGCTTATCGACGACGAGGATCCCCGGTGACGAAAACACCGGCGTGCAATGCCCGGGAACGGGGGTTTCGTAGGCAGGCATGCGGTAGAACCACATTTCGTCATGTGGTTGAAGCAGGTCAGTGGGGTTGAGGACGCGTCCCCGGCCATCGCGAACGAGCCCGGCGGTGAACCGTTCTGCGCGGGCAGCGGCGGTGTCGGAGGGGTGGCGATGCCGCTCAGAGGAAATCAGGTGCTCGAGGAAATCATCGGCCGTAATCGGCGCTGCACCTGCCGGTACACGGGCATGTGAAGGATTAAGCCCGTCACGAATTCCAAGAGCACGAACCATGCAGACCAGCATAAAGGGCGCGCGCAGGGTGCCAGTAGTGAGGCTCGCGGGACCACGCCTGACGGCACGGAGTGAGAATCATGGACGGAATTGGCCGTCACCGTTGTTATGGGTTGTAGAGCGAACACAACAAAGAATCTCGATAGCTAGAACTTCGATAGATAGAACCGTAGGAAGGGTGTTCATGGTTAACCCAGATAATCCGTCATCAGACCAGGTGACGACGGGCCACGTACCATCAGACCAGCCGTCCGATGCCAGCACCAACGACCTCCGCAATATCGAACTTGGTCTTCTTGACCTTGTCCCGGTGAGCGAGGGCATGACAATGTCGGACGCTCTCCACGCGACGATCCGTTCAGCCCAAGCGGCGGAACGTGCTGGCTACGACCGCTTTTGGCTCGCCGAGCACCACAACTCAAAGTCGTTGGCGTCGTCGGCAACCACGATCATGATTGGGCAAGTGGTGGCGGCTACGCACTCTATTTCGGTCGGCGCGGGCGGGGTGATGCTGCCTAATCACGCGCCTCTTCACGTTGCGGAAGAGTTTGGCACCTTAGACGCTCTCTACCCGGGCCGGATTGAATTAGGGTTGGGACGAGCCCCAGGCACCGACCCGATGACGGCGCAGGCCTTGCGTCGGGGGAAGTCGGATGTGCCGGATTTTGAGCACGATCTAGCCGAGCTGCGCCGCTACATGGGTCCGATGGCGCACCGCGTCAATGCCTTCCCGGGATTGCGCAGTCACGTGCCGTTCTTCATGCTGGGCTCATCGGAAAATGGTGCGATGATCGCGGCGCACGCGGGTCTCCCGTTCGTGTTTGCCAGCCATTTTGCTCCTTTCCGCTTGTCGACGGCACTCGAGACGTATCGCAATAACTTCGCTGCAGGAGCTTATGGCGATCGCGCCGATGGCAATACTGCCGACGGTGAAAGCGCCGATGGTGTCGTTGGCAGTGATGCTGCTCGGGGTGGCGCTGCGTCGGGGTGGTCGTTGAGCAAGCCGCACGTCACTGTGGGGGTCAATGTGATGGTGGCAGAGACCGAGGAGAAAGCTCGCCATCTGTTCACGACGCATGAGCAGAGCTTTTATGGGATTGTGACGGGGACTCGTGGGCTGTTTAGGCCACCGAAGGATGTGAGGGACGGCAATGTGATGGCGTGGCAGCAGGTGGATGCGGCATTGCAGGTAAACGCCGTGGGAACGCCGGATCAGGTGAAGAATAAGATTGCCCGCATTGTTCAGGCGACGGGAGCGCAAGGCGTTATTACCTCTATTTACGCCTTTGACGTGGAGGATCGGCTGAGGGCGATTGAGATGCTGGGGGAGGCGGTGAGGTCCTGACACCTGCTTTCTCGGCTCATATCTGAAAACAACTCCATTTCGGGGGTAGTATCGTGCACCTTGGGGCTATACCACCGCGACTTATGGGGGTACCCTGAGAGGTGGCAAGGGTGTTGCCCGTCGGCTCTGATAAACGGTGCACCGGCAGCAACATTACTGCACAGAAACTAGTTTCGCCTTAGTAGCGCAACGCATTGTGCGGGCAATAACGCTCGCATGAGTGACCTCGAAAGTGGGATGTCATGGTGAAGCAAAACGTTATTGTTGTTGCCGTTGATGGCTCTGCCGCCTCTCAGACGGCTGCCCGGTGGGCTGCGAATACCGCGCTGAAGAGGAAGGAACCGATCCGCCTGGTCAGCACGTACTCGATGCCTCAGTTTTTATACGCGGAAGGCTGGGTTCCTCCGCAGGAACTCTATGATGACCTCGAAGCAGAGGCCATGGAAAAAATTGATACCGCACGCAAGATCATTGCGGAGTTCGACGAGTCCGTTGAGGTCAGCTATCAGGTGGAAGAGGGCAACCCCATCGATATGCTGCTCGATATCTCCCAGGACGTCACCATGATTGTCATGGGGTCGCGTGGCCTGGGCGGCTTTTCGGGCATGGTCATGGGCTCCGTTTCAGCCGCTGTCGTCAGCCACGCGAAGTGCCCCGTCATCGTTGTGCGTGAAGAGTCCGACGTATCGACGGCGACGAAGTATGGTCCCGTCGTCGTCGGAGTTGACGGTACGGGGGTTGCTGAGAAGGCAATCGAAATGGCGTTTGCCGAGGCTAGTGCCCGTAAGGCCCCGCTACGTGCCGTTCACACGTGGATTGATATGCAGGTTCAGGCTTCCCTTGCCGGGCTGAATGCGGCCCAGAAGCAATGGGAAGAAATTGAAGAAGATCAAAAGCGGCTGCTCGCTGAGCGGATCAGTGGTTATAAGGATAAGTACCCCGATGTGGAGGTCGAGCAGATTATTACTCGCGACCGCCCAGTTCGGGCACTTGCCGACGCTTCCGAGGATGCGCAATTACTGGTTGTTGGTTCCCATGGTCGCGGTGGATTCCGCGGTATGTTGTTGGGATCGACGTCACGCGCGCTGCTGCAAGAAGCCCCGTGCCCGCTGATGGTCGTCCGGCCGGAAAGCAAGGTATAGGCGCGACCCGGCGTCTGGGCGCTTACAGTGGGACTGCTACCTCAGTCGCGGTGTCGTGTGGCTTTGGGAACACGCTAAGTAGTAAGTTGGTCGGTTGATGGATGTAGATGCCATCAGAGCCCTTACTCATAGGCCATTGGGCTCTAGGCCCCACGACACCAGTAGACAAGGAGAGTGACGGCGAGGTGCCAGCTGCAAAAACAACGACTCGTCGTCGCCGGGATCGGCCGAGCCCCCGTCAGCGATTGCTTAAAGCTGCCACCCGTCTATTCACTACCGAGGGAATCCGGGTTATCGGTATTGACCGCATTCTCCGCGAGGCCGACGTCGCTAAGGCCAGCTTATATTCTTTGTTTGGATCCAAAGATAACTTAGTCATTGCCTGTCTAGAGCAGCTTGACGAACAATGGCGGTCGAGCTGGCATGAACTCGCTGATCAGCGCGAAAAACCGCAAGACAAGATTCTGGCGTTTTTCGATATCTGTATTAGCGAGGAGCCGGGGAAGAATTATCGGGGGTCCCATTTTCAGAATGCGGCGAGCGAATACCCGCGCCCGGAAAATGATGGGGAACGGGGAATTCGCCAAGCAGCATTGGAACACCGTCGGTGGTGCCGCGACACGATGGCGGAGCTGCTGACCAAGAAGTACGGCTACGCGTCTCGGACTATTGCGGAACAGATCATGGTTTTCTTGGATGGGGGCCTAGCAGGGGCGAAGATGAGCCGCGACGTCGTTCCGCTTCAAATTGCCCGGGAACTGGCACGGCAGCTGCTATCTGCGCCACCCGGTAATTACGTCATTTAGACCCAACATCCTTATACGCGCACGTCGTTATATGGCATCCAGTCACTGACCACAGGGAACACAACCTGCATCAGAATCAGCACTACTGCCGCGATGAGATGAGCACGAGTGCCTCGATTGCGCGAAACCAGGTGGGGCCGGGGAGGTGCCGCCAAATCCATGCGTACATGTGGTGTTCTCCTTAATGTGCTCACATCGAGGTGGAGTGAGCACTTTTTAACAGGGGCAATGGCCCTTAGCTTTCTAGTTCGGCTGGTGTTTTGTATCCATCTTTAGCTTCAACACGGTCAAGGACGGCGTGAATCACCATACGCTCGGCATTGGAGAACTGCGGGTGACACGTGGTCAGCGTGATCATGGACAGCTCAGCGGACTCAGGGGTGGAGTCCTCTTTCCCAGGAACCGGGGCGATCGTGCTGATATTGCTCGGGGTCGTGATGTAGCGTCCACGAATGGAGGCATAATCGCCTGTCGTCGCCTGTTTAGCTACCGCCGGCGATGTGCAGTGTGCCAGGGCGGCTTCACGGTCGGCACCTTTTTCGTCGATAGGAAGAACGCGATACACCTACCAGGATTCACGAGTTTCGACGACGATTGAGTCGCAGGTTTTGAGGTATCCCAAGTCATTAAACGGAGCACCTCGGCCGACACGGTGCCCTGCGAGTGCGAAGTTTCCTTTGTCCCCGGGGTTTTGAGTTCTGGTGTAGTGCCCGGGCCCGCGGCTGAGGTCACTGGCAGACGTACCCTGGATAATGGCGTAGTTCCAGTCTGAACCGAATGTGGGAATGCGCAGCTTTCCCATGGCTTCGCCCTCGTCGGCATTGAGGGTGTTGCGTGCGTTGGCCCATTTGTCTTCGAGCTGGCTTTTGGCCTGTGACTGTTCGTGGTCGGACTGGATATTGGTCCAGTAGGCTTCGTAGATCACAAACAGCATGATGACGATGCCGATGGTAAGGATGAGTTCTCCTCCGACACCTAAAATTTTCGACGCCGTGCTGGTCTGACCCCGGCCGGTACCGGCTGATACCGATCCACCTGACGATGTCGTGGCGTTATCCGTGGATGGTGTGGATGGTGCAGTGTCGGCGCTGGTCTGTGTAGTGCTGGTGCTGGAATGCGTAGCGCCAGTATCGGCCGGGTCGGATTGCTGCGCGGCAAGTTCGCCGGGCGAAATCGGAGACGTGACTGTTTCCTTACTATGGCGAGCCATAGACGGCAGTGTACGGCAGATAGAAGCACTTCTGCGAAAATCGTTGTGTGAGGTGGATGGGTTCCGTACCGCCCGCTGCCCAGGTAACTGATATCCCTCTTGAGGTAGGAACTCTCTTGTTGGAACACTATTGTCTTATGGTGGTGTTCCTGACTAGTTAATAGGAGCGGTTCAGGAATTGTTGTGGCCCTCACGCAGATAACTTGAGAGGTAGTGCATGATCTACAGTCTTTTCGCGTATCCGGTTTCGGGAGTGATCAAACTGTGGCATGTGCTTCTCACGGCCTTAGGTGCAGATCCGATTTCGTCGTGGATCGCGTCCTTGTTTTTGTTAGTCATGACGGTCCGGCTTGTTCTGCTTCCCTTTGCGTATGCGCAATATAAGTCGACCCGCATTCAAGTGAATCTGCGTCCGGTCATTAACCAGATTAGGGAAGAATACAAAGATAAGCCGGGGACTGCGGCCCGGAAGGAGCGTATAGCCAAGGAACAGAAGGCGCGAAAAGACGCAGGTTATCGGCTTAGTGCTGGGTGTTTACCGGTCTTTATCCAGTTGCCCTTCTTCTTAGGTTTATATCGCGTATTGATTCATATGGCTCGGCCGAAAGGTGGTCTCGGAGCCACGCAGCATCAACCTATTGGTTTCTTAACCAGTCAGGATGTGGGGCAATTCCTTCAAGCTAAGGCTTTTGGTGTCCCCTTGCCGGCCTATGCAGCTATGGCTTCGTCGCGTTTACACGAAATGGGTACGGATAAGTCAACGATATATACCCTTGCCGTCCCGTTAGTTCTTATCGCCTCGACTTTTACGACGATTAACATGTCGTATTCGACGTACCGTAGTTATCGTCAGTTGGAGCATGACAATCCCATCGCTGTGAGGATGCAGAAGATCATCATTTCTATGGCGGTTATGGGTAGTGCCAGCCCTTTGTTATTCGGGCTGACGAGTCCGGCTCCTGTGGCCATTTTGTTTTACTGGGTGGGAAATAACTTGTGGACGATGAGCCAAAACATTTTGCTTTATCGAACAATTGATAAAAGGTTTCCCTATACTCAGGAATTCCGTGAGCATTATGCGCGGACAAAGGCTGAGCATGATAAGGAAAAGCACGCCAAGAAAGAGAAAAAGCGCACTCTCAAGCGAAATAAGTGGCGCCGTCGAGGGAGCGGATTGGTACGTCCTTGGCGAATCCCGGCCCTGTGGTTGGAAGGTCACCGGGAGAAAAAGGCCTATAAACAGGAGAAGAAACAGGCGAAGCTGGATAAGAAACAAGAGAAGAGAGAGAAGAGAGCCGCTGATCGTGAGGCCGATAGACAAGCTCGGCAAGCCGCGGCGGCAGTGGCAGCCCGTGCGAACAGACCTCAAATTAAAGCGATTGGGACTGGTCGGCACGCTTTGAAAGAGCCACTAGAAACCCCAGAGTTGGATGAGAAGCGGAAGAAAATCATCGCAGCACAGACTCACGGGGCAATGGTGCCACAACAAATAGCGCATACCGCGAAGAAACCAGCGAAGCGCCGTGGCCCGTCGTATTCGGGTTGGGGGCCGCACGACTAGGCCGGGATTCTGTTAGCAATGGCTATATCATCAGAGATGTAATTGCTCGATCACTGTTTCGGCAATCTTTTGGGTTTTCACAGTCTGGGTTTGATCAGAGTGGACAATAACCACCACTGGGCCCTTGCGGATTGCATACACTGCCGCATTCTCCGCTTGAGCGCGATACCCTTCCCACCCCGTCGGTTGGTTGGTGTGTTCAACATCGCCACCGCTGACGGAATTGTCTGAATTCTTTGTAATTGTTGCGGCATCATCCGTTGTTCCCGGATGAGTGATAGCGGTGCTGATCATATCGATAGCGGCTTGTTCATTTTTAGCTGTCCGAATGATTGTTTGCGCCTGAGGCGTATTTCCATACGAAAGCCATTGGCAGGCTGGGGGATTAAACCGCTTATCGATGGACACTCCGGTGACGCGTTGCCCGTTGAGGTCTGCCATGTTCTAGTTGGCCAAGTACGGGCACGGCGTCGAGTCTGAAGCGTCAGAGGAAGGGCGGGCATCGATGGGGAGGCCATCGGCAGCCACGTCGGCTAAGGCGTTAGAGCTGGCTGCAGAGCCATCTGATTCCGATCCGCTCGACCCGTCGTTGGAGCATGCAGCCAGTGATGTTGGGGTGATGGCGGCAAGAACGGTGGATATGGCCACGCGGGAGCTCTTGTGGCGTGTTAGGTGTCGTTTCATATGTTGATTGTGGTTCGTGTATTTGTTGCAGGCGTTATCGGAACCGAAATGTCGGAATCGATATGTCGTGAAAAAAGCGATGAACACCGCTGTGTGCGGTATCCATCGCGGGCAGGGTTTAATAACCGGAAACGGAATGTTTCGGTTTAGGAATCCTTGTTCACCGGGTGAGCACGATCGTAAGCCTCGATGATTTCTTTCTTAATCTGGCCACGAGGCGCAACGTGGTAGCCATTCTCATTGGCCCACTTACGGATTGCGCGGTTGCGAGCCTTGGTGGCCTCCGACGAAACATTGTTGCGGTACGAGGAACGACGACGTCCACGGCCGCTTTCTTTTGTTGCGGAGGAAATGAATGGCTCTAAAGCCTCGTGGAATTTACGGGCGTTGTCTTCCGAAACCTCCAGCATGTATGCAGTGCTGTCAACGCTGAAGTGGATTTCTGTTGCGTCGGACTCGGTAAGTTCGGTCCCGTCTAGGTCATCAAAAATCTGTGGAACGTATCGACGTGCCATTGTTATCTCCTTATATCAATCTTTTCTTATGGTGAGAGAAGTTAGCCGCGGTGAACTCTACGATCACACACTATGATTGAGCACTGTCACGCGGCATCGTACGACACGATGACATCAAATGGATGACATCAAATGGTCGTAACCATATGTCGATAACACCATATGCTACACCATTATGCGTATATATTCGGCGAAAGTCTACTCGTGCACATCATTAATTTCTCTATTTATTAGAAAGCTTCTTTTACAGCACTCAGCCAGTCCTGAACACTATTAATGTCGTAGCAACAGATATTCCTAAGACGATTTCTCACCACTGTGAATCAGTTTTTACTACGCGTTTACACAGGGTGTTTTGATCTGTTGGGCATAATCCCGATCCAACTGCCAGCAAAACATAAGGAAGGCAAAGAGCTTGTAATAGAAAAGTAGCCCCACCACGCCAGCCACTATCCTGCCCACAAAGAAAAACCTCCACAGGGTAGACGACCCTGCGGAGGGGGGAATGAGTGATGGGGATTAATGCGAGATCTTGTGGTGGATCTCCGGTTGCATGGCATCCAGCTCAGCCGATGCCTTCGATAGCGCACGGTTACGCTGCTGCTTCGGCATCTTCTCTGCGCTCTCAATGTTATTGAGCAGAAGATCGAGCCGCTTGTTGACATCCCTGGCGAAACCGGACGGGGCGTCCTTCGCCTGAACTCGCACATTCTCTACACGAGCTTTCAGCGGAGCACCGTCGCCGCGGAATCGAGACAAGTCCTGAGCAGACAGCCCCAGTTTCTTGGCTTTGTTCGCTACGCTTCGGCCTTCAACTCCATTGACCGCTCTGTAGATCAGGGGGATAACTACCGGAGCCGCCACGCGAAGAGCGCCAGCCCACTTTGCAGCCTTAGCGGGCGAGAAACTCCGTTCACGAATTTGCTGCACAGCGGCCTGTGCAAGGTCCTTTTCATGCTTGCGTTGGTCCTTGCGGTCCTTCGCATCCTGCTTCATGACCATTTTGGCGGTCTTGTTCAGATATTTCTCTTTTTTCGCGTTGAGCTTCTTTTCATCCTTAGCGCGGGACTTCGCCTGACGCTTCGCGATCTTTTCAGCTAATTTACGGTCGCGACGTTTTTGACGTGCTCGATTTAGTAATCCCATGATCCATCCTTGTTGAGTTCAGAGCTAATGCGCTGGCGCGTAACCGACCGGCGCTTGCTCTGCGCTACCGTGTTGGAATGCTCAGTAGTTCACGTAAATTTTAACTACTTCTATCGTCTTCTACTCTAACGGTTATCCTGCCATCGAGCGTTAATTGTGGTGCCCTCACCAGATTTTGCGCGAGCCCGCCTGAAATAATGAACCTAATGACTGCACCGAGACCCCATCCTGCGGATACTCCCGTAGAGGCTACAGAACTATCGGGATGTCGGTATCGCATTCGCCAACGCCGCACCTTCGATCGTGAAGGCCACCCTCGCCCACCGCGAGAAGCAGCTCGAGCACGTCAGGCCCGGTCAGAGCTCGAACGCACGCTGGTATTCGGGCAGCTGAGCGACGACGGAGCCACCGTGCCCGGCGTCGGCAATAAAAAATCACTCACGATGACGATCGCTGATTGTGTGCAGAAAGCTGGATCGACGGCCGATGCCGGATGGGCGACGGACGCCGGGAACCAAGCGGACCGCGATCAGGTGGGGACGCAACCCACATCCCAGGATCGTGACGAAATGTGGGATGCCCAGGAGTGTGCCACCCTGGAGGCCCTGGCTGAGGGCATACGAGTGATTATCAACCCGCGGCTCACGGCGCGAATAGCCATGGCAGAACTGCAGGGTGCGCGCCCCGGTGTGGACGTGGCTAACCCGTGGTGGTTGGCCGATCCTACCGATCCGGCGCTGAGTCCCACGGATGACATCATTATTCGTACCGCGCCTGACCTGCTGGTTCGGGTGGACTCATCGGCGCTTCCGCATGAGGCCCGCTACATGCCGGTCACCGTGAGCACGCACCAAGGCATCGTGCCGGACTCCACGCGGCGCATTATGTCGGTCTCCTTACCGAGGTTGGGCACATCGGCTCCCCTGTGGCGGTCGGGGCGGGCCAAAACGCACTCGGGAGACATTCATCCGCTGGTCGCGGCGCATTATGCTCTTCGCGACGTCGGATTGTCGTCGGATCTGATCGGGATTGTGGGGCAGGGGGCTCATGATGTCGCGGTGTGGCCCGTCGGCACGATGACCGACGGGTTTGTTGATGCAGTTCGAGTGCCTATCTCTACGCAGCCACGAAAAATTAAGGCTTGCAGCAGCTGCCGCTTTGAGAGCGATTGCCACGCAGAGCTGAAACAGATGGACGATATCAGCCTTGTTCTTCACGGGGCCCGGGCGGATAGATATCGCCTTGCTGGCATATCCACTGTTCATCAGCTTGCCGACGCTGACTGCGGCGACGCCAGCATCATGGCGTACGCGTACACGCAAGGGTGGACAGCGGTCCATCGCCCGGACAAGGTGCGGCAACGTCGGAATAGGGCGCATGGAAACACGGTGGATGAAAACACGTCGCGCGTAAATGGAGTACGGACGGACCTTGCACGCGGTGATGCCGACATTGTCCGCAGGGCAGACGTCGAAATCGATGTGGACATGGAAGCCTACCTCGAGCGCGGATGCTACTTGTGGGGGACTTGGGACGGAGCCACCTACCGGCCCTTTGTGACGTGGCAGCAGCTGAACTCTGATGCCGAAGCGCGGAATTTCGCCATGTTTTGGGCGTGGCTGATGGATCAGCGGGACCGCGCACACGCCCGGGGGCAGAGTTTCGCTGCCTACTGCTACGGGGCGCAAGGGGAGAACATGTGGCTCAAACGCTCTGCTCAGCGCTTTGGCGGACTCACCTTCAGCACGGCTTCCTCCGAAGCCCCGGCACCTGCACGCGCTACTGCACCCACAACAACCGTCACTGTCCCCACCGTCGCGGAGGTCAATCAATTCATCCGCTCGCCAGAATGGGTTGACGTGTATGCAGCCGTCAAAAGTGAACTCGTGGGGCCAGCAGGATTGGGCTTGAAAACTGTCGCACCACTGGCCGGTTTTCACTGGGAAGACGCCGACATGGACGGGGAAGCATCATTATCGGTGTTTATGCAGGCCAAAGGGGTCGATCCGTTAGCTCCCATCCCCACGGGAGTGACGAGCAAACACGACGCCCGCGCACTACTCCTCCGCTACAACAGGGATGACTGCCGCGCGACCGCCGTCGTCAGGAACTGGCTCACGGCAGGCGCGCCGGGCGCGCACACCATGCCCGCCCCACACGCTGCTCTTAACTGACCTTGATCTTGCCCATTGCGCCGCGTTCAGCGTCGGCAAACTGGTGATTAACCATCGTGTAGGTACCAGCCTCGGGGAAGTCGGCCTCCACAAAACCGCCCTGAGCGGCTAAAAGATCAAGCGCCTGAGAGCCGCCATCGTCGACACCGAAGGCGTCATGCCCATGCCGAAGAGTGTACGAGCCCTCCTTGAAGCTGGTATCAAACTGCGTACCCACAATGTGGAAGGACTCGGAAATATTCGGGCCTGCATTAAGCAACCAGAACCGTGCGCGCTCACCGTGCTTGAGCTCGAGAGGCTTTTGGACGTACTGGTTCTCGAGGCCGTTGAACACCACCTTGCTGGGCTGTTCGCTGTGGAGCAACGCGGAATCAACCGGATTGTCTTTGTCCTTACCCAGGCCATACAGCTCCGACTGAACCATGATGTATTCATGATCCACGGGGTCCAGGTCCGGCGGATCAATAATCACAGCACCGAACATTCCGGCAGCAATATGCATACTGATCGGGGCCGTACCGCAGTGATACAACCAGATCCCGGCGTGCTCGGCGCGGAATCGGTACTCCAGAGACTCACCAGGTTTGATGGACCGCATGGGCTTGTCTGGGCTCACCATGCCCGCGTGGAAATCAATCGAGTGACTAATAGAACCATCATTCGTCAGATGGACGACGAACTCATCGCCGACGTGACCACGCAGCACTGGCCCCATGGGCGCACCATTGAATGTCCACGACGCACGCTTCGTGCCGTCCTCGTGGATTGTCCGGTTAACCTGTGAGACCGTCAAATCAATATTGTGCGTTGTCCCCTCGGGTGCAGGGCCCACCGACGGATCACGAATGAACTCTGGTTTCAGCGGACTATCCGTATTCGTCGATGCTATAGAGTGCCCGCTGGCATGAACATCATCCTTATCCGACGCAGTATCGCCGCTGGAATCGCTATCGGTGGAGTTCGCTCCAGCGGAACCGTTTGAGCCGCCCTTGGTATTCACGGTCAGTTCCATACCGCGCATTTGATGGCCGGGGATGGTGCACCAACCTTTGGTCTTCTTCGTGATCACGCCCGACGTGAACGTTTTGCTCTCTCCGGGGTCTACTTTCCCCGTTTCGCTGCCATCGGCGAGTTTGAGGTCGTGGACTTGGTCGCCGTCGTTCTTTAAGGTCACTTTGAGACGATCACCAGCGGGAACGTCAATGGAATTCGGGCTAAAGGACATGCCTTTGGCCGTCACGGTGACCGACGTCGTATGCCCGGTTGCTGCGACAGCGGAGCCCCCGGAATTGTCCGACGAACCATTGCCACTACCGGTTATGGCAAGAGTCGCACACGCAATGAGGGCGATCGCAGACATCGTGGCCGCAACCTGAGCAAGCGGCGACCGTGAATGCGGCGGGTTTGGGGGAATTATACGGGCATCGTCGGCAGGCGAAGTAGACGAAGCAGACGACGTTGTCTGCTCCTCAGCTTTTTTCCGACGTGCTGCAGCCTGTGTACGAATCGCCTTAACCTGGTTTTTAGCCGACACGGCCGCCAACGGGATAAACATCGCCAAGCCAATACCCGCAGCAAATGAGCCCACAATGTGAAGCCACCCGCCCACGGGAAGAACCCACAGGGTCAAGCCGACGTTCACCATCGTCGTCCGCGCAGGCTCTATGAAATCCAGCGTCGCAAGCCCCTGTGACACGGCCTTACCGCCACCTCCCATCGTCGAGGGAAGCAGGTAGCACATCACACCGATGAGTAATTGTGCGCCGAAACCAACCACCAGAGGCACTGTCGGCGTCGAAATAATCTCGTCCGGGTTCAGGATCTGGCTGATCCCCGCGGCCAGCATTGTGCCAATGACCCAAAGAACTGCGAACACCACTGACGAGCGGGCGAAAATCGCAGGTGGCTCGTGGGAAATGCGCCGGGAATTCCGGACGATGCCCGCCCACGGGCGTGCGCACAGGATCCAGCCCGCCCCGTAGACCACCATGCCGATGCCGACGAGCTCGAAGCGTCCGGAAATCGTGCCGATGCTCAGGACCAGGATGCCGCCCAACATCGTGGCGAGCGTTGGAGTAGGGCGAAATGCCGACACGCGCGCACGCCAAATAGCTGGGAAAAGAATGGTCAGCGTGCCCGCTGCGGTTAGTCCGACGAAGCCAAGGACGTTAACCGCCATGTGCATCACAATCAGTCGGTCATGCCACGCCCCGGGAAGGGGATGGGCCAGTGTTGCGCCTAAGCCCGCGCCGATGGGCAAGATTAACGACGCTGCAATGTAGAACATGACGATCGCTGCGTAATCTCCCAGTTCAGTGCCAGATTTCGCAGCACCGCGACGTGCTTTCACCCATTGCAAAATGAGCGATATCGCGTGGATCGCCACGGCCACTCCAACGATGACAGCTCCCACAGTGACGACGATCCACGCCCACCCCTGAGTGCCGCGTGCAGCATCGTTAAAAGCCTGTCCAATGACGCAGAAGATAACGCCCACATTGAGGGCATAAATTAAGGCTACCTGCCTCGGCCTGGAGGAGTCTGGGAGCCGCTGGTGGAGGAACTTCTCGGTGAAGTGCTGCGACCACACCATAATCGAGTTCATCAGCGCGCCGAGAGTGAAGAAATGCACCATCATCCAGCGGTTATTCGGTACAAACGGGTGCGCCAGTGCGAGGACGATGATGGCGGCGAGCCACAAGCTCACGGGGCGGGAGGCGCGTCGGTGCCAGGACCGCGCTGATGTCTTCGAGGATGATGACTCGCGCGACCGGTTGGAAGCAGACCCGTGGGGCCGCCCGGGGAAGACCCGCCCAGAGGACTTGTTATCGGCGGAGTGAGAAGAACGAGCCGAACCATCGGGGGAGACAGGGAGAGATTCATCGCGGGAACTCATAGTGATTTCTACGCTATTCCACACCGAGGGCAAACGGGAAAATAGGCATCGAAAATGTGCATATAATCATGGTTCGAGCGGTCCGGAAGACATGGCATTCCCACGGGGGCACGGGTGGAAACGACCAGCCCTTTCGAACACCATCACTTCGGTCTACCCTGTGCTCATGGGATTTCTTTTTGACACACGGCCCACACCAACAAGCACCGTGAACAGGGAAGATGCGCTTCCCGGACGCGATGAATCTATCCTGCCGCACCCCAAACCGCACACAGCTCGGGGAACACCCATCGATGGGCCCTGGAAAGACGGGCAGCGGAGCGTAGTCGTGGGGCTCGGATGCTTCTGGGGAGCCGAAAAGCTCTTCTGGTCCATGGACGGTGTCGAAAGCACGGCGGTCGGTTACGCCGGTGGCTACACGCCGAACCCGACCTACCAGGAAGTATGCACAGGCCGGACCGGCCACGCCGAAACTGTCCGCGTCATCTATGACCCGCAGAAGGTGTCATTCGAGGATCTCATCCGCACATTTTTCGAGGCGCACGACCCCACGCAGGGCTTCCGCCAGGGGAACGATGTGGGCACCCAGTACCGCTCCGTAATCTACGCACAGACCGACGATGAAGTGCAGAAAGCTCGTGAAATAGCGGAGTCCTTCGCCCGCTCGCTGGCCGACGCCGGCTACGGGGACATCAACACCGACATTTCTTTGCTCAGCGACACACCGACGAAGACGATGTACCTCGCTGAAGACGAGCACCAACAGTACCTGGATAAAAATCCCAACGGCTACTGCCCGGTCCACTCAACGGGAGTCGCGTGCCGGTGACGGCGTCGCCCGCGTCGATGGGGTGGTCCGCGCGATAAACAGTGCAATCACCGTCGCTATGGCCAACCCGGCGAGCAACCACACGACGAGCCCACCCCACTCCCACGAGTGGAGAACATGGCCGGAAAGCCAGCCCACAATCGACGATCCCATGTAATAGCAGAATAAATACATTGACGATGCTTCCGCCCGGTTGGAGGTGGCAACCACCCCGACCCAGCCCGACGCCACAGAATGGGCCGCGAAGAAACACGCCGTGAACAGCAAAATCCCAAGAATGCTGCTGATGAGCTCGGGGGAAAACAGCACAGCCATGCCGATCATCATGCCGACGATCGACCCGACGAGGACACGCGCTCGCCCGAACTTGTGAACCATCGTCCCGGCCTGCGTCGCACTCCACGTTCCGGAGAGATAGAGGAAGAAAATAGCGCCGGCAACGCCCTCGTTGAGGCCAAAATGCCCTGTCAAACGGTAGCCAACATAGTCATACAGCGACACGAAAGCGCCCATAAAAGGGAAAGCAAGGGTGAACAGCGCACTCAAGCGCGGGTTTTTCATGTGCTGGGCGATAGCGCTGAACTCGGAACGAAACGTCAGGCGCTTGGGCTGAAAACGCTGTTGATCAGGAAGCGCCCATGACGTGATGAACGCGAAAATAATGGCTACCGCCACGGTGGCCGCGAGAGCCCACCGCCATGACGCAAACTCAAGCACGCCAGAAGGGATAACGCGGCCGGACAGACCGCCCACGGACGTCCCCGCCACATAGAGCCCCATCACTTGAGGAACATATTTCGGGTGAATCTCCTCCGACAGGTACGCCATCGCCGTCGCCGGAACCCCCGCAACAGCGATGCCCTGCAGTCCATGCAGGATAATCAGCATGCCGACCGACGTCGATAAGGGAAGAAGACCTAGCAACGTGGCCGATAGGGCGCTGAGCATGATGACGCGGTTGCGCCCGAAGCACTCTGAAATGATCGACGCCGGAATGATGGACAGCCCGAGCATCCCCGTCGTCGCGGAAACGGTTAATGATGCTGTTGCCGGTGTGACGTGGAGGTCCTCAGACAGGACGGGGAGGAGAGCCTGCGTGCAGTACAGGGCGTTGAACGATGCCAACCCAGCGCCCACCATCGCCAAGATGACTTTGCGGTACATGGGCGACTGCGGGGTATACCCGTCAGGTAAGCCCTGAGTGGCCATAGTGTGACACCTGATTTCCCGGCTCGACGCTAGATTACCGAATGAGAAGAAGAGACACCCGCGGGTGCCTCTTCTTATAGCGCTATGTACCGTGGCTGCCTATTTAGTGTCGCCACGTGTGCGGCCGGTTATCTGGCCACAGGGTTTTATTTGGACTTTGCCCGTGCGTAGCGTTCTGCAACATCCTCCCAATTGAACACGTTCCACACTGCCTTGACGTAGTCAGCCTTGACATTCTTGTACTGCAGGTAGAAAGCGTGCTCCCACATATCCAGCATCAGCAGCGGGGTGAAGTCAACGGAGACATTGCCCTGTTGGTCGGTCAGCTGCTCGATAATGAGGCGGCCAGCGATGTGGTCGTAGCCGAGGACGGCCCAGCCGGAGCCCTGAAGACCGGTAGCAGCAGCGGAGAAGTGGTCCTTGAACTTTTCGAAGGAACCGAAGTCGCGGTTGATAGCCTCAGCCAGCTCTCCGGTCGGCTCGCCGCCCCCATTCGGGGAAAGGTTCTTCCAGAAGATGGAGTGGTTGGTGTGACCACCAAGGTTGAAGGCGAGGTTCTTGGAGAGTGCGCGAATCTCGTTAGCATCTGCCCCTTCTTCGCGGGCCTTCTCTAGCTTCTCCAGCGCAGCGTTGGCGCCAGCAACGTAGGTTGCGTGGTGCTTGTCGTGGTGAAGCTGCATAATCTCGCCGGAGATGTGAGGCTCGAGAGCATCGTAATCGTAGGGGAGATCAGGAAGTTCGTACACAGCCATTTCAATACCTTTCGTTAGTAGCTAACACGCGCCGCTAAAACATGGCGCACTGTGATTTTTTCAACATTGTGACTCGCACAACTAATTTGCGCTTGAAACCCAGTGTTGTGGAAGCTCCGGGCTTTCGCAACCTTTAACGTGAAGAAATTTCTCTTTATTCCGAAATAGATGGGATAAATGGGCGCAGGTCGGGGGCGTAAGAGATTAAAAACCCCTATTAATCAGGATGAATTCATAGGATTGAGGTAGTTTGTGAGTGTGTGGCCGGCTGTGCCCTAAAAAGGGGGAGCGGTGGCACAGAGTGCTCATGCCTAAACAAAAGAAACCCATATTCAATCAATCAGAACCGGGGTTAAATGTTTGATTGCTTGTCAAAACACTAGCATATTCGGGCAAAACCGGGCACAATAACACTGAAGAATAAATCACGGCACATACGCGCCGTCGCACCATCTTTTCCAGATCTCATTCCTTGGAGGAATTCTCATGGCAGATCAAGAACACCGCCGCCTTGGTAACAAAATCGTTCTTATCGGCGCTGGCGACGTCGGAATCGCCTACGCCTTCGCCCTTATTAACCAGGGTGTGTGCGACGAACTGGCCATTATCGACATCGACGAAAAGAAGACCGCCGGCAACGTCATGGACCTCAACCACGGCGTCGTGTGGGCATCCAGCCCGACCAACGTTAAGGTCGGCACCTACGACGATTGCGCCGACGCCGCCATGGTCGTCGTCTGCGCTGGCGCTGCACAGAAGCCAGGTGAAACCCGCCTGCAGCTCGTCGACAAGAATATTAAAATCCTGAACAGCATCATTGGCGATGTCATGAGGCACAATTTCGACGGCATCTTCCTCATTGCGTCGAACCCTGTCGATATCCTGACCTACGCCACCTGGAAGATTTCCGGCCTGCCGAAGGAACGCGTGATCGGTTCGGGCACGGTTCTGGACTCCGCACGCTTCCGCTCCATGCTGGGCGACATGTATGACGTTGCCCCGAGCTCCATCCACGCCTACATCATCGGTGAGCACGGCGACTCGGAGCTTCCGGTGTTGTCGTCGTCGACCGTCGGCGGTGTGTCGATGCGCAAGAAGCTTGAGAAGGACCCTGAGCTGCACGGACGCTTGGAGAAAGTCTTCGAAGAGACCCGCGACGCCGCCTACACCATTATCGACGCTAAGGGCTCGACCTCATTCGGTATCGGCATGGGCCTGGCTCGGATCACGCGGGCTGTCCTGCAGAACCAGAACGTCGTCCTTCCTGTCTCTGCATACCTGCAGGGTGAATATGGTGAAGACGACATCTACATCGGCACCCCGGCTCTCGTGAACCGCGGCGGAATCCACCGCGTTGTTGAGCTGGAGCTCGATGACCACGAAGCTGAGCAGATGAAGGCATCAGTTGCGCAGTTGCGTGAAATCAAAGACCGCTTCTACGGCCCGAATGCCGATCAGGAAGCAACGAAGTAGTATTCGGTCGTACGAGAAATCCGCCGCTCCGGAGGGTACATAGTGGAACAGAATGGTCATAACGGTGAACTCAACGATGCCAGCACGTCAGGGGCGTCGTCGTCGAAGGCAACTACGACAAATTCAGCGACGACCTCACTGAATGAGTTGATCCGTGGTGTCGATAGCCTCCTGACCATGCTCAGCGAGGTTGACCAGGATAAACGCGACCGTATCGACGCCGCAGACGCGGAACACCGTGAGGGGGTTCGCAATGTGCAGCACTTCGCGCGCCTCCAGGCTGATGATGCGCACCACATTGTTGCCCAGCTGCGGGGGTCGGGATTCGTGTATCTGACCAGGCACCCGTTGCCGACCAACTCCGCGCGGCGAAAACTCTGCTGCAGAACCTGGGTGGACAGTCCAGTGATGACGGTGGTGCCGAGGGAGAGTCCTACGACATCACCCGTTTAGCTGCAGCGATAGAGCGTTCCCAGGAGCAATTAGCGTCCAACAGCTCTGCTCTGTTGGGTGAGCCCCGGGATGGCATGCCGAGCTGCGTTATGGTGACTCTCCCCACTGAGGCAGCCGACGATCCCGACCTTGCCCAGTCCTTCGCCGACGCGGGGATGGACATCGCCCGGATCAACTGCGCGCACGATACTCCCGAAGCCCGGCGCGCAATGGCAGCGAACGTCCGTGCCGCCAGCGCACGCGTCGGCCGCGACATCAAAATCTCTATGGACCTGCCGGGTCCGAAACTGCGGGTTGGGGCTATCGAACCCGGCCCGCGGATCGCGCGTACCCGCGTGACCAGGACGAAGACCGGGCGGATCCTGACTCCCTCCAAGTTGTGGATCACCCCGTTCGACCACAATGCCACAACCCCGGCACCCGTGCCGGAGGGCCTTCCTGGCCGGCCGACGTTGGCCATCCAGGTCGATCCGGAGTGGCTGCAGACGGTCAACGAGGGCGATGAGCTATCCATGCTGGACGCTCGCGGATCCAAGCGCTATATGACCGTGCACAAGGTCACCGATGAGGGAGTCCTGGCCTACGGGCGTCAGAACGTCTATTTGGCCAATGGCAGCCTGGTCGCATGCCAATACATCAAGACTCGAATCCACGGGATCGGGCGCTCTGAACAGCGTGTTCACGTCGACGTTGGGTCACGCCTGACGCTGACCAGCGACCCCACACCCACCGACCCGACGGACGATATCCCCGCCGTCAACTGTGGCGAGCCACAAGCTATCCGCAGCCTGGACGTCGGATCCACCGTCCTTTTCGACGACGCGAAAATCGAGTGCGAAGTCACCTCCGTCACCCGCGCCGGTGAGAAGGACGCCGAGGGCAACACCGCGGAGTACGATTCCGCGGAACTCGTCGCCGTTCACACCCGTGAAGGCGGGAAAAACCTGCGTGAAGGGCGCGGCATTCACTTCCCCGGCGTCCACGTTCCGCTCCCCGCTATGACCGACGAAGACCGCGCCATCCTCCCGGAAATCGTTCGCACGGCAGACATCATTGCGCCGAGCTACGTCCGCTCCGCCGAGGACCTCACCGAAATTCTCGACGCCATCGAGAAAGAAATCGACGTAGCAGCGTTGGAAAGCGAATCTAGCAGCGCAGATGCCACGGATACCGCTGGCGATAGCGAAGACCCTGCCACAGTTAGCGCGCGCATCCGGAACCTTGGCGTTATGCTGAAGATCGAATCCGAAGAATGCTACAACGACCTACCCAATGTGGTGACCGAACTGCTCCGTCACAGGAACTCGGGCGTCATGATTGCTCGTGGTGACCTCGCGATGGAACTCGGCTTCAGCCGCATGTCCGAAGCCCGCGAACAGATCATGGACGTGGCGAATGCTGCTCACATTCCCACCATCTTCGCGACGCAAGTCCTCGAAACCATGGCGAAATCCGGGCTGCCCTCACGCGCAGAGATCACCGATGCGGACGTTGCGCTGCGTACCCAAGGCGTCATGCTGAACAAGGGAACGCACATTCCGGATGCCATTAACATCCTCAACAGGATCGGTCAAGCGCTCAACACCAGTGACAATTCTCTAGATTTACGAAGCCGAGGACGGGCCTAATGAGCACACGGCTGGCTCGGCGGAAAGAAAGAGAACCGATGGAGATCATCGCCCACCGCGGAGCCAGCTGCGACCACCCCGAACAGACACTCGCTGCCTACGATGCCGCGCTCTCCGAGGGAGCCGACGGCATAGAATGCGATATCCGCCTCACAAAAGACGGACACCTCGTATGCTCACACGACCGGACATTCGAACGCGTTGCGGGAGATAAACGCCCCATTGCTGAACTCACCCGCGATGACCTCCCCAGTATCAACGTGGGCACCGCTGCGGAGCCGCAACAACCGTTGCTCTTCAGTACGCTCTTGGACTTGGTTGAGGGGACAGACTGTGGACTGTTTGTCGAAACGAAGCACCCGTCGGTATATGGTGGCCAGTTAGAAAAGACACTGGTCTCGGTGCTTCGTGATCGAGGGCAGGTCGACAATCCCCGGTTACACGTCATCTCATTTTCAGCCATGTCGCTTGCGAGAATGCGGCATCTCGAGCCCTCTGTGCACCGGATTCTGTTGCGACGCGAAATCCAACGCCCGCTAGGCCCCATTCTTTGGCGGATGGATATTCCGCAGGCGTATGGCCCGTCCATTATCAACGTGAAACTGCGTCCGGGGCTCATACGGCGTGGCGACGGCTGCTACACGTGGACCGTCAACACGCGAAATGACGTTATGTGGGCAGCTCAGCACGGGATTGACTGGTTGGCGACTGACAAACCACGCCAGGCGCGCGAGTGGATGGATGAAGCGTCTGCACAGGCTGAGTATCCGGCGGCGAGCTGAGGGAGGACATCGTCCTGCGGGGAAAGCCGGGTCTAGGAACTCCCGATCTGCTGCTACAAACTGGCTAGCTGGGGGAGTGGGCAGGTAGCCTAGGCCAGGTGTCAAGGAAGAAAAAGAAGAATGAGAATCTGCCCGAAGGAATGACCCGCCGTCAAGCGAAACTGGCTAAGCGGGCCGCTGAACGTGCAGCACTAGAGCGTGACCCGCGACCATTCGGGGGTTTTGCTTCGGAAGCAGATCTTATTGCCATGCAGGAATTCGCCCCATCGGCCCGGGCGAAAATCGCAGTGAAGGGCGTCGATTACCCCGTCTACCTCGTGACCGTCCTGCCCGGAGCGACCGCCGCCATCGTGCGCGACACCGACGGTGACACTCCCCCTACCGCGTTCGTTGCACTTCAATGCCAGCATCGCGGACCGAACCCCCACAAAGATTTAGCGCAGACCCTCGCGTGGTTGCAAACCGCTCAAACAGGGCAAACGCTGGGAACGTCCATTGCCGACGGCACTGAGCCGGAGCTGAGCGAGCTGATGGACCCCACTCAGAAGCTCGACGTACAGGTCGAGAAAGACTTCGACTGGTGGCTCCCGGAAGGTCAAACCATCGATCCTGCCATGCAGCAAAACATGAAGCAGGTGAACGAGTCGATGCTTCCGACCGAAAGAATCGACGTCTCCGCGCCGGGAGCGGTCTGGTGGACCGATGGCGGCGACAAAGGCTACATCCGGTGGATCCGACAGGACGACGAGGACGCGTTATTCACCGCGCTGGCACGCTTGTACGCTGCAGGAGACTTGACACTGGGAGAAGGCACACGTTTTGCCGGGGCGTTCCGCACCCACGGTGTTGCGGTGCCCGTCTTTGACGTTGACCCCACGGTGACGGCGCAAGAATTCCAGGAGCCTATTCAGCAATTGGCTGTTGCGCTGGAAAAGGTGTTGGCCGTGGACACCCCGTTGACTGCTGACGAACGCAAGGCGCGGGATACAATCCGTTCCCGCCAAGTGACTATTCGGTAGACGGCTAGCGCAACGACTTGAATAGCTCTTGTGCTCCGTCGTCGTCCCACACATCGACGTCCCCGACATCTGTGGACTCATAGGATGCGATGGGGATCGTTTCGGTACGCGGCGACATGCCCAACCCGATGCCCAAACGCGCGAGATTCCACACGTGATCGTGCTTGTCCACTGTGAAAGAATCCGCCATACGGCTGACAAACGGGAAAAAGCGGAACGGGTTGAGGAACGTGGTGGGGGATAGCGCCTTCTTCACTAGCGCGGCGAGGAACGTCCGCTGGTTCCTGGCACGGCCGATGTCGCCGTCGTCCATCGAATGCCGTGACCGAACGAAGCCCAGGGCGGTGGGGCCATCAAGTTTTTGGCACCCCGGCTGCAGATTAATCCCAGCGAGAGGATCATCCATGGGCTGCTCGACGCAGATTTTGACGCCGCCCACAGCATCGACCACCCCGGCGAACCCACCGAAGCCGATTTCCGCATAGTGGTCAATGCGCAGACCAGTGGCCTGTTCCACCGTCTGTTGTAGCAGCTGCGGGCCGCCCAGCGCATACGAAGCGTTAACCTTGTCCTTCCCGTGACCGGGCACATCGACGTACGAATCGCGGGGGATGGACACCATCGTCGCTTTCCCCACGAAGGGAATATGCACCAGGATGATGGAATCTGTGCGCCCGCCGCCCGTATCGCCGCCGGTAGACAGCTCAGCTTGCTGATCCTCAGAGAGGCCGTCACGTGAATCAGAGCCGACGAGCAGCCAGTTCGTTCCCGAGCCGCCGCTGGGCCGTCCGCCATAATTGGCCAGAGCGTCAACTCGATGTAGCCGAAGATCGACCCATACCATCGTCCCGAGTGCGACAAGTATGAGGACGCCCAGTAGTGCTCCTAGCTTGTGTCCCCACCCGGACAATCGCCACCGACGTCCACGGCTTGTGGCAGACGAAAGCCATCGATGCCCTCGGGTTGGGCCGGATGGGCGGCTCTTCTCGGACGGGCGGCTGCCGGCGGGAGGATAACTGGGCGCGCCGGTGCGTCGGTTATGCTCCTCGATCCCGCGAGGAGGCAACGGTTGAGAGTATCGACGGGAGCTCGAAGCGTACTGCCCGGAACATTGTTCATCACGGCGGCGTGGTGATTGAGGGGAATCGGTTCGCTCCGACTGCTCGCTTTGGTATCTCGCACGGGACGACGCAGGCCCCGGTTGCGCACGAAAGTGCTGGTATTCGTGCTTCTCGTGCCGCGCAGGAGAGCTCCCCCCGGAGTAGTCGACGCGGGACCCGTCGGCCCGGCTGCTGCCAGTACGCCTACTGTTTGCTTCGTGACGGTAACCCCCACCATCAGCACCGTTGCTCGAAGCTGCAGTGTTTTTCCCCGACCGGCGTCGGATAGGTCGCCCGTAGCGGTCGACGATCGGGCGGCCATCAGGGCCGCGGAGGTAATCGTCATCGCTAGTGGTATTCATGTGAATAATGTTACTGGGTGTGGCGTCGGCGCACGTGGTGGCGTCCACCCGATGCCCGCGGAGCATCCGTCACAACAGGTAGTGGCGCGGTCACATCATTGCGATACCTGTGGGACAGCGACGGCCCCGATGACCGCAGCCGTTCGTCGTCACGGTCATGTGCCTGTTGCCACTGTGTGATGCGCGACCGTGTGCGTGGTGGAAGAACCGAGCCGGGCAGAAGGGCCATGATGCACATCAGCAGAATGAGCCCAATGAGGGCAATTAAGCCGCCGGACTGAACATGTACCCTAGCCTGGGCAGGGGAATTCATCACATCAGAGAGAGGCGGGACGAAGAACAGGCTCAAACCGATGGTGAGAAAACCGGCCAGGCGACGACGTTCCGCCAGGACTATGGACCCGAAGGCGGGGAGTATCGCAACCTGGAAATAGTGGGTCCACACCAGCCCAGAGCAAGCCGTCGCGATGCTGGTAATTCCCACCATGAACAGCGGGAACGCATATTCCCGACGCACATACGCGGCCGCGAGAACCAGGATGGCCAGCAAAGCTGCCATGATGAGTGGAACCACCACAACCCAGGTGGGGGGATTCCGGATAATAGGAACCAAGATATTGGTGTCGTCGCGAAGATGACTTCTCAACATAATCGACGCGAAACTTTGACTCTCCACCGCAACGATGCGGGCGGATGATAGATCGTGAATGACACGGTACCAGGTGCGGAATACATCCGCCCCCAGCGTGACCAGCGACATGAGGAACGCCACCACAGTGGTGAAGACGGCGACTCCGCCTGTACGGCGTGACCGACGGAAAAGGAACATCGGGGCGATCAGAGCGAAAGGACTGAGCTTTACGACGCTGACCAAGCCCAGCACAATGCCCGCCGAGCGAGGACGAGTGCGTGCAGCGGCAATCGCGTAGGCAATGGCCGCGTAGATCAGGGGGCTTGTTTGGCCCAGACAAATAGCCATGGAAAATGGCGCTGACACCCAGGCCACGACAACGACGGGTAGCAGAAGAACGAGTGGGATCGGCCGCCCCACCCAGATGCGATAGGCGCAGGCGACAGTGATCACCATGGCCCAGCCGGAGAAGAACCCCAGCGCGAGCGTCGAAAAGTCGTAGCTCATGATGCGAGTAATGAGGCTCATTACTTCTGCCACGATCGGCGCCTGAATAAATGGGTGAGGCAAGGGGGATGTGACGTGCTCATTGGCAAATGGTGCCCAGTACTCCCCGTCCCAGCGCGCAAAATCCTGATGGTTGTAATCGTAAATATGGTTCTTATCGCCTTGCGCGACGAGTTTGCCGGCGATCCACAGTGAGGACCAATCATCTGTCTGCCGGTGGGAGTTCCACGCTAAGACAGTGACAAGGCCGGAGAGCACCGCAACGATATGGCCCATTCTGCCGACGATGTGGCCACGCTGACGTGGCGATGAACCGGAGATGAAGGTGGAATGGGGCGCGTTAGCGTGGGCGAACCAGCGGGCGACTGCGGAACGTGCGCCCGCTCGCGGGGTGGAGCTCCTAGCTATGGGTGTGCTGGTGCGTCTCCTTGCAGATGCCCCTGCGTCCCACGGCGCCCGGAACTCCGGTGCGGAGTTGGGGAGCCCAGCGCTAGCCGCCCGACGTGCGGGTACCACAACAGCGGCTGCCAGCAAGAACAGCATGACAATCGTCGCCATCAATGCCCCGCCGGGGACATAAAAGCCTGTTTGAGCAAAGTAGCGGTTATCGTGCTGCGACGAAATAACGTCGGAAAGCGGAGGGAAATAGAGGACACTGACCATCGCAATGCACGCCACCGCCCACCTGCGGCGAGCGGTCAGCGCGAACACACCGAAGGCCGGCAACACAACGATGATGAAATAGTGCGTCCACACGAATCCGGAGAAACACGTGGCCACGCACATGGCGCCCACCATGATGATCTCGAAGGCCCGCCCGCGACAGCGGTAGGCCGCGATGCCCAAGGCCAGGGCAATCACGGCGGCCAGCATCATCGGTGTGACCACCATCCAGCCGGGCGTGTCCTGGATAATCGGCGCGCTCGCGGGTCCCTCGTCGATAAGATGGCGCTTCATGATTGACACGAAGGTCTGGCTCGTCGGCGCGATCAGTTTGTACGTGGAGAACATGTGAATCCGCGCACGCCAGATTTCGTGCAGTGGCCACCCCACGGTTAGTACGGAGAAGCCGAAGCAGAGGGCCGTTGTTGCGATAGCGATGAGCGACGTTCGACGTGACCGACGGAACAGCAGCATCAGCGGAATGAGAGCCAGCGGCGTGAGCTTAATGACGCTAACGACCCCTAGTGCGATGCCCGCTGACCAGGGACGACGGCGCGCTGCCGCGATGCTATACGCAATGCCAGCGGTGACCAAGGGCGTCGTTTGTCCCAATGTGATCGACCACTGGAATGGGGTGGAAAGCCACACCACCAGCGTGACGCCGACCAACACGCCCATGGGGATCGGGCGGTGAAACCACACATAAAATGCGATGGCCACCAGCACGACCAGCGCCCACCCAGACGCCACCGTCAAGAAGAACACCGATGTATGGAATGACATTACGAGTGTCAGGGCCTCGGCCATTTGAGCAACGAACGGTGCCTGAACAAACGGATGTGGTGAGGCTGATGTGACATCTTGCTGCGCGAATGGCTGCCAGAAAGGGCCTGCCCAGGCAGCAAAATCATCAGGGGCGTAGTCGTAGATGTGCGGATCATCGCCCTGGCGGAGGAGCTTGCCGGCGATCCACAATGCGGCCCAGTCGCCGTTCTCGCGTGGGCCGTGCCAGATTAATTGTGTCAGGAGCCCCACGAGGAGGCCCAACACGTGGGCCGGCCACCCGATGATTATGGCCGAGCTGCTATTTGAACCGCGGCTCTGTGTTCTGCTTAGTGCTTTACGGGCACGGCCGGTACCAAACCGGCTAGCACTCCGAAGCGACAAAGCAGGCACAAAATTTCCTTCCGACAAAAGTATCGCTTACCAGTGATAACGCTGGCAGCACCCCGGCGACGGCAGGGGACGTTCCGGCCTAGCGACTGACGCTCAGGCTCTGGGACTGCGATCATTCGGTTCACTCCCATCTGGGCCCGTGAATATGCAGGTGACGCAGCTACAGGTGAAAACCAAGCGTTGAGTATATCGGAACGCGTGGGGCTAGAGTTACACGGCCTAGTGTGGGCACATTATCTACAGCCCCAGCCACGGCAGATGGCCGGCTAATAGCGCTGCGCCCACAAAAGCCATGCAGTCAATAACCGCGTGAGCAATGACCAGCGGCCACACACGGCCTGTACGCTCAAAATACGTCCCAAAAATCAGGCCCATGATCGCGTTCCCCACGCCCGCGCTCGGGCCCTGGTACACGTGATATAGGCCTCTCAACAGCGCCGACACCACCACGCGTGGCGCCCCCGACACACCACACTGAGTCAAGCGGGTTTGCAGCCACCCCACGACGACCACTTCCTCGGCCCAGGCCGTCGCGCACGCGGAAATGACCAGCAACACGTACGACCACCAGGCGCGGACCCCCGCCGCAGGATCAACCGTCGCCGACAAACCCCACGCGCGAGCAAAGCCATAAAAGCACAGCCCGGGCAGACCAATCGCCGCAGCGGCCGCCAGCCCGTGCCACACGTCGGACAGTCCGGACCACCGCAAAAACCGCAGAGGATTCGTCGTCACGGGATGAACCCACAACATATACACAGCCAGCGCGCCCCAGGCCACCAAGGTCTCCGCCGACAACACCTGCAGCGACATATCAAGCCACGCCGCTGGCGCCTGCGACGGATTCAACTGCGCGGTCTGCCCCTTCAACGGCGTCGGGGAGGCCAGGGCCTCCACCAGGCGCAACGTTGTCCGCAGCCCTGACATACCAAATGTCACGGCCAGGACAATGACGATTTCCCAGCGCAGCGTCGCGGTGACACTACTTTTCGACGATGAGCCCGACACCAAGAACCTCCCACGGCGACACACGATCCCCCACAGCGCCCACGTGCACACTCACCGGCCACCCGTGCCACGGTCCCTCAATCGCCGTCGTCACGACGGGGACGGAAAGCCCAGACCAGCCCGTCAAATTCCACAACGTACACCACGGGGTCCACGCGGTTTGGGCCGCGAAATCTTCCTCCGGAGGCAAGGTCGCGAACGTGCCCACCGGCGGAGGCGGATACGCAATGATCGGGTTCAGCACAAGATCTACATTCGCCGCATCAGACCATTGGCTGAGCACCAGATCCGGGAGCTCCCGAAGTCGGGCCAGCGTATCCTCATACTGCTCGGCTGTGATCGTCGTGCCCAGGTCACGGAAATACGTGCTCAACGGGGACAACGCGCCATCAAGATTCCTGCACCGGTAGGCCAGCACGATACGCAGCAGCTCGATCGTCTCCGGCGGATATGGGCTGGTCACGGGGACAACATCGTGCCCCGCCGCCCTCACGCGATCGGCCGCGATTCGAAGAGCGCCCGTCATCAGGGAATTCGGCGCCGGACGAGGCGCAGGGTGCGGCGCATTCTGGCCCGCACTATGCAGCGGTTTCGTTAAAATTCCCACACGTAGACGTTGAGAAGGAACACTCACATTCGGCGTCCCCGGAACCCACTGGGTGCGGGTCACCCGCGGTTGACCAGGGAAAGTAATTAGCGACGACGCTACCGCGACATCCGCGACCGTGCGCGCGAGAAAACCATCCGCGCGCAGCTGCCCATCGATTGGATCGTGCGGAGGCTTAAACCCGACGATCCCGCAACACGCAGCGGGAACGCGGATCGAGCCGCCGCCATCGCTCCCATGCGCCACCGGGACGATACCGCGCGCAACCAACGCTGCCGCCCCTCCCGACGAGCCACCTGGCGTGCGACCGGGCAAGGTCGGGTTAACAACCGTTGGCAGATGGGTCGGTTCCGTATAGCACGATAGGCCCAGCTCAGAGGTCGCTGACGCTCCGAAAATGGTGGCGCCCGCGCCCAATAACGCGTCCGCCACGGGGTCGTTCTTGTCCGGCACAGACACTCGGTCGGCCGAACCTTGCGTGCAGGGAACCCCCCGCACAGGGAGCAAATCCTTAATCGGAATAGGTAAGCCGGCGAACGGGCCGCTACTGCGCTGAGCGCTCGGGTACGTCACGGGAATCTCGTCCAGGGCAAAACCCAGCTCTTGTGTGCTTAGCCCGGTTGACTCCCGGGCGGTCTGCACACGGTCCCGCGCGAAGCCCGCCAGCACGTCCGGGGAAAGATGCTGGTCACGACTATGCTGGTCAGAAGGTGTACCGGCCTCCTGAGTTCCGACGCGACGACGCCCACCGCGCACCATAGCGAGGATATCGGCCAAAGGGGCGTCCAGCACGTCGTGGAAATCCATACCTGACAGCCTACGGGGAGGCGGATACGGTTGCGCCACCACCACCTTGTCTATCTGATTTCTTGATTCCCGGTGGTTTAGGGTTGAAGAGAACACCACAACATAGGCAGGTGGAATGAGTAGCGAGCAGTCAAAAAGCGTGGTAACGAATCAAACCAGTCACACACCCGAGACATCCGAGCGGGACATTCCCGTCGTCGCATTTCTCGGACCCTCAGGGACGTTTACGGAAATGGCCATGCTGGAATTCGCCGGCCGTGGGTGGTGCGACACGCCGCCCCAGGGCGCAAGGACGGGGGCTGCTGGGCTAGAAAGCAGCGGCGTGAAAGCCACCGAGCCCATCACCGCACACGGTCACCGCATAGTTCCGCTCCCCGTCGATTCGCCTCAACACGCTGTTGACGCCGTTATTCGTGGCCGCGCCGATTGGGCGTGCGTTGCCATTGAAAGCTCAGTTGAAGGCCCTGTCACCAGGACTTTCGATGCGCTCGCAGGATCTCACCCGTTGCAGATCTACCGTGAAATCGCCATCCCGATCGCCTTCTCTATCCTCGTCCGGCCGGGCACCCGCCCCCAGGACATCGCCACCTGGAGTGCCCACCCTGTTGCCCGTCCCCAGTTGACATCGTGGGTTGATGACCACCTTCCGCCGGCCGAGTTCGTTGCCGCCCACTCCAACGCGGCAGCTGCAGAGATGGTTGCTCGAGGAGAGGTCGACGCCGCCGCAGCGCCTGCTCGCGCCGGGCAGCTGTATGGCTTGGACTCACTAGCCGATGGCGTTGCCGACGTTGCCGGCGCGCAGACTCGCTTCGTGTTGGTGGGAAAGCCGGGCAAACCCACAGCTCACACGGGTCGTGATCGCACGTCGGTCGTCTTTAACGTCCGCAATGAACCGGGTGCGCTGGCTCGGACGCTGACGGTGGTGTCGTCGAATGGTGTGGATTTGACGCGCATCGAGTCCCGCCCCACGCGGAAAGCGCTGGGAGAATACCGCTTTTATATGGACATGAGCGGGCATATCTCCGATCCACATGTGGCAACGGCTTTGCAGCATTTGCATAGAACGGTCCAGGTGCTGCGCTTCCTCGGCTCATGGCCGATCGACGACGGACCCCACGTGGCGACGACGTCGGGCCAAACGGTTGCGTCCGATACTGTAACCGCGTCCGATGTTGTGGCTCCGTCGTCGACAATGAGCCCGGATAAACCGTCGACGGCAACTCCCGATGAGTGGTTCACCGCGCAGGAGTGGATTGCTCATCGGGCGGAAGGGACCGCCCCGGATACAGATGTCCTGTGGTAGAGCGATACAACGCTGGGTCGTCGGCACGGCGGCACGCGGTGAGCGAGTACAGAATGATGACAAACGGCTGGAGGAAAACAGGTGAATAACGTGGGTACAACAGTCAACAGTGGCGCATCAAACAGCGGCGTATCGGGGGAGAAGCAGCAGAACGCACCCCGCGGACGGCTGATTCTTTTCCGCCACGGGCAGACGACATCCAACCTCATCACCGCTCTCGATACCGCTGTGCCTGGCGCCGATTTAACGTCAATGGGTGTTGAGCAGGCTTTTACCGGTGGCGAGCGAATTGTTGCCGACGGCACCCTCTCCGGAGTAGGTGAGGTGCAGGAAGGTGATGCCCCACCGGGCTCACCGCGCCCGGAAGACCGCCCGGTTTGCCGCGCAAGGGATGGTGAACCAGGGCGCGTCGGTGTTTACCGCGTCGCCGTCGACAGATGGTGTGAAGACCGTTCCCATCACGGCGGAGCTGGATGATCCCACTGTGCCGACGGCGATCCCGGGTTTGACCGAGGTCACCGCCGGTGATCTGGAAATGAACACCGACATGGAGTCGATACACACGTACCGCTACACCCAGTTGCAGTGGTCGTCGGGAAAGATGGATATGCGCATGCCCGGTGGGCAGTCCGGGTGGGAAACACGCCGTCGCTTCCTGGAGGGCATTACCCCGATGCTGCCGCTCCTTGTCCCCGGTGCGGTGGGGTCGGATATGAGTACGCCGAGTGATCTTATCGTGGTCGTTCACGGTTCGGTGATGCGCTTTATCGCTGGTCAGTTGGCCGGTGTGGAGGCCCATTTCGTGCAGGACGGCTATGTGCCGAATTGTCGGTGGATTGTGTTGGATTCCCCGGCATCGCTGGACCTGGCTGCGGCATCGGATTCAGACGTTGATCAGTCGTGCGGTTCGTGGCGGGTGAAGCAGTGGGCGTGGTTGCCGGGTGATCGTGTCCGGCTGAAGGGGTCTGCCCAGTAACGGTCAGTAACAGGTGGGACCAGTGATAGCTAGGTAGCTACGCTGCGGGTTGGGTGTGCCGTTAGTATTGCCGGTATGCGGATTCTCGTCGTCGATAATTATGACAGTTTTGTATACAACCTTGTGCAGTACATCGGGCAGCTGGGGGAGACGTGCACGGTGTGGCGTAACGACGACGACCGTTTGGTGGATTCCGCGGAGGATCGGGCCGCGGGCCGGTCGGTTGTTCAACGTTTCGACGGCGTGTTGATTTCGCCGGGGCCGGGGACTCCGTCGGCGGCAGGTCAGTCGATTCCGCTGATCAAAGCATGTATCCGCCATGAGATCCCGATGTTGGGTGTGTGTTTGGGGCATCAGGCGTTGGCCGAGGCTTTGGGCGGTTCGGTTGTCCGTGCGGACGAGTTGTTGCACGGGAAGTCGTCGCCGGTGTGGCATGACGGTACGGGTGTGATGCGTGGTTTGCCGGATCCCGTGACGGTGACGCGATATCACTCGCTGACGGTAGATGAGGCGTCGCTGCCGGAGGAGTTGGTGGTGACCGGTCGGTCGGATTCGGGGATGGTGATGTCCATGCGGCATGCGTCGCTGCCTTTGCATGGTGTGCAGTTCCACCCGGAGTCGATCATGACGAGCTGCGGCCATCGTATTGTGGCGAATTGGATGGGATGCGCTGGTTTCCCTGTCGACGAGGAACGCGTGCGTGAGCTGGAGAATCGGCATAACGCCGTCTTGTCGGGGCTGTAGGTCGCGTGAAAGTGACCAGGCAAGGTTTTTCCTCAACCTGGTCCTGGTTGTGGCGAATTAGTGAACCGTACATGCGGTTGTGCACTAATTCACCAACCCCCGTTTTATGGCAGGAGGCTAAATGAGCCGACGCCGACGTCGATCGTGGAGTCTTTGTCGACGGCCTGACCAGCGGGGATCGACTGAGTCATGATCTCGTTGATTTTGGTGAGGTCATTCGTCTTTTGATCGTGGGTGGTCAGCCGGGTGGTCCCACCGGTCCATCCAGCCGAGCGGAGCGCGGATAGCGCCTGGCTCGTGCTTTGCCCGACGAGGTTGGGCATGGTCAGCTGGTTGCCGCGGGAGACCTGAAGTTCGATCGTCGCTCCCTTGGGCATCTGGTTGCCTTCGTTGGCGGTGCGGAGCACTGTGCCTTCAGGGCGGGTGGAATCGACTTCGGTGACCGTCACTTTGAACCCGGCACCTTCGAGGTTGCCGCGGGCGTCGTCGATGGATTGACCAGTGACGACGGGAACTCGGACGCGTTCCGGCCCAGTGGACACCGTGATGGTCACACTACTTCCCTTGGCGACGTGGGAACCCGATGCCGGCGTTTGCTCGATGATGCGGCCGGAGGGCACGCTGTCCGATGGCGCCTCTTTCACCGTTTGGTCGAGAACGAGCCCGGCTTCTTGAAGCAGCCGCGAAGCCTCCTGTGTGTCCTTCCCCGTCAGGTTCGGTACGTCAGTTTGCTCTTTTCCGGTGGAAATCGTGAGCGTGACCTGGGTGCCCTTGGGCACTTGTGATCCCGCCGCTGGGCTCGTGTCAATAGCGTGGCCCTTTTCGACGTCGGCATTAGACGCTTCCCGCGTTTTCACCTTGAACCCCGCGTCTTCGAGCTTGGCGATCGCGTCATCCTCAGTGAGGTTCCGAACGTCGGGGATACTTATCTTCTTGTTGTCGTTAGTGTCGACGTGGGGGAGGCTGCTGTTCGTCGTGTTGTCGTGGTAGTAGGACCATGCGACGGCCCCACCGATTCCGAGGACGGCCAGGATAACGAGCGTCCAGATGATCCGTATCCATGTGGACAGTGCGCTGCGTTTCTTTTTGCCCTGCTCGGAGTGCCTGCTGGCGTGTTTGCTGCCGGAGTTCCGCGTGGTGGTCTCGCTCCCTGCGGGTGCGACAGCCGCGTGTGCTCCTTGCGCTTGGCCGGGTGCGTCTGACGGGCCGGGTTGGGCTGCGTGGGCACCTTGGGTGGCCGCACTGTGCGCGCCGCTTCCCGCTGCGTCGGCTACTCCAGCTCCTCCCGCGGCACCAGCAGCGGGCATGACAGTGGTCGCGACGTTACTGGGATCGTTCTGGTGCGGCACCGGGCTATATGGGTTCGTCCGATGCTGTGCGGCCAGCGGTGTGCGGTGGCTAGCCAGGCGTCGAAGGTCGTCGGCGAAATCGGCGGCATCGTCATAGCGGTCGGCCGGGTCCTTCGCCATAGCTGTCATGATGACGGCGTCGACGTTGGTGGCAGTGGTCGGGTTAAGGCTGATGCCGTCGACGTGCGACGGCGGTACCGGTGTGCTTTGCACGTGTTGATACGCGACGGAGAAGGGCGACTCGCCCTGGAAGGGCGGTCGCCCCGTGATGAGTTCGTAGAGCACGCACCCGCTGGCGTAGATGTCAGATCGTGGGTCGGCGGAGTGCCCGCGCGCCTGCTCGGGAGAGAGGTATTGCGCTGTTCCGATGACGGCGGCGGTTTGCGTCATGGAGGAGGTCGCGTCGCCAAGCGCCCGCGCGATGCCGAAGTCCATAACTTTGACGGACCCGGTGGCCGTAATCATGATGTTGGCGGGCTTGATATCGCGGTGGACGATGCCCGCTTCGTGGGAGAAGTGGAGCGCGTCGGCGACGTCGGCCATGACGGTGGCGGCGTACTCGGGATCGAGGGCGCCGTCTTCGCGGATGATGTCCCGCAGGGTGCGTCCGCGGACGCGTTCCATGACAATGTAAGGAACAGAACCGTCAGCTTCGCTTGTTTGCCCGGTGTCGTAGACGGCGACGATGGCGTGATGGTTGAGCTTGGCGGCATTGAGCGCTTCGCGGCGGAATCGTTCGAGGAACGTGGTGTCGCGCGCGAGGTCGGGCCGCATCATTTTCACGGCGACGTCGCGTCCGAGGAGGGTGTCGGTGCCGGCGTAGACGTCGGACATTCCTCCTGTGCCGATGATTTCGGAAAGTGTGTATCGGCCCCCTAGTAGGGTGTTTGAATCCATCGTTTAGACCCCGCTCCGAGCGTTATTTCCGTTACTGGTTCCGTTGTGGGAGCTGTGGCCTTGCCCGGTGGTTCCTCCTGTCCCGGTTCCCCCGTTGATGGCGGAGTTCTGTTGGTTGGTGTTGCCGGATCCGCTGTTGCCGCCGTTGCTGTTTCCGCGGCTGCCGTTGTTTCCTGCGTTGCCGGACCCGTTGTTGGCGCCCCCGTTGGAGTTATTCCCGCCGGTGTTCGTGTTACCGGAGTTGCCGTCGGTGGTTCCGTTGTTTCCGTTTCCACCTGTGGTGTCGTTGTCGGTACCGGGGGTGTCGTTTGTCCCCTGGTCTCCGGTTTCGGTCGGTTGGACGGGCCGGGTCTCGGTGCCAGGGTTGGTTTGTTGTTCAGTATTGGTCCGCTGGGGCGGCTGGTAGGTCTCCGCTGGCGCGGTGTCATTGTCGTCGTTCTCACCAGGGACGACGGTGGTGATGACGCTGGTAACTGTCGCGCCAGTTTCGTCGCGCCCGCCATCGCGGTGAACGCCGAAAGCCATCCACGCACCGATAGCGACGACGATGAGGACGAGGAGCCCGATGAGCGTCCAGAGCCACCGCGTGGCCTTGGAGTTGTTGTTCTTGTTGGACGCCGCGCCTTTGTTGGTGTTCCGGGCAGGGCCTTGTCCACGATTGGGCGTGCCACCAGGGCGGTGGGTAGCGGCCGCTGCCGCGCCGGGAGCTGCAGCATTCTGCTGTGCTACGGGGCTGACACGTGTGCCATCGGAGGGCCCACGGTTGGTAGCCGCTCCGCCGAGGGACGGATGGACAGTGCCGCCGGGTTGCGGCGCTGGCCCCTGGACCTTGGGGGCAGGGGTTTGAGGTTGTTCGGTGACTTGCGCAATGGATTCGCCAGGCGCTGTAGGCGAGACGAATTGCGCGGTCGGCTGAGGCTCACCATTGGTCGCGAACATGGCGGTGGGGGCGTCAGGCCCGCCGGGGGTCACCATGCCGTCTTGGTTGATTTGTTGATGAAGCGTTTCAGGCAGTGGCGGCATGTCGCCGTTGCGAACATGGGCGACGGCCAGGGTGAGTTCGGCACCATTGGCGTACCGTGCGCGCGGGTCCTTGCCCAGCGCCGTCGCAATGAGCTCGCGGGTGTTCCGCCCGATGCTCTCAGGCAGGGCAGGCGGCGTCGTGTTGATATGCGCGATGGCGACGGACACGGTGGAGTCGCCACGGAAGGGCCGCTGGCCGGTCAGCATTTCGTAGCCTACGACACCGAGCGAGTAAATATCGCTGGCAGGCCCCACTTTCATCCCTTGGGCTTGTTCAGGGGAGACGTATTGCGCGGTGCCAACCACCATGCCGGTCCGCGTGAGCGGCACCGCTTCGGCGGCTTTGGCGATGCCGAAGTCCGCAACTTTGACGGTGCCGTCGGGTGTGATGAGCAGGTTGCCGGGTTTGATATCGCGGTGAACCATGCCGGCAGCGTGAATGGCCTGAAGCCCGAGCGCGCTTTGTTGCAGCACGTCGAGCGCAAGTTTTTCGGGAAGTTTCTTTTCGCGCGCGAGGACGTCGGCAAGCGATTCGCCACGCACGTATTCCATGATGATGAAGCAGAAAGTCAGCCCGGCATCGAGAACTTCGCGGTAGGCGTGGGTGTGAACGACATTGGGGCTGTCGATGAGCGATGACGCGTTGGCTTCGTTCCGGAAGCGTTCGCGGAACTCAGTGTTGTCGGTGTACTCGGGTTTGAGGACTTTGATGGCGACGGGGTCGCCGGTGTCGTTGTCGGTGGCGAGCCACACGGTGGACATGCCGCCTCGGCCGATGATCCAGTTGAGGCGGTAGTGGGTTCCTACGAGACGTTGAACGCGCTCAATGTCTGATCGATCCGGTTGGAGATCGTTGTCATTGGTCATGTTTTACACCCCGTCCTTGAGTGCCTGGGCGATGACGGCGCGGCCGATGGGGGCTGCGACGGATCCGCCCGTTGCTGCTTGTCCTCGGTCACCACCATTTTCGACGACGACGGCCACGGCGACGTCGGCGTTCTGGGAGGGACCGAAGGCGACGTACCAGGCGTGTGGTTTGGAGGACCGTGAGTTTTCGCCGTGTTCGGCGGTACCGGTCTTGGATGCGATGTCGGCGCCGGCGTACCCGCTGGTCCCTTTTTCGGATCCGATCATGAGCTGCGTGATGCGGTTCGCGATGTCTTCGTTGATCGCGGTATTGACTTGTTCAGGTTTTGTGGTCTTGATGGGCTTGAGGCTGGAGTCGGTGATTTGTTTGACCAGGTAGGGCTTCATCCTCTTGCCCTTGTTGGCAATCGTGGCAGCGATGATGGCGTCCTGCAACGGTGTGATGGACACGTCCCGCTGTCCGATGGAGGACTGTGCCAGTGACGGTTGGTCAGCGATCTCGCCGACGGTGGACGTCTGGACGGGGAGCCCGAATCCATCCGCGGTCTCACCCACGCCGAACGCTTTAGCGGTCTTCTTGAATTGTTCGGTGCCCGCGGCCATGCCGAGCTGGGCGAACGTCGTGTTACAGGACAGCGTGAACGCGGTGGACAGCGTGGTCACGGAGCCACTTCCGCACCGTTCGCCGTCGTAGTTCTCCATGGTCGTGTAGCTATCCGGCAGTGTGATCTGCGGTTCCGCGGTGACCGTGGTGTTGGCGTTGACGTTGTTCTTCTCCATGGCAGCGGCCGTGGTGATCAGCTTGAACGTCGATCCGGGCGGGAGCGTCTGCTGCGTCGCGTGGTTGAGCAGCGGTGATTCCGGGTTGTTGTTGAGAGCAGCCCAGTTTTGCTGTGCTTCCTCCGCGTTGGAAGTCACGATGCTGCGCGGGTCGTAGCCAGGGGTGGACGCCAGCGCGAGTACCTCACCAGTGGATGGCCGAAGCGCGACGACAGCACCGGTGTAGCCACGGCTGGTCATGGCGTCATAGGCGACGCGCTGCGTCTTGGGGTCGATGGTGAGCTCGACATTGGCACCCTCGGTTTCCTTACCCGTGAGGGTGTCGGTGAACCGTTTGGTGAACAGGGAGTCGTCGGTGCCGTTGAGGATGTTGTTCTGGCTGGCCTCGATACCTGCTGTCCCGTACCGGTCAGAAAGGTAGCCTTCGACGGGCCCGAACGCGTCGGGGTCGCTGACGTATTCGCGGTTGTACATGTCGTTAGCGCCCTTGACGGAGTGTGCCAGGATTTCGCCCCCGGCGCTGATCTGTCCGCGTTGGCGTGACTTCATGTCGTAGTACTGGCGTCGGTCAAGCGAGTTCTTGGCCAGGCGGTCGGTCTGGAACCCCTGAATCCAGGTGAGGTTGGCCACCATGGCGACAACGAGGAGGAGGCAGAAGATGGTGACTGCGCGGATGGACCGGTTCACTGTTGTGCCTCCTTCTGGTTGGTGCTGGCTTGCTGGTTGGTTTTACGGTTCGGTGTCGCGGCTGACCCGCTAACGCTAGCTGGTTGTCGCGCGGAATTGGAAATGCGCAGGATGATGGCCAGCAGCATGTAGTTGGCAAGGAGCGACGATCCACCGTGTGCGACGAATGGCGTCGTCAGTCCCGTCATTGGCAGTAGTCGTGAAATCCCGCCGACGACGACGAACACTTGGATCGCGATGGTGAGCGAGAGCCCAGAGGCGACGAGTTTGCCGTAGGTGTCGCGTGTCTTGAGCGCTGTTTTCATGCCTCTGGTGACGAAGATGGCGTAGAGAACGATGAGCGCGGAGATCCCCACGAGGCCGAGTTCCTCACCAATAGCTGCGAGGATGAAGTCGGAGTGCGCGACGGGTACCTCTTCGGGGTATCCGCGTCCAAGTCCGGTGCCGGTGATCCCACCCCACGACAGGCCGAAGAGCGCTTGCGAGAGCTGGTATCCGCCTTCGTTGTAGTGGCTGATGGGGTCGATGAAGTTATCAACGCGTGTCTGGATCTTGGCGGAGATGTTGTAGATCCCGACGGCACCGATGGCGGCCAGCCCGAGCCCGATAATGATCCATGACGGCCGCGAGGTGGCGATATAGAGCATACCGAGCACGGTTCCGAAGAGGAGGAGTGCTGGGCCGAAGTCGTTTTCGCCGGCCATGATGACGAGGGCGATTCCCCACACGACGAGGATGGGGCCGAGGTCGCGCAGCCGCGGGAATCTCATTCCCAGGAATTTGGTGCCGGCGACGTTGAACAGCGCTCGCTTTGTGGTGAGGAGTGAGGCGAAGAACAGCAGGAGCAGGATCTTCGAGAACTCTCCGGGCTGGATGGAGAACGGCCCGATTTGCACCCACACGTTGGCGTCCGCATTGAGGCTGGTGGGCCACACCATGGGGACGGCCATGAAAATCAGACCAGCGATACCGAGCAGGAATGAGTAGTCCTGGAGGGATCGGTGGTCGCGAAGTCCGACGATGACGGCGACCATCATGGCGACGCCGATCACTGTCCACATGATCTGTGAGCGGACAAGGTTATTTCCCGTGGCCAGGTCCAACCGGTAAATCATGACGAGGCCGATGGCGTTGAGCAGCGCCGCGACGGGAAGCATGATCTGGTCGGAGTAGGGCGCTTTCCACAGGATCACGAGGTGGGCGACGGTGAAGATGATGATGAACCCGCCGAGGAGGTAGGCAACATCCGTGGTCAGCGGGTGGTTAGCCGCGATTTCTACGGCGATGACCGCCAAAGCGAGGATCGCGGTGACGGCCAGCAGCAGCCCGAGCTCGATCCAGCGCCGCGACCGTTTGGGCCGCGCAGTGGGTCCTGTGTTGTCGGTTGCCTGCCCGGTTGTTGTCGCTGGGTACGCAACGGCGTTTCCCGCCGTCGATGGGTGTGAATAGGTCATTTATTTCACCTCCCGGCATGTGTCACCAGGTGTGGTGAGGTCGCCGGGTTGCCCGTTGGCGGTATCTCCCGAGGCGTTGTTGGCTGCGGATTCCCGAGTGCTGGGGGCGCCGGGTGCGGGTTCGCCGCTGGTGGCTGCGTCGGAGGGCGCATGTGGCTCGTCACTGCGGTCGTCGCGTGCTGCGTCGGGGTTATCGGCGTTTCCGTGCGACGATTCGCGGGTCACACATACAGGGAGCGCTTGCTTAGCTAGCCGCTCCATTTGGGTTTGGACGTCGTTGTAGTCCCCCGATGGCAGATTGTCGACGTTGGTCCGCGTCGATGGCGGAAGATCGGTCAGCTGGAAGCGGTGGCATTTCTTAGTGGAGTTCGCGTCCAGCAGCGTGAGGTTGCCCTTGGCATCCAAACATGCGCGTTGGTACGTGCTGTGGAGTGTTTTCCCAAGGATTGTTTCGTCGGCACCTTTATAGACGACAAGTTCGTTGTTGTCGGTGGCGATGTAATAGCGGTTATCTAGCGTTTTCTTCGCCCACCATCCGCCGGCACCGATGATGACGGCGAGGATAAGACCAATGACGCCCACCGTCAGACCGATGCGACGCCCTTTCTTATTGTGTTGCTCGTGGTTATGGCCGTGCCCTCCGGCGACGGCTGAACCGTGTGCGGAGTCAGCGCGATCCCCCGTGCCACTTGCAGGATCAGCGAGGTCACCCCGCGATGCCTGCGCTCCTCCGTTACTGGAGGTTCCACCGTTGTCGGGCGACGCCGGTTGCGATCCGGACCGCCCCCCAGGATTTCGTTGTGCCTGGGCTTCTTTGTTCTGTTGTATGAGCTTCATGCCGACGGCACGGCCGGCGGCGGTATCGGGCCGGGCGACGTCGGTCTGTTCCGGATCGAGCGCGCCGACGAGGAGGGGCGTTGCCGGGGTGTAGTCGTCGTCGCTGGTGTTGACGATCTCTCCGAGGACGACGGTGACGTTATCGGGCCCGCCGCTGCGGAGGGCGAGGTCGATAAGGCGCTCGGCAGCTTGTTCGAGCGTGCCGCGGGAGACGATATCCGCGATGGTGTCGTGGCTGACGGGGTCGGAGAGGCCGTCGGAGCACAGGAGGTATCGGTCGCCGGGGCGGACGTCGCGGAGCATCAGGGTGGGCTCCACGGGCCGGCCTGTCAGCGCTTTCAGGATGAGGGAGCGCTGCGGGTGGTTGGAGACGTCTTCGGGCGCCAGCTGGCCTTCGTCGACAAGAGATTGGACGTAGGTGTCGTCTTTGGTGATTTGCTCTAGTTGCCCGTCGCGGTAGAGGTATCCGCGTGAGTCGCCAACGTGGCAGATGGCGAGGGTGTCGTCGTTGAAGAAGAAGGCGTCGAGGGTGCACCCCATGCCTTCGGTGGCGGGGTTGATGTCGATTTGGTTGGCGATCGCGGTGTTGCCTTCGGCCATCGCGTCGGCCAGCTGTCCGCACATGTCGTCGCCAGGTCCAACATCGTCGACGTGGGCGATGTGGGAAATCATGAGCTGGGAGGCTATTTCTCCCGCCGCATGTCCACCCATGCCATCGGCCAGTGCCAGCAGGTGGGGGCCGGCGTAGGCCGAGTCTTCGTTATTTCCGCGGATCAGTCCTACGTGCGATGCGGCCGCGTAGGTCAGGGCATATGTCATCTAATGATCCCTTCCTACTGCACGTGCAGTGTGGTTCGGCCGACGCGGATGGCATCTCCGCGGGTGAGGGTTTCTAGCTGGTCGATGCGTTGCTCGTTGAGATATGTCCCGTTGCGCGATTCTAGGTCTTCCACGAACCAGTCGTTCCCGTTCTGGATGAACCGTGCGTGACGGGATGAAGCGTAGTCGTCGCTGAGGACAAGTGTGCATGATGATGCCCGTCCGACGAACACTTCGGATTGCGACGTCAGGTCGATCATTTGTCCTCTCTGGGGCCCGTTGGTCACGACGAGTTCTGGGAGCGGGGCCTTATTTCGCTGGTTCCGTCTGCCGTCGGAGTTGGGGGCGACGGTGGGGTCAGGCCCGCTTTGGGGCGCTGCTACGGCGGGTGCCGCGAGTACGGTGGCTGAGGGTGTAGCCGAATCCCGTTTGAGGGCGCGCAGGGTAAGCGCGATAAAGAGCCAGAGCAGGATGAGGATGGCTAGTTTAACGAGAAACAACACCGTGCTTTGCATGGTGGGCATCCTCCTTGGTTGTGCAGCAGCATCGGTCGTGGCTCCATGTGTGCCAGCTGGATAGTGAGCTTACAGGTACACCTGGACATCCCACCGATTCAAGTCGTGCCCTACTTTACCTTCTTTGGTGTACCCGCGCGCCAACCCCGCAGCATAAAGCCCGTGTTTGTAGAGGTGCGGTAAAGCTTTTCGACGGTGTTGGCGTCGGTATTCACACCACTATCGACGACGGTACCGCCGCTGAGTTTGATCTGCGTCGGCCTAATTTTCTCACGCGGACGCGGCCTCTGAGTTCTCACTCCGGCTTTACGTCCGTGGTCCTACTTCTGAGGCGTGTTGATTCGCACCTCTATATAAGAGTGTCCGACGGTGATGACGTCTCCGTCGGCCAGCAGCCAGTTGTCGATCGGGGTGTCGTTGACGGTGGTGCCGTTCGTGGAATGCAGATCCACCAGGACGGCTTCTTTCCCGTCCCACACGAGTTCGGCATGTCGCCGCGAAACACCGGTATCGGGGAGGCGGAAATCCACCTGATTGCCACGCCCGATGATATTTGATCCCTCGTGTACGTGGTATGTCCGGGAGGACCCATCTTGAAGTAAGAGGGTGACGACAGCTTGTTCGCTTGCCTGTCCGCTTACCGACGCCTGTCCTGGGGCATAACCGCCGTTGTCCTGCGCATTCGGCGCTGCTGCGGCATCGGCGGGGGAGACGTGCCCTGTTCCGGGGGCGGGGTTAGCAGTGTCGGCGGCGTCAGCAACTTCGGACCACGCTTGTGCATGGCGGTAACTGTCATAGTCGACGCTGTGAGGGTAGCCGGATTGTCCCTCTGGCTGTCCGGCCTGCCCCGGCTGTTCCTGGTTGGAGGAGTTGTTGTGTTGTGATGCGTAGACCTCGGTGGGCGGGCTCACTGGCCGCGCATCCTGGTGCTCCGACACGGAGGAGTGGCACTTGAGCTGGCCTGTGTGCAGGCCTTTGTCGCTTTTGAGGTCCACAGTGACGGCTTCGTACGTGCGCCATCCTTCGTTGCGGATGAAGCGTCCGAGCAGGTCAGAGAGGTCGAAGTTCAGGTCCGGATCGGCGTCGTTAATTTTGTCTAAGTCTTTTCCTGCGAGGTAAACGACGTACCGGTCGGGGGCATATAGAGTGCCGTGGGGTCCATAAACCAAGGAATCCTCGGCCTCTTGCTTCAAGAGTTCCTCAATTTCGGCAGGGACGACGGATCCGCCGAAGACGCGTGCGAATCCATTATCCATGCCGCGTTGCAGGGAGCTATCGAGCTTTCGGAAACGCCCGAGCACATCCATATGAACTAGGACACCTTTCTTGGCATCGCGCGAAACGTCAGGGCTGCACTTATGTGCGGCTGGTAGCAAACAATGTGTGGTCAGCCGCCATTCTTCCCTGATCCGCGATCGTTCGTGATGTGACCGTGGTGCTATCTACGCTATGCCATTCGAGAGAAGTTCAGGTCATTATACGAATTTCTTTCGTAAATACATAGGAGAGCAGCGTACTACGCACAGATTTTTCGTCGAGTTCGATCACTATCGACGGGATTGTGTGCGATATGAGTAAGTAATGTATGAGATATGAAGCCGATATATTAAGAGGTATAGAGGTGTTTTCGGCGGGTTCGTGGACTAGTTTGTGGACTTTTGTAAGGCTGTGACCTGCTTTTTTGTTTTCGACGTGGGACGTCGTGCTAAGCTGACGTGCGTTGTTTCGGGCGAGTGGCGGAATGGCAGACGCGCTGGCTTCAGGTGCCAGTGTCCTTTACGGACGTGGGGGTTCAAGTCCCCCTTCGCCCACAACTTCATCGTGAGTGTTAGCCCCCGTTGGTTGTGATTCTACAAGGGGTTTCGACCGACGGGGGCTTTCGCATTCTTCCTCTTCCGCCACATCGGGGAAGTAGCAGGAGTTGGTGTGGCCGGAATCCTGGAGGGTTGTGAGTTTGTGACTAACCGTAAGTACGCCCCGGAGGAGATAAAGGCTCCCTCTATAAGGTTTGATCAGCCCCAGTAGGTCATCAAAGCTATATGGGCGCTGGGCTATCCCGGCCGCTGGAGCCTGGAGATATCCTTTTCCTTTGATGTTGACGAGCTCAAACGGCAACTAGCCAGGCTCACTGTCGAAAAGGCTCTAGTCGATAAGGAGCCCGTACTAGTAAATAAGATGCCAGCCTCACTCCCGGCGAGCTGAGTAATCGGCATACGACGCGAGCCACTCGACGCGTTACGATCGTTTCTGCCGTTAAAAATTCTACCGTTAAAAATGCTGCTGGATGCTGCGGGTTTGGCGCACTTGAGTTTTTACTATCAGCTCCAGGCGCCTTGCTGGCCGGATAAGTATGCCGGACTACGCCAGGTCGTGACCGAGCACGCCCGCCGTTCCTGGTTTACCTATGGGTACCGCAGGCTGAAGTATTCACTGGCCCGTGACGGTGTCGTCGGTATTGAGCCTTAATGCGGTGATTGCTGTGGCTACGGCTTCTGCATCTTCACGGCGATGTGCCTGTCCGAAAATGTCGTATTTAGGGATGGTGACAAGCCACCATTCTCCATCCGGTTCAACTGGTGCATAAACGTGCGTTGTTATTATTTTTTATCTCCACTGTGCCGGCGTAGTAACAATGTTTGTGATAACACCTCCTTTGATTCCGCTCGGTCAGTATTTCCTCTGTTATTCCACTTCTCCGACGGAAATGCGTAGCGGGGGTTACCCTGGCGGTTAGACCTACGAGTGACCATCAACTGACTTGTGACAATCAATATGAAAGGCGTCGTTGTGTCTATTGATCCGAAAGAGCTGATAGCGAAAACTCCCACCCAGTTGTTTATTAATGGAAAGTGGGTTGATTCGTCTAGCTCAGAGACGTTTGATGTTGAGAACCCTGCTACCGGTGAGGTCATCGCAACGGTGGCTAGTGCGACAGGCGATGATGCCATTAAGGCTCTTGACGCGGCATCCGATGTTCAATACGAGTGGTCGCATACGTCGACCCGTGAGCGCAGCTCAATACTGAAAAAGGCGTTTGACCTGGTTCAAGAGAACTCTGAGGAATTAGCCACGTTGATGACGCTGGAAATGGGGAAGCCTCTGGCGGAATCCCGCGGTGAGGTCACTTACGGCGGGGAGTTCCTCCGTTGGTTCTCCGAGGAGGCGAACCGCATCGGCGGTCAATATTCCACGAGTCCGGAGGGCACTCTACGGTTCCTGGTTTCTCGCCGCCCCGTGGGGCCGTGTTTCCTCATTACTCCGTGGAATTTCCCGCTCGCGATGGGCACCCGCAAGATCGGCCCAGCGCTGGCTGCCGGCTGTACCGTCGTGTTGAAGCCCGCGCGTCTGACACCTCTCACCTCGCTCTACTTCATCGAGCTGTTGCGTCAGGCCGGCGTGCCGGATGGCGTCGTTAATGTGGTGCCGTCGAAATCCGCGTCCTCCGTGTCGGAGCCGATCATGAATGATTCGTGCTTGCGCAAGATGTCGTTCACCGGTTCGACCGGCGTCGGTAAGTACCTGCTCGAGGCTGCCTCCAAGAACGTGTTGCGCACTTCGATGGAGCTGGGTGGCAACGCTCCGTTTGTCGTTTTTGACGACGCCGATCTGAACAAGGCCGTTGAGGGCGCGATGGCTGCAAAGATGCGGAACATGGGGGAGGCGTGCACGGCTGCGAACCGGTTTATCGTGCATGAGTCGGTGGCCGAGGAGTTCTCGAGGAAGCTGGCCGAGGCAATGGGCCACCTGACGTGCGGAAATGGGTTGGATGAGGGCACAACGTGTGGCCCTCTGATTGAGAAGAAAGCCCTGGATAACGTAGCCGCTTTAGTCGATGATGCTCAAGGGAAGGGCGCGAAGGTGCTCTGTGGCGGCGAGCCTCTCGGAGGCAAGGGCTATTTCTATAAGCCGACGGTGCTGTACCCCGTTCCAACCGATGCGCGAGTATTTCGCGAGGAAATCTTCGGGCCCGTCGCCCCGATTACGACATTCTCTACGGAAAGTGAGGCACTTGAGTTAGCCAATGATACCGAGTACGGATTGTCCTCCTATTTATTTACGACGAATGTCCAGCGCGCGCTGCGGTTCTCGGAGGACCTCGAGGCTGGAATGGCCGGGTTGAATGTAGGAGTGTTGTCCAACGCTGCGGCTCCATTTGGTGGCGTGAAGCAGTCCGGCCTGGGCCGCGAAGGCGGAAACGCCGGCATCGAGGAGTACCAGGAGGTTCGCTATATCGCGATGCCGACGGAGTAGGGCCTTATAGATGGTTACGTGACGAGGACCGTGCGGGCGATCCCCATTTCTGCGGTGCTCGTCTCTGTGCCGAATGACGCGGAGTGTGAGCGGTTTGCCGAGTATGACTGGGTTGTGGAGCGTGCGTACTGGAGGTCACAGCGGATTCGATGGTGTATCTCAGTGCAACAACAATGAGAATGGCAATGCCTGTTCCGACGTAACTCCCCGGGATAATGGTGGGATCGAAGGACTCACTGTAAGCGAGATTTCGGAAAGCTGGCACGCTGTACGGGTTAACAAAGGGGACGAAAGCAACGCTTACAATTGCCACGCTTAAAAATCCACCACACTGATTCACAAACCAACGAACCCGGTTATTGTGAATCCGTTGTGTAGCCAGCGCGAAGCCTTTGGAGATATCGCAGATCAGCACAATGCCTGTGGGAACCAGAAAAACCCAGTGGTGATACCACGAAAACGGAGCAATAATCGGGGCCGTTATTCCCGATAAACACATGGCCATGGGTAAATCTTCGTGCTTAATAGCACCTCGTACTGCGATAAGAAATACGATAATGACGAGCACATCGAGTATTAACCACAGAGCAATCTGGTCTGTGTTGTGCCATCGATATAAAGCCCCACGGAGCGAGTGAGCACCCGGGTTGCTTTGGACACCGATCCGGCTAGTTTCAAACATGTATCGTGTCCAGTAACGGAGACCATCGGGAATGAGTAGGCAGCCAGCAATGACACTGACCACGAATGTACCGATAGCAACAAAAAGCGGTTTCCATCGTCGTTCAAGGACAAAGACGATGGCAGACAATGCGGGCGTAAGTTTTATTCCGGCCGCAAGGCCAGTCCCAAGGCCCCTGAGATGCCCCTTGCTTCCACGGAGGAAATCGAGAGCAACTAATCCCATCAAATAGATGTTGATTTGCCCCCAGAAAAAGTTTCCGTGAACGGCAGCGAGATTAAATGATGCGAATACTCCAGCTATAGAAATAATAAATAGAGAAGGCCATTTATATCCTCGTTGTCGAAGAGTCGCTGCGATCACTGCAAACAGAATTACAAGAGAGCCGAGCTGCCAGATCACGATGAGCGGTTTGCGCTCCATAAGGATCATCGGTGAAAAAACTACAGCGGCAAATGGTGGATAGGTGAAGGGCAAATCGAAGACATACGTAGCGTCGTAAAGACTGTGCTCACGAAATAAATGCTGGACAGCCTGATAATAAACAGTGACATCCGCAGGCCACACGAATAAGTTGCCGTTTTGACTATGACGTACTTCACGCGACGTCATGCTTAAAACTGCCCACCCAGCCAGCAGAAGAACCCCCAAGGATATTCCACCGCCCGCAACGGCAGAGGAAGAAGGAGAAGCGGGGGCGGGGGCTTGTGGTGTATCCGGATTTCGGGGGAGTTGATGCTTACCACCGCGGCCAGATTGCATAAAAGTAAGTATAGGGCGTCATTTCAACAGTAGGAATTATCAGAAACTTTTTAGGTGGAAATAGCGCGCCGCGTCGCTTTCAACGTCGCTCCCGATTTCCCGAGTTCCATCATTTTCGAGATGAGATCGGCCGCGGTGAATGCTGCGTGGTCATAACTCAGCCCGTCCGGCGGATGAATATTGGAAATACAGTTCCGGCGCTCGTCGGTCGTTCCAGGCGACGCGTTATACGTGATGTACATGCCGAGCGAGTATGGCACCGAAAGACCCGGTCGCTCGCCGATGATGACGACAACCACGCGCATATTCATGGCATGCGCAATATGATCGCCCAACGCGACCCGCGCTTGGTTAGCTTTGACAGTGGGGGCAATGGAGAGCTCTGGGCAGATGCAGTGAAGTGCGTCCCGCAACGCCTCTTCCGTAGCCTTTCCGTGGTAGGACAGCGCATCGGGGGAAAGACCATCCGCCATGACTATCCCCACATCCCAGCCGGCCTCGCGAGTGGGCAGTTTCTTGAGGTCGTAATCGTTGGGGAGTCGCCCCAGGTCAGGGCGTCGCAAATACTCGGATCGGTTCCCGGCGCGTGACCGCACGAGTGGTGCGTCGGCAAGGAAAGAAAGTCCGCTCTTGGTGCTGGAGTCACACCCGTTACATGAATGAACAGCATCGCGTGCGGCCGCATGAGCCGCGGCGAACGATAGCTTCGATGAGGTCGGCTGCGCTGCCCCGTGCCTACCTAACCCGATCCGCGCCGGGGTGAGATCACGGACTCTCTCCCACGCGTCGAGCTGCCTCGTCATGATGTCCACCCCAATTCCATGGCATGGTCGGGCGAGAGCGCAGGCGCAGGCCCTTCGTCGGCAAGCAGCCCGCCTCGATCCGTGACCCCGGTCGTGTGCAACCATTCTTCGAATTCGGGTGCCGGCTGTTTGCCCATGGTGGCGCGAACCTGCGCGATGTCGTGGAAGGACAGGGATTGATAGCCCAGCATGATGTCGTCGGCACCCGGAACGGCGATGACGAAACCGGTGTTCGCCGCCGCCAGTAGGTGCAGGAGCGTGTCCATATCGTCGCTATCCGTCTCGGCATGATTGGTGTAGCACACGTCGCAACCCATTTGAATGCCCAGAAGCCGCCCGCAGAAGTTGTCCTCCAACCCCGCGCGGATAATTTGCTTACCGTCATACAGGTATTCGGGCCCAATGAATCCCACCACCGTATTGACCAACAGCGGCCGATACGCACGCGCCACCCCGTACGCGCGAGCCTCCAACGTTTGCTGGTCAACCGGCCCATCGACACCGATATTCGCACCCGCCGACAGGCACGATCCCTGACCGGTCTCAAAATATAAAGCATTCGTGCCGACGGTTCCTCGGCGCAATTCGTTCGCGGCCTGCTCTGCTTCGGCCAGCATGTCGAGCGACACCCCGAAGGACCGCAGCGCTCCCTCTGTCCCCGCAATCGATTGGAATGGTAGGTCCACGGGCGCGTCGGCCTCCATGAGGTCAATTGTCGTCGAGATATGTGTGAGCACGCTCGACTGCATGGGGATGGAGTACCGTCGCCGCACCCAAACAGCAGTCCGTCGAGGACACTGGCCGCCACACCCGGGGGGTCATCGGTGGGGTGGTTCGGTTGCAGCCGCGACGACAAACGACCAGGTAAACCCAGGGTTGTACGGAATTTCGTGACGACGCTTAACGCGGCAGAGACCGCGATCAGTTCGCCATTGCTCATCAGTTTGGAGACCGCGGCGGCCATCTCTGGCGTCAACCCCCACGCCAAGGAGGAGATGTCGGCACCGCGGTAGGCCTGTTCCAGGAGGTATTCGCGGAATGCGCCCACGGTCATGTGCGCGAGCGGGCGGAACGCGTCGGAGTCGTGGGTTCGGTGGATGAGGTCTGTGACGGTATCGTCGATGAGCGGGCGACGGAGGAACTCGTTGAGTTCCACGTCTGCCAGCACCATGGCGGCGGCGACGCGCTCGGCCGCGGAATTGGCGGCGCACCCGGCTAGTTGGTCGCCCGAGCGGATCGGTGACGCCTTCGCCATCACCTCCGTTAAGGAAGCGAATGAGTAGGTGTGTCCGGCTAGGTGTTGGGAAAACATTAGCGGACCTCCTCGGCCTGGAGGGCGGTAGTTGTGCGCGGGGTGAGTGTGGGTTCCTTCAGATCCCTTTCAGCACGTTTCCGCGCAGCGCGTTCCTGCGCAATATCCACCGGCGACGTATTCCGGCCCCATACCGCGTAACCCACGGCCGCCAGCGCCATCAAGCCCAATGCACACCCGGCGAGCACCGGCGCATTCATGAACGTTGCTACGACCGCACCCAGCGACAACACCAACGCAACACCCGAGGTCACGACGCCACCGGGCGTCCGGTATGGCCGCGGCAGCTCCGGGCGTCGCACCCGCAACACAATGTGCGCCACCATCATCAGCGCGTACGACACCACCGCACCAAACACGGCAACAGACATCAGGGCGTCACCATCCGCCACCAGTGTCAACGCGAACCCCACGCACGCGGGGACAATCAGCGCCCACGTCGGCGCGCCGCGGCGGTTCGTCGTCGATAAGAAAGCGGGAAGCAAACCAGCGCGGGACAGCGAAAACGTTAGCCGCGAATAGCCGTAAATGATCGAAAAGAACGACGTCACCAGGCCCAACAAGGCCGCGTAATTGATGGCCACCACAACGGCGTGGTTCGCGCCGACGCGCTCAAGGGCGGCCACCAGCGGATTGCCGGACTCCGCCACGACGCTAGTGCCCGCGGCGCCCGGCCCCACGACCATCATCGTGATAGCTGCTACCAGCAAGATCATCATCGCGACGACGATTGCCTTCGGAACCGATCGCGCCGGGTCCTTCGCTTCCTCGGCGGCCATCGGAACGCCTTCGATGGCTAGGAAGAACCACATGGCGAAAGGAATAGCCGCCCAAATTCCCGCGAGGCCACCGTCGAAAAGAGAAATTCGGTCTGACGTACCGGGTGCAGTGTGAGATGACGCCCCTGACCAGCCATCGGTGAATGCGCTGATATGTACGTGCGGGGCCATCACCACGGTGTACAGCACAAGTGCGGCGATGGCAATGATGGTGACGACGCACATCGCTTTGAGAGCCTCGCCGGCGCCGGCCAGGTGGACAACCACAACCGTGACGTAGCAGAAAAGATAAATGGGCCATCCTGCGGGAACGCCCGGGATGTGGAGGGATTCGACATAACTGCTAATGAAGGTTGCGATGGCGGCGGGGGCCAACACGTACTCCAACAGAATAGCGATCGCCGTCATGAAACCGGCGAACTCACCCACCGCTACCTGCGCAAACAGGTGGCCGCCACCCGCTGAGGGGAGGGCGGCCGATAGCTCCGCGAGGGCCAGGTACATGCCCATGTACAGCACCGCAACGATAAGGAGAGCGCAGAAAAGGCCACCCCGGCCGCCCGAGCCGAGCCCGAACTGCCAACCGGCGAAGTCCCCCGAAATGACGAACGATACGCCGAGTCCAGCCAGGACAACCCAGTTGAAGGAACCCTGTTTCAAACGGGCTGATGGCTGTGCCGTGGTCTCAAGTGATGTGGTCATAGTGCGACGGTAGGTGCGCTTTCTCTCTGTCCCGTTGCTGCCATGTTGCGGAAGCGTTGCTTTTCTGAGTTTGTGTTACGGCGGGGTAACACGGGGTGGATGGTGGTGTTGGAGGACTCGAGCCCCGGCGACGGGGGTCGGCGTTCTTAAGGAAGCGCAGATTTTTACAGTGATTCCACAGGTTTGTTTTGTTGTTCGTTCAGGTGGGCTTCGTAGGTTAAGTGTCGTAAGCGAAACAGAGAACGTAAACACAGAAAAGCGGCTGACGCTTTTCATGATCTGAAAGTTTGGTGATTCATCTCGATCCTTGAGGGAGCAATGGGACAAAAGGAGCGCCGTACCTGCTGGGGAGCAAGGTGCGGCGCTTCTTTCATGCGTATGAGGAATTGAGTGCACGGGGGAGTGTGTGCCACCACGTAGGGAACAGGTTTATAGACACTAGAGAGCGGGTCCCGAGGGAACAGGGGCGCGTCGCAAACGGAGGAAATTAGAGGAAGTAGAGAGGAAAGCAGCAGAACTGAAGACTGCTGGCCGGTGTCGGACTTATAGTTTCCTTATGAGTGCTAATGAGAGCGACCGCATTGTCATTTCCGACTACCTCTACGTAACTCCCCAAACAGTTGAGATATGGGAAAAGTTAAGTGAGGAAGAAAAACAGCATCACATCAACGAAGCGGAGTATTTCTCCGAAGAGTATAACGACGGCAAGCCGTTGAGCTTTGCAGATGTGCAGGGCGCTGAGCTCAGAGGCGCCTAGCTAGTATCCGTCCTCACGCGTGGTTGTGGGTAGCGGGGCCCCTTCAGACTCTCTTCGGTTTTCTCAGTAACTACACAGGTTTATTTAGCTGTTCGTTCAGGTGGGCTTCGTAGATTAAGTCTCGTAAGCGAAACAGAGAACGTAAACACAGAAAAGCGGCACTTGCTTTTCGCGACCTGAAAGTTTGGTGATTCATCTCGATCCTCGAGGGAGCAATGGGACAAAAGGAGCGCCGTACCTGCTGGGGGGCAAGGTACGGCGCTTCTTTCTTGTTATTTTACCGTGCGTTACCTCATGCAGCTTTTTAGCTACAGGTCAGGTGGCCACACTCATCCCAGTGGTCTTCATGCTTGTGGTGGAGGTGGCCGTCGTGTACGTAGTCGACGTGGTCACCGTGGGGGATGGCCACGTGGCCGCAACCCGGACCGTGCTCGTGGGTGTGATTCTCGTGAATGACGTGCTCAGCAGTCATAGTGCGCAACCTTCCTGTGCGTTTATCGACGCTACGGATACACTCCGCGAGTTACTCAACTCTGATCTTAACGACATTCACAACATATGGAAAATAGCTGGAAAAAGAATCACAGGATCTCTTATTGAAAACTGATTAGTGTCGAGCTGGAGGCCTTTCCTCCGCCACACCCCTTTGTTAGACTCGCGACCTATGCCAATCATTCGCGTGAGCGCCGCAATCGTCCGGAATCGTGACGGCCAGTTCTTACTCGTCCGCAAGAAAGGCACAACCGCATTTATGTTCCCCGGCGGCAAGCCCGAGCCGGGCGAAACCCCAGATCAAACGCTCATTCGGGAACTCGATGAAGAACTAAATCTCCGCGTTGGAACAGAAGATTTGACCTTCGTCGGCACGTTCCGAACAAACGCTGCCAATGAGGCCAACACACAACTACTTGCCGACGTTTTTACGCTCGACGACTCGCTGCGGTGGAGTAATAGCGCCGACGGCAGTAATGATGGCGACGACATCGACGTCGGCAATAATGACAATAACGACGCGCATGACGTAACCCCGTATGCTGAGATCGACGCGGCGCACTGGTTTACCAGCGAGGATATTAAAACCGAACGCGAACCTATTGCGCCTCTGACGCGTGAGGTGGTGCCGCAGTTATATGGACGCGGATTTCTCCTGTTCACCGGTTCGGCGTTGGGGAATAATCCGGTCTATCGGGAGGCTGTGGAGTCGCTGGTGCATTCCATCGGCGCGCACAATGACCACATTGTTTATGGTGGCGGGCGCGCGGGCCTCATGGGAGTTGTGGGGGATGCCGCCGCTGGGGATGGGACGTTGTGTATCGGCGTCATCCCATATTTGCTGGCCGGTGTGGATGGCCCTAATGGGTTTAACCAGGGCGGACGGTCCTATGTTATTCCGCGGGCAGATGGGACGGTGCCCACTCCGGCGCGTGGGGAAATCGCCCACGACCGGTTGACGCGCTTAGAACTCGTGCCCACGATGTCTGCGCGTAAAACGCGGATGGGGGAATTAGCCGATATCGTCGTCGGACTCCCTGGAGGTGCCGGCACTGTTGACGAACTCTTTGACGCGTGGACCCAGCAGCAACTGGGCTACACGCAGCACGCTGTGGCGTTGCTCAATGTGAACGGTTATTGGGATCCGCTAATCAGCGCCATTAAACACATGGTGGCGGAGGGTTTCTTGAGCTCTGCGTACTTGGAGTCCCTCATTATTGCGGATACCCCACGGGAGCTGTATGAGAAGGTCGACGCCTGGGTCCCTCCGGCTCCAAAGTGGGGCTAGAACTCAGACACCGATCCTCCTTGCCAGCAACCTACATTGCCGGGGAGAGCCCTCCGCCGTTGGGGCCCTCGCTGATGCGGAAGAGGTGCTCATTAGCGAATTCCTTAACACCCCACCGCTCCATCTCGCGGCCGTATCCGGAGCGGCCAACACCGCCGAATGGCAGCCCTGCTTCGGTGACGGATGATTCGTTCACGAACGTCATACCGTCCTTCAACTGGCTGGCCACTTCCCAAGCCTTGTCCAGGTCAGAGCCCCACACGGAGCCGGACAGGCCGTAGTCGGAATAATCGTTCGCGATGTGAACGGCCTCATCCGCATCCTTCGCCGGGTACACAATCGCAACCGGCCCGAAGATCTCGTTGCATCCGACGTCCGACGCGGGGTCAACGTCGGTAAGAAGGGTGGGCTCCATGTAGGCGCCATCACGATCCAGCGCGTGCCCACCCACCTTGATGGTGGCCTTGCCTTCCTTAGCGGCCTTGTCCAGGCGTTCGACGATGCCGTCGCGAGCGTCGATGGAGGATAGCGGGCCAATGTCGGCCTTCTCGTCATCCCACGGGCCGACGGTCATCTTGCTGATGCGCTCTTCCAAGCCGGAGACAACTTTGTCGTAGAAGGATTCCATGACGATGAGCCGCTTCGGAGCGTTGCACGCCTGGCCCGTGTTGTACATGCGGATCTTCACGAAGTTGTCCAGGACGTCGTCGAGGTTGTCGTCGTCAAGAACGATGAATGGGTCGTTACCGCCCAATTCGAGCAGCGACTTCTTGTAGTGCTCGCCAGCGGTCTTGGCGACGGCTGCACCGGCTGCTTCGGAACCCGTGAGCGACACGCCCTTAATGCGCTTGTCGGCGACAAAGGCGTCCATTTGCGAACCGGAGGCGTACATGTTGATGAAGACGCCCTTGGGCAGCCCGGCCTCTTCGAGCAGGTGTTGGCATGCCTGGGAGGATAGCGGGCAGATGGAGGCGTGCTTGAGCACGAGGGTGTTTCCTAGCAGGAGGTTCGGTGCAGCCCACCGTGCAACCTGGTAATAGGGGAAGTTCCACGGCATAATGCCCAGGATCGGGCCCATCGGGTCGTGCCGTACAAAGGTCCGGATCGCGCCCTGGCGGGGCAGCTCGGTGTCCTGCATGAGCTCGTAGGCGTGCTCGGCGTACCAACGGTAAATATTGACGACGATTTGTATCTCGCCTTGGGCCCACCGCGTAAGCTTGCCCATTTCACGGCCGATGTAGCTGGCGAGCTCATCGGCGCGCTCTTCGTAGAGGTCAGCTACTTTGTTGAGGACGTTGACGCGCTCGTCAATGGAGGTTTCTTTCCACTGCTTGTAAGCCTCGGTGGATTGGTCGAGGATCTTATCGCGGTCAGCGTCGTCGATGCGGTTAAATTGGTCTTCTGTCTTGCCTGTACTCGGATTTTCTAATGCAAAAGTGCTCATACCACAGTCTTACACGGTTTGACTGGGTTTATCAGAAGGCCTGGTCAGTCCGTTGTTTCTTTCCAGATCTTCCACGATGCGTGGATCATGGGAAGTTGCAGCGGGAGGCGTGCTATCCATCCGATCTGCTCCGTCCACGGCCGATCTAGGCGCTGGCGGACGGATTCGAAATTACCCGGCCATACGGCGAGGAGCAGAGCTGCGGAAATGAGGCCACCATATTTGTTGGCTTTGTTATTGGGCGCGGCGAGGAGTGCGGCGGTGCCGAGTTCGCCAGCGCCGGAGAGGTAGTTCCAGAACCGTGCTGTGCCGGGGGCGTAGGTGGGGACGATCTCTTCGAAGGGTTTGGGTGTGACGAAGTGTCCGAATCCGGCGACGGTGTACAGGGTGGTGAGGCCCCAGCGGGCTTTATCAGAAGACATACCCCAGTTTTAACATGACGTCATTGTTTTCGCATGTCCCGGGGGGGATTTTTGTTAGGTCGGGCGGGGTGCTGTGACCGGGCGGGGTTAGAGCGGGAGCTCTCCACCTGCTAGAGCGGCAGCCGTCCGGCGAGTGCGCGTGAGAGCGTGAGTTCGTCGACGTATTCGAGGTCTCCACCGATGGGCATGCCGGACGCGAGCCGTGAGGTGGTGAGGTCGGGGAAGTCTTTGAGGAGCCGCGCGAGGTAGGAGCTGGTTGCTTCGCCTTCGGTGTTGGGGTCGGTGGCGATGATGACTTCTTTGATGGTGGGGGCCTCTTCGTAGCGGGGTTCGTCGGGCGTGGAGTCGGCAGTTTCGCGGTCGGGGAGGACTCCGGCGATGCGCTGGAGGAGCTGCGTGATGGAGAGGTCTTTGGGTCCGACGTTGGCCAGGGGGTCGAGCGCGCCGCCGAGGACGTGGTACCGCCCTTGGTATTCGCCGGTGGCTTCGATGACTTCGATGTCTTTGGGTTCTTCGATGACGCAGATGGTGGTGGCGTCGCGGTTGGGGTCGGCGCAGATGCGGCAGATGTCGTTGCGGGAGATGTTTCCGCAGATGCGGCAGAAGGTGATGCCGTCGCGGACGGAGGTGAGCGCTGCCCGGAGTCGGTCGATGTCGTCGGGGTCGGTGTGGAGCAGGTGAAACGCTATGCGCTGGGCGCTTTTGGGGCCGATCCCGGGTAGGCGTGAGAACTCATCGATGAGGTCTTGGAGTGGTCCTTCGAACAACGACGTCCTGATTTCGTGGGTGGGGTGGAATACGTGCGGGTGGCTAGGTTTGCTAAGGCCGAGTGCTGTAGGCGCCCAATCGTTTAGGCGCCGAATGGTTTTAGTCAGATGTTTTAGCCGAGTGCCTGCGAGAACGGGCCCATCTTTTTCTGCGCGTATGACTGCAACGCGGTGTTGGCGTCCTGGAGTGCTCCGAGGACCAGGTCCTGGAGAGTATCAACGTCGTCAGGATCGACGACGGACTTGTCGATGGTGACGTTGGTGACCTCGCCGGTACCCTTCATGGTGACCTTGACCAGGCCGTTTCCTGCGCTGCCGCTGATTTCGGATTGTGCGATTTCACCTTGCACGCGCTGCAGTTCTTCCTGCATTTGCTGTGCTTGCGCCATGATTTCGTTGAAGTCGGGCTCTGCCATTGTTGTCTCCTTTGTCGTTAATGATCGTCGTGTCGGTGTGTCATTGTCGCGGTTCAGTGTAACGAATATGTGCGACAAGGGTGGTTGCGGCTGGCCATGACTCCCCGGAGGGGTGGGGTTCTCGTGGCGGTGAGTGGTTCCCAGTGCGACGGCTAGAGCGGTTGCGCACCGAGTTCCTTGATGAGGAGCTCCATCGCTATGTCTTTAGCGGAGCGATGGTCGTAGTTGGGGTCGTCGCGCGTGGCGTTGACCATCTCTTCTTCGGCTTCTTCTTGCGTGTACTCGGTGCTTGCCGACGATTGTGCTTCGGCAGAGGCTCCGCCCGTGTTGGAACCACCTGCGTCGGTGTCGCCCTTGGTGTTGTCGGGGCCACCGTTGGTGTCGTCGCCGTTGGTGCCAGCGGGCGCGTTGTTGGGCGCGGAGTAGTAATCCTCCGGTGGTGGTCCGTAGCCATCTGGGTCATCGGGTTCGGGTGGCAGTGGCGATCCGTCACTGAATTCCTGCGGGGAGTTCGCTTGCGTTCCCGCTGGTGTCGTGTTCGAAGGGCGGGACTGGTCGTTCCGTGATGGCGGCGTGGCGTTGTGTCGTGGGTGGGCATGCCCGTCGTGCTGGCCTTCGCTGGTCCCGTCAGTGTTCGACTGCTGTTGTTCTTGCGCTTTTTTCCATGCTGCCGCTGCTGTTAATGCAGTGCGGGCAGAATCGGACAGTATGGATGTCGGTGAGGCCGGCGACGCGGGTGACGTGGTCCCCGGATTATCGCCAGTTGCGGAGTCGTTCTCGCTGTCGGTATTTGTGCTGGTTGCAGTGTCGTTGTTGGTGGCGGTGTAGGTGTCGGTGGCGGCGGTAGCAGCGGAGTTATCTGCTACCGCTGAGCGAGGGTGGTCGGGGTGAGCGTCCTTCCATCGTCGGAGGGCTGCGTCGTCGGTGCCGATGACCGCCTCAACAGTGACTGTTTGCCCGGTGGCGTCTGTGATTGCGTCCACGATGGACGTGTTGATGTGCTGGTCATTGAGCCTTTGCGCGAGTGCCCCGGTGTGGTGGCCAAGGACGACGTGGTTGCGGAAGACGCCAAGAATGATAGCTTCGCTGACCATGACTTGTGCGACTTTGCTTCGCTTGCCGACAGCCTGCTTGATTCGTGTCCATTGTGGCCGGAGATCATCGGCAGTGAGGCCGGTTTCGTGGTCTGTGGTGTCGCGGTCGGCCTGATCCGTTTCCGCTCCAGCACCGGCATGTTGGCCATGCTGGTTTGTTTCGGTATCGCGGGGCTGATTCTCGTGGCCGTTTGCCTCGGGATCTGCATTGGCCTCGGAATCTTCACTAGCGTCGGTAGTTGCCCTGTCCTCGGACCCCGTGGTGGGGGTGGTATCGGAACGTGCGCTGTCGGCGTGCGTGTTCTGTGAGTCGGAAGAACGTTCGCTCTCGGGGAGGACGACGGCAGGGCCTTCCTTCTCCTCGATCCTGTGCATGCGTTCTTCGGCTTCGCGGGCACGCGTTTCCCTCTCTTGTTGTAACGCCTGCTCACGCAAGTATTTAGAGAGAGTTTTCCGATCCATCGTCCGCGGATCAACAGACTCTGGTGAAGGTGCAGCTTCATTTTGCGACGATGCTGCGGCCTCATCCCGCGACGCTGTCGCGGCTTCGTCTTGCGATGATGCCGGTTCTTCAGGTGCCCCGGACTCAGCCGCCCGAGAAGCCGCGGATCCTGACGCGTCGGCAGTCTCGGTTTTCTTATTCTTGCGTGGCCAGATGATCCGCCCACCGCCTTTGGCTCGGGGTGGAGTCGCGCCCGAATCAGCCCCTGCGGTGCCACTCTCAGTGGCACCATGTCCAGCAGCTCGAGCACCGTCCTCAGAGGCAGGAGCGCTCGTGTCCCCGGAACGATGACCAATATCGCTGGCAGATCGGCTTGCCGCGGGTTGGCCGCTTTCTAACGCTTCGACGCGTTGGGACAGTGCTTCTATGCCGTCGGCCGCGCCGGGCATGACCATCCGTGCGCACATGATCTCGAGAAGCAGCCTGGGAGATGTGGCGCCTTTTAGTTCGTTGAGCCCATCACTGACGACGGCTGCGCATCGCGTGAGCGTGGCGGGTCCGAGGGATTGTGCTTCGTCGGCGAGGGTGTCGCGCTGGTCGAGGGGCGCGTCGACAAGTCCTTGGTCGAATGCGTCGGGTATGGATTGGAGGACGAGCAGGTCGCGGAAGCGGTCGACGAGGTCCGTGGCGAAGCGCCGCGGGTCGTGCCCGGCGTCGAGAACGTTGTTAATCGTGGTGAAGAGCCCGGCAGGGTCGTTGTTGGCCACGGATTCGACTGCGGCGTCGATGAGTGCGCTGTCGGTGATTCCGAGGACGCCGGCGGCGTGGGCGTACGTGATGCCGTTCTCGTCGGCTCCGGCGAGGAGTTGGTCGAGGACGGAGAGCGAGTCGCGGGGGGACCCTCCACCAGCACGGATAACTAGCGGGTAGACCGAGTCTTCGACCTGCACTTTTTCTTCGTGGCAGATCCGTTCCAGTAGGCCGCGCATGTCGTTGGGCGCGAGCAGCCGGAACGGATATTGGTGTGTCCTGGACTTGATGGTGGTCAGGACTTTTTCGGGTTCGGTGGTGGCGAAGATGAACACGAGGTGTTCGGGCGGTTCTTCGACGATTTTGAGTAGCGCGTTGAAGCCCTCTTTGGTGATCATGTGGGCTTCGTCGATGATGAAGACGCGGTACCGGGATTCGGCGGGTGCGTAGATGGCTCGGTCGCGGAGGTCTCGCATGTCTTCGACGCCGCGGTGGCTGGCTGCGTCGAGTTCGGTGACGTCGAGGGAGCTGGGGCCGCCGGGGGCGAGTGCTCGGCAGGATTCGCATTCCCCACAGGGTGTCGATGTGGGCCCATGCACGCAGTTGAGTGAGCGTGCGAGGATGCGGGCGGAGGAGGTTTTACCGCAGCCGCGGGGTCCGGAGAACAGGTACGCATGGTTGATGCGTCCGGCGTCGAGTGCCCGGCTGAGGGGCACGGTGACGTGTTCTTGGCCGACGACATCGGCGAATGTTGCGGGACGGTACTTCCTGTAAAGAGCCACGTGTGTATGCTACCGCCCGGGTAGGACACACCGTGGGCTTAGCATTTTTATACCCCTGAACTGGAGTTATATCAGGCCCGATGTTAACCACGCCCGACGTCGTACGCCCACGGTTATATAACGCTCACACGACGGAGGTCTCGGAGGTCCGCCTTTCCTTCGGCAAGCCTGGTCTGGAGTGAGTCGATCCCGTGTGTCATGCCGTGGAGGAATTCCTGCTCGGTGAGCATGATGATTTGGGCGATCAGCGTCATACGACCCGGGTGCGTGGGATTAACCGGTTGCCCGTCAGCCGTGGTGAGGTCGGGATGCTCCGTGACGGTCGGCACCCCTTTGGGCCAAATGTAGGGGACAACCAGCAGCCCGTGTTTCGTGGTGAACGCGGGGTTGACCATGGCGCCCAGCCCTGGCAGGAACGTTCCTGGTTGGGCCAGTCGCCCGGATCCTTCTTCGCTGAGCATAGTGGCCGCTGCAGCGACCAGTTGCCCCATTTCGCCCGGTCTGGCCAGGCCCACCGCAAGCAGCTCGGCGCGTACGTCCATTCCGTCTGGGCTGGTCAGCCCGGTGGAATATCGCGCCGCGTCCGCCGTGCAGGCGAGGGTTTGCCGCAGGTCATCGGCCACTTTGGCGTGCCGACCGCGCGGCTGCTCCTCATTGTCGTCGGCGGGGTCGACAGGTTCGGCCGTTCCGTCGTCGTTAATGAGGAGGGAGGTCACGGTAAACGGTGGGCTATCTGGGCTGGCTTTGATGCTGGTCCAGTGCGTTTCGCCGGGCAGGATGGATTCCAACCAGGTTTGTGTTTCCAGTAGGTTCATGGGCGTGGTGGGCGCTCACCTCTGTTGTCGGGGTCGGGGTTGGCTACTTCTCGGCGGCTTCAGCTGCTGCGAGGAGGACACAAGTGGCCACGCCGTCCATAGCTTCTTCCACCTGCTCAATGGGAGGCAGCGATGGTGCGAGCCGGATGTTGCGGTTATCGGGGTCCTTGTGCAGCGGGAAGCTGGATCCAGCTTCGGTGAGCTTAATACCTGCTTCTTTGGCCAGCTCAACGACGCGCGACGCGGTGCCGTCGGGCACGTCGAGGCTGATGAAGTACCCACCTTTCGGCTCTGTCCACGTGGCAACGTTGTAGTCGTCGAGCCGTTCGTGGAGCACCTTATCGACGGCCGCGAATTTCGGCGCCAGCGACGCGGAGTGCTTCCGCATGATGGCCTTGACGCCCTCGGCATCGTGGAAGTATTTCGCGTGGGCCAGCTGGTTGATCTTGTTCGGCCCGATGCCACGGATCCCGGCGTGGCTGGCGTACCAGTCAAGGTTGCTTGCCGACGAGGCGAAGAAGCTCACGCCCGACCCGGCGAAGGTGATTTTGGACGTGGACGTCATGAACCAGAAGCGGTTGGGGTGCCCGGCTTTCTCGGCGAGCTCCAGAACGTTGATGGGTTCGGGGAAGTCGCCGGTGAGAGTGTGAACAGCGTAGGCGTTGTCCCACACGATACGGAAATCGGGTGCGGCCGCGTCGAGTGCCGCAAGCTTTTCGCATGTCTCCCGCGAATAGCTAATCCCCGTGGGGTTGCCGAAGACGGGCACGGTCCACATGCCCTTGACCTGCGGATCTTTGAGAAGCTCGGCCACGGCGTCGAGGTCCGGCCCCTCATCCGTCATCGGGACGTTGATCATCTCGAACCCGAGGTGCTCGGTGATGGAGAAGTGGCGGTCATATCCCGGGACCGGGCAGATCCACTTAACGGTGTCTTCGTCTTTCCACGGCCGCCGCGAATCTTGGGTGCCAAAGATGTACGCCCACACGATCAGGTCGTGCATGATGTTCAGGCTGGATGCGTCCCCCGCGATGATGTTCTCAACGGGAATTCCCAGCAGGTCAGCGTAGATTTTCCGAATATCGACGATGCCGCGCAGACCACCGTAGTTGCGACAATCGGTGCCATCGTCGGCGGTGTAGTTGCCCGAGCCGGGAAGGCCGAGCAGTTCATCGCCGAAGTCCAGTTGTTCAGAGGAAGGCTTGCCGCGGGTCAGGTCCAGCGCGAGGTTCTTGGCCTTGAGTTCGTTGTATGCCTGCTCGATGTCGGCTTTGGAGCCGGTGAGCGCTTCGACGTTAATTTTCGACGGTGTGACCTGCGGTGACATGTGAACCTTCCTTGAGACCATGCGATTCACTTTCATCGTACAGGGTGGTGCGGACATGGGAAGAGGATTTTTATCGCGGAGCTTGGACCACGGCTTGGTAGTAGAAGTTGCCGTCATTTCCCCGGTAGCACGCGGTTGATTGGATCGGTTGGTGGTCGCGGTGCTGCTCACAGCCCATACCGGAGCCGAAGGGGCCTTGAGTCCTCCACTCCAACTTGGGGCCGTTCACACCTGCGTTCGGGACGTCCTCGTCCGCGTCTTCATCGCCGTAGCTGTCGTCGTAATTGCCCGTGTTCTGTGTTTGTACCGGTGCTTGTTGTGTGGTGTAGGTCTGCCGAGGTGTGTATTCCTCGGTCGGCGTTTCGTCGTCGTACGTGGGCGTGGTCGTGCGAGTGGTTGTGGTGGCCGTCTTCGTCGTGGTCTGATCGGTCGTCTTGGTCTTGGTGATCGTGCTGGGCTCGGAATCGGCGTCGTCATTTCCGCAGGCAGCAAGCGTGCCGACGACTGCCACAGCGGTTGCTACAGCCATTACTTTCTGACGAATGACGTGGGAGTTTTTGCCGGTGCTCGGTGAGGTGATCGTTGAAGAGGGGGCAGATGATGAGGCGGTGGGGAGCATGTCGGGTCCTTCGTTAGTAGCGGGGTGAGGGGAGTAAATGGTGGCGTCGCATGTGCGGCGCTTTCATTCGTTATGTGCTCTGGCCCGCGTTAATGTTCCCGATTGCGTGTTATGTGCCCCTCGTTGTGGGGGCTGTGTAGCCCTCTGACATGGGCATTACGTTTCGTCGGGGCTGTTTCTTGTGCCCATGTTCTTTCTGGGGTTATACGACACAACTGTTGGTGGTCGATGTGATCTGCTCGGGGTAGAGCACACCGTCGGATGGGGGATCGGCTGGATGAGCTTCCGGTAGTTGCTAATGGTTTCGCGTGCGCACCACCGCCAGGTGATGACGCGGTCGATTCTTCGGCATGGGACCACGTGGATATATGTCCGCCGGATATATACTTTTCATCTTTGCCTAGATCAAAGGCCAAAAATCACCGGGCTGGGGCACACTTTCCGTCGTATTACCCCTGGTGGCAGTGGATGGAAACCCTATGTATGCGAAAAACCTAGCCGCCCAGTGCGTACTGGATGGCTAGGTTTTGTGGCGGAGGATGTGGGATTTGAACCCACGAGGGTATTGCTACCCGCACGCGTTCCAGGCGTGTGACATAGGCCGCTAGTCGAATCCTCCAAACGTGGAACGCACCTGAAGTCCGCGTTCCGGTGGGCAAGCCTACCGGATGTTATGGGCATCGACAAAAACAGGTCTTGTAGGGCGTCGATAATGGGGATGTTGCGGCCATGTAGTGCGCTGTTTTCCCAGCGGAGGGGAGAGATTGCTCTGGTGGGTGGGAATATACGCCTCTGTGGGTTAGTATGGGGTCCGGATTCCGCGCGGCGTCCATCTTGTGAACTCCCCCAGGGCGGGAACGCAGCAAGGGTCAGCGAGCTCTGACGGGTGCGTGGGGTCCCCTTTTTATTTCTGCCGTTATGCCTGGACGGTGTTGGCTCGCCACGGTGTGTTGTTGCTGGTTGTAATGGGGAACGGTTACACCGTGGGGATTGCATGTCCGTGGGAACCGATGGCCTGCTTCGTCGTCTAAACCGACGTGAGAACATTGCGACAATAATTTCTAAAATCCATAGACGAGCAGGTGCCTATCTGGTAACGTCAACGCCGAAAAATAGGGGTTTTCGCGAGTTTCCGTATTTGTCGGAACTTGTTTATTTAAAAATTTTACCATTCCGTTTAGTTGTCGTTCTGGCTGTTGGGGCATAGAGCTTTCAGGATGTCCCGATATTCGGAGTGGGCGAAATTTATAACAATTATGTAGGGGGATTGGTGTGGGGGATCACTATCACAACAGAAGTGATAGAAAACGGAATATCGGACGTTCGCGTATCGTCGGAATCTCTCTAAGCGCTGCGTCGATTGCTGCTGCGGCATTGTTGGCGGGATGTTCCCAGTCGGATGGTTCTGGTTACGGGGATATGGAACCTGCGGCAGCGAACAGTGAAGATATAGATAGCGTTGGATCATCGGGGTCCGCCACTTCTCACACCAACCCGGCAGAAGAGTTGTTCTCAAAACGGAAGGCCGCCGGTTCTACAAGCTCTGTTTCCGAAGAAATTAGGTCTGGTAAGGGGAAACAGAAGGCTCTTCCCTTGTGGGAGCGTCCAGAGGTATTGGCTAAGTACCCGGTTAAAGCAAAGAAGAATCCCGATGGATCCTACGACTACTCAGATCCGCGGTTTGAGAACGCCGATCTTTGTGAGGATGCCCCGCCGGGATACTGGGAAGGGCTGGGGTACCGAGTGGTAGGGCCACATTATATAAAATTCCGAACGTTAAAGAATTGTGGACTTGAGTTTTTAGATAGAGGGCAAGAAAAATTTATTGCTGTGGGTACGGACTCGCTACCTAAAAACAACCTCACCGGTCGTCTGTATAGGGAGTACTCACCCTATCGATATGACCAGATTGATGAACTTTTTGGTGTCAAAGCCTGTATTTCGTATTTGGAGACCCCACTTGGGAGAGTTGGGGTTACCGATCTAGCGGAGTTTGATTATAGAGATTTTAAAGAATTGTGTGACGATGCAAGAAGAGAATTAGAAAGATTATTGTAAAATGGAATTATCTGTAGATCCGTGCTCCTTAGATAGAGCAGCCTCGATGCTAAATGAAGGTATTAAGCTAGGGAGAAATGATATCTTTTCACTATCCCGAGTTGTCGGAAATAATTTCACAGAAGAACCGGGATTGCGGAACCTAGGTGAGCAACATGGGAGAGTTATTTCAGGAGAAGTGGGAAGCGCACTGCAGACGCTGCGTGAACTCCGTCGTCTCATCCGCTGGTTAGCTGAAGGCACGAAGGAAATGCGGGGTGCGTTTGTTGGCCAGGACGATGCCTCAGCGGCCATACTCTGCGGACTTAAGTCGATACAGGACACAGAGTTCACCTTCCCGACACGTCCAGATGGAGCATTTAGCCCTTTGACTTTTCGGAGCCAATACCAGGGGACGGTGATGATCCTTCTGCAGTCCTCGCGATGCTCGACGCAGGTGACGATAGTGGGATTTATGCCCTTGCCGAGTACTGGCACAACCTGTCCAGTTCTTTGAACGAGACCGTCGACGCCCTGGTGCGGGCTCGTACCCAACTGGAAGAAAACACAGGAGAGGCGATTGATGCCGCCGCCGCGTGCTGTACCCAAGTGATGGCCACGGCTCAAACTTTCGCCGATAACGCCACCGCTATGCACGCTTCCGTCTCCCAACTGCCCCACATTCGGCAGGCCGCTCGTACCCAGATTGCCGCCATTGAAGCCGAGCACACCGCAGCGGTCGCCGCAGCCACTAACCCCGCCGGAGTACGCGCAGCTGGTGAAGCGGCCCGGGCAGCCACCCGTGAGTTCATGACCGGTCCTTACCAGGCCATGCTCACTGCGGCGGTGCCACCACTGCGCAACCTCACCGAACGCCCGAACGTCGGCCAGGGTGGAGGACATCTCACCGCACAGTCGCCATCGCCTATTAACAGTCCTAGCACCGTGCCCACTACGGTCACCCCAGCTATGGCTGCAACTGGGGCAGTTGGAGGAGCACCTACTGCAAACAACGCATCACTTAATCCAACCCATCCAGCAACGATCAGCGCGGATAACGTCAGCGCAACTACTAACCATCCCGCACCAGCAGTACCCATCGCGCCACCCGCACAAACGTCACCCAACCTGGCGTCCAACGCGGGGAACACACCTCGCGGCACCGCACCAACTGCAATTAACCGGGAGCAACGCTCGCGTTGCTCCCGGTGGTGTCAACGGCAACGCATATCCCCGGTCACCAGGAAATACTCCATCACTGGGCTACACTCCTCGCACAACCCCAACACCAGGCCGCAACCTGCGCTCTAGCACACCGAACAATGGGCTCGGCGGCACCAACCGCACTCCGATTAACAGCGGGCACGCCCCACACAGCAACGGTAACTATCCACGCAATGGAGTTTATGGGCCAGGTCAGCTCAGCAAACCCGGCGAAATCCCGCGGAGCAGGAGCGTCATCATCCACCCCGGGCCAGACACACCCATGCCCCGGACAGGGGACAACCCCCACTACCCAGGTTCAACCCCAGGGGAAAGCAAAAATACAACACCACATTATGGCCGTGGCGCCGCAACACCGTCACCCACCGGAGGTGATGGTTCACGCCCCGCGATGGGCAGGATGGGCATCGCGCCCATGGGCGGCTACGGCAACTCGTCTAAAAATCAAAAACAAGAACCAGAAGGGAAATATAAGCCCATCACCAGCGAATTCGAGGCCGAATACAACCTGCGGCAATTGCGAGGAGACATCGGGCTCACCACGCCACACGTCATTGGCGCACAGCTGCGGGAGCCCAAATAATCTCCGAAGAGCTATTCGTCCAGACCGGCCGCGATAGCGTCGGCAATCGAGTCAATCAACGCTTTCTCAGATCGCTCACCCGAAACAGTAACCTCCTCGCCGCACTCGGCGCCCAAACCCATCAGGGACATTGCCGAGTCAGCATCCGCGTCGTTGACCAAGATGCCTTCCTCTGAGTCCGCGGCCAACTCCGCCAACTTTGCGGCAGGGCGCGCGTGCAGGCCGGCCTTATCCGCGACCTTCACACGCCGCGAATAACGGGCGTCATTCGCATCGTCGCTATTCGTGCTGTCGCCAGCTGCATCTTCGTCCGGCGCGGCTGCCGAATCCCCATCATCACCCGCACTCTCAGATTCGAACGCAGAAATCGCACGTCGGGCCTCACGCTCCACACCATCCAAATCCTGGCCCTGCTGGGCAGCAATGGCTCCGGCAACGGTGGCCTCAACAAGCGGGGCGTCAATAAACCGAACCGGCTCGTCGTCGAGCATGTCCACAACCATCTCCACCGTCATCGTCGCAGAGCCCAGATCAGTGAAAATAGCGCAGGCCAAACCGGCGTCGACAACCTTATTAACGGCGGCCTCGATCGCGTCATACGAGGTGCCGATACCGCCACCATCGGGGTTGTCCTTATCCTCTGGGCTTGCATCCAAACCACCCGCCGGAACGATCAGCACATCCCTAGCCATTTGCGACGCCAACAGGCCCAAACCATCGGCCAAGCGCTTTGAATGGGACACCACCACGACGCCGACCTGCGGCGATGGCTTCCCTGCAGAATCCGACGGGGCAGCATCCGTCGTCGACTGTTCGGAGCCTTCGTTTGCACCAGATGCAGCGTCGTTATTGCTTGTCATCATCGTTCCTTCCGTAAGTCTTTCCTCCGTTTGTGTTCCCACCGTCGTTGTTCTGTTCGCCGAGCTATCTGCAGAGCTATCTGCGGCCTCCTTCGCAAAGCTATCTGCCGCCGTCTCGCCTGCAGTCGTGGTTGATGCCGCTGCAGCCGCCGCGTCACCAGCAGCCGCACGCGGTTTCCGAGCTTCCTCCTCGAGGCGCTGCAGCACCTCGCTCATCGCGCAACCCACTACGCATCCACGGCTTTGGAGGCCTCGGCGAGGAAATACGCGGAGCTCGTCGCGCCGGGATCCTTGTGCCCCACAGAGCGTTCTCCCAGGTAGGAGGCGCGCCCCTTGGTCGCAATCATGTCCACGGTGGCCTCGGCGCCGTCATTGGCAGCATCAGCAGCCGCGCGCAACACCTCGGCGGGACTCTTCCCATCATCCGCAGCAGACCGTGCAGCCCGCGCTGCCGGAGCCCAGGCATCCACCATGGTTTTCTCACCCTCGTTAGCCTTACCCCGCTTTTCGACGCCGCCCACTGCGGACTCCACCACGGAAGCAACACCGTCGGCGTCCAGCGCATCACCCGACACAGCCTTCGCCGCGTACATAAATGCCGTGCCCAGCAGCGGCCCGGACGCCCCGCCGACCGTCGACATCAGCGTCTTCGCGGTGAGCTTAAAGATGCCCGCAATGTCCTGGGGTTGGTCGTCGTCCAGCTTCTTCACCACGGCCTGGAAACCGCGGTCCACATTTTCGCCGTGGTCAGCGTCGCCAATAGCTCGGTCTAGATCGATCAATTCCTCGCGGTGCTCGCTCGCGGCCTCGGCGCACCCGCGGATCCACCGTTCAGCCCATGCCTTATCCAAATCTGACATTGTGTTCCTCCTCTGATTTATTTCCGTTTATTCCCGGTTTTTATTCTGGTCTATTTCTTGACGAATGCCGGCGTCTCGGCGGGATCGTCGTACAGGGAGAGCAGTTCATCATCGACGCGGAGCAGTGTGACGGACACCCCCTGCATTTCCAGACTGGTGACGAAGTTCCCAACATTGGACCGCTCGAGAGTGACGCCGAGGTCCGATAGCCGCTGTGCTACCCGTCGGAAAACGATGTATAACTCGGACAGCGGTGTACCACCCATGCCGTTGACCAGGGCAATAATGCGGTCGGACTTCTTCAGCTCCAGATCCGCCACAATCGGGTCGAGCAGCTGATCCGTGATCTCATCCGCGCTGCTCATGGGGACGCGACGTCGGCCAGGCTCGCCATGAATGCCCACACCCAGCTCAATCTCACTGTCGTCGAGATCGAAAGACGGGTTCCCGACGTGCGGCACGGTGCAGGACGTCAGCGCCACCCCCATCGACCGCACATTATTAATGGCGCTCTGCGCAACGCGTTCGACCTCGTCGAGGGACAATCCGCGCTCCGCCGCAGCACCCGTGATCTTCTCGACCAAGAAAGTGCCCGCCACCCCGCGTCGGCCAGCGGTAAATGTTGAATCCTCGACGGCGACGTCGTCGTTCACGATCACCTGACGGACCTCAATGTCCTCCATATCGGCCAGGTCAGCAGCGGTATCGAAATTGAGCACGTCACCGGTGTAATTCTTGACGACGAACACCACGCCGGCACCCTTATCGGCGCTCTTCGCGGCGTCGAGGATCGGGTCGGGTGTTGGCGACGTGAACACGGGGCCAGGGACGGCGGCATCGAGCATCCCGGTACCGACGAACCCCGCGTGGAGAGGCTCGTGCCCGGAGCCACCACCCGAAATGACGCCCACTTTGCCCTGTTCTTTGGTGTTGTCAGAACTTCGGGTGACAAACAGCGGGTCGGGATTGACCGTGACGAGCTCGGGGTGCGCCAGGCCCAGCCCTTCGATACTCTCGGTGACGACGTCATGCGGGTCGTTGATTAACTTCTTCATAAACCTGACTCCTCGGTGCTTGTGCTGGTTATTTCACCATCGAGTGGCTCTGTAGTTCCTGTTTTAGTGCGTCGATGGTGCGCAGTCTTCGTGGGCCTAGATTACTCGCGAAATAGATGTCTCCGCGGGCGACGATGACGTGGCAGGTGTGCGACGAAGCCTTGGTAAACAGGTAATGATGCAGCAGTAATGGCGCATTCCACGGTGTGATTGTGCGGTTCCAATGGGTGAGTTCAGGAATGTGTACCGCTGACGAAAAGATGTGCACTGTCTGCGACAGTGGGGTGCATAGGCGGTAGAAATAAGAGCTGGAACGAGTCGCGATCTGTTGATGCCTAACGTTTTCTTTGGTCTAACACGTGTCTTATTAGAATCAGCAGCATGTCCATGCCAAAAATTGTGCTGTTTTATGTGTTCACGCCATTAGCCGACCCCGAAGCGATTCGTCTCTGGCAGAAAGCCTTGGCTGAGAAGTGGGATCTTAAGGGCCGGGTGATCATTTCGAAAGATGGCATCAACGCGACGCTCGGCGGGGAACTTAACGACGTTAAACGTTATTGCCGTGAAACGCGTAGTTATGCGCCTTTTAAGAATGCCGATATTAAGTGGTCTGAGGGTCATGGGGGTGATTTCCCCCGCCTGAGCGTGAAAGTCCGCCCTGAGTTAGTCACATTTGGCGCTGTAGACGAGTTAAAAGTCAATGAAGAGGGCGTTGTTGGTGGTGGCACGCATCTAAGGCCAGAGGATCTTCATCGTTTGATGGATGAGCGTGGCGATGAGGTGGTGTTTTTCGATGGTCGCAATGCCATGGAGGCAGAAATAGGGAAGTTTCGCGATGCTGTGGTTCCCAATACGACGACAACTCGCGATTTCTTGGGCGAGATTGAATCCGGCAAGTACGACGACTTGAAGAAGCGGCCGGTAGTGACGTATTGCACGGGTGGTATACGGTGCGAGGTTTTATCAGTGCTCATGAAGAACCGTGGCTTCCAAGAGGTCTATCAGCTGGACGGAGGGATTGTGCGTTATGGGGAAGCGTACGGAAACGATGGGTATTGGGATGGTTCTCTTTATGTCTTTGATAAGAGAATGCATATGGAATTTGGTGATGGTGCGGAATCGTTAGGCCGTTGTGTTGAATGCGGGAAATCGACGGCACAATTCGTGAATTGTGCGAATGATAAGTGCCGGAAATTGTTCTTGCGGTGTGACGAATGTACGTCTGCTCATAAGCATAAATATTGTGGCGAATGTGAACCAGCTTTAGTGTGATTTTCCAGTCCGTGCTATGAATATTAACCGTTTTTGAGGTCAAAGCGATTGCTGAAATAGCGTTTTCTTATTCTACTTTTCTCGCTCTGTGAGATTGATCTCCGGAGTACCTCCGTACTGAACCTGTGCATAGTTGATAAAAGTGTTAACTTCCTCCGGTAGCGGCATCGTCGCACTGCAACCGACTTGTCAGACGTCATATGTAGATGATTTAATGCAATGGGAGCCGAAGTAGATATATCGGAGTGAGAGCGTGAGTTCCCACGTTTCCCTTTGTTTTCTTTCGTGTAGATCAGTGATAGGTAGAAAATTGAAGATCAGAAAAGTGCTAAGCGCTTTAGCATGTGCTGCAGCGTGTGTTGTTGGTACAACAGTGGCAGCGCCATCGGCAAATGCGGTAGCTGATGGCTACGATGCTGTTTTTGAACCGTGGTCCGCTGAAGTTCTTATTGGTGGTGTGTGTAGTGGTTCCGTTTTATCGGATCGCTGGGTAATTACTGCGGCACATTGTTTGGGTAACAGCAAAGGTCCAGGTGGTCACGTGAAGATTGGTGAGCGAGCTCAGCAAACACTCAACGTCGACCGAGTGGTTCGTGAACCAGGCGGGGCTGATGTTGCTCTGGTTCGCACTGATGTTTCGATGGGGGTTCGTCCCATTATGTTGCCGTCACCCGGCCCCGTGCCAAATCAGCCTGGGCAGTTCACTGGGTGGGGTCGCCCGCTTCCCTGAGAAACAAGGCTTGGCTTTCGTTTCGGGTCCGACGCGCGGGCCGCGCCCAGGCAATGCGGACATGTTCGAGACGAAATCCATCATTGGCCACCAGGAGCATGGCGACTCCGGTGGAGCATTCCACATCGGCCCGGTGCTTTATGGCGTCTTGTGCTCGTCGAGCGGTAAGGATGCTGAGGGGCGGACGATGGCGAACTACACGAAGGTTGATCAGTTCCTCCCGTGGATTTACGGCACCATCTTCACCCAGAGCTGGCCGTGATCGGTTAATAGGACCGATAGATCATTCGGCCTAGTAGGTCATCGGGCCCGATAGACCTTTGTTGCTGATAGGTCATTAGTACAGTCTTTTGCTGAGACGCACTGATGACCTTTTTGCTTTCGCTAGTAACAGTTGCCGGTGCTAGCGGCGGGGTAATGACTAGCGATTGTTCGTTCCTGGATTTGTCCCATCATTTACCGGCGATGGCCATCGACGGCTCTTGGGGGGGCGGCCGGTCGTAGCCACTAGAGCTTCGTTGGTTTAGTCGCGGTCTTCCTCGTCGTCGATGGCGTTTAAGGGAATGAAGAATGAGGCTCCTAACTCTTCATTGCCACAGCTAGTGGCGCGGTTTTCTCTTTTTGCGGTGGCATACGTGGGTGAAACGCAGCTCCAATCGTCGGTGGCGGAATCCCAGAATTGGAAATTGCCGCTGCGCTCTCCATCCCGGCCTCCATCGCCTTGGGGGGCCTCGTCGTAGCGCTTGAGCACTTCTTGAGCATCGGCGCACTCAATATCGCCTTTTTCTACTACTATCTGGTAAGTTTTCCCGTCAGCCCCTGGGGAATCGCATTCTCCTGCTGAACTGCTATTCGAGTTGTTACTTGAGCTGTCAGAGTCGTCGCTTTCTTCGGTTGTGTCCGCCGTTGTGTCGTCGTTATTGACGGTGGGATTGATCGCGGCGTTATTTCGGGTAGGTTCCGTGGTTTCCTGCCCAGTGGTGGAGTTAGCCGACGGGGACGCCACTTGAGACTGCGTTACCGAAGTGGCGAGCGCTGCTCCATTGTTGTCCTGTCCATTGCGGTGGTTGGACCACACGTAACTCGCTCCACCAATCGCTCCACCGAGCAACACGAGTATGCCAACAATACTGGCGACGCCTTTCGCGCCAATGCGGTTAGGTTTTGTGTTTGCGGAAACGACGGTGCTTCCGTTTCCGCCGTAAGTATTCCCACTTGGAACATTTTCGTTTTGAGGGAATCCGCCTTGAGGAAACCCTTGGTTTGGTGTTGGTGGTTGTGATGTCGGCGGTTGTCCCCATTGGGGTTGGTTGGGTGGTTGATTAGTAAATCCGGGGGTGCCTTGCCCCTGTGTTTGCCCCTGTTGGGAGTTCGGGTTGTTCACTGGCGGAAATTGCCTTGTCTCGTTGTTCTGCCCACCCGCATGGTTCCACGTGTCCTCGGGGTTATTGGGCGGAAACTGGGTGGTCTCGGGGTCATTGTGTGGTTGTTCTCCTGATTCCTCGCTCATGGTGAGTCCGTGTTCGGTGGGGTAGAAAGGCTACTTAGCTAGGGACTAGTTAGTTGTGGATTCAATTTCAGCGTGCTGACCTCATCAGGTTTGCACTCTTCTAGTAAAGCGGACGTGAAGCCCACTCTTTATTTCCCACGGCGCAAGTCTGTGTTACGTACCCGTTTTTGTGGGGAACGGTAAGGTAAACACACCCGTCCCGGGCTCTCATGCGCTTTCACACGTGCCGTCTCATGAGCTCTGGCACACGCTGGAAATCTCTCCGTTCACTCCCGCTGTAAAAGATCTACACAAAACTATAGACAGAGCGGTCTATTTTGGGCTAATCTAAGCACGAACATGATGGTGTCCACTTCGGTGGCCGCCACGTGTGACAGTCGTTACGTAGGACAGATGTCCTCCATCAGGTGGCACTCATCAAGCGTCGCCCTTCAAGCGGAAAGGTTGCCATGCTTATTACCGGTCTCGTGCTTGGAACGGTCCTCGGTTACGTCATGCAAAGGGGTCGCTTTTGTGTCACCGGTATGCTGCGTGACATCTTCACGTTGAAAACATGGCGCGGATTCGTGGCGCTTCTCGTCGTGATCGCCGTCCACGCGGTCGGCTTAGCCGCACTAACCTCGCTGGGGGCCATCACCCCGGAGGTCGACGATTTCGCCCCCTTCGCCGTCGTCATCGGAGGCTTCCTCTTCGGCGTCGGCATTGTGTTGGCCGGCGGGTGCGCGTCGGGAACGTGGTACCGCTCGGGTGAAGGGCTCGTCGGCTCCTGGATTGCGCTGCTCACGTATGGTTTGTCGGCCGCCGCGATGAAAGCGGGCGCGCTGCAGGGGATCAACAGTGCACTTCGCGAATACACGGTTCCGCTCACCACTATTCAGCAGTCACTAGGGGTGTCGACGTGGGCTTTGGCCCTCCCGCTAGCCCTGTTGACCGCGTTCCTCGTCGCGAAGTTTGTTCGTGTCGAGGCAGCTCAGCCGAAAATCGCTCAGCTCGCGGCGAAGAAGACGGGCCTCGCGCACCTGTTGGCGGAAAAGCCCTGGCACGTGTACACAACGGGGGCGATCGTCGGTGTGCTCGGCGTCATCGCATGGCCTCTTTCTGCTGCGACGGGCCGCAACGATGGTTTGGGAATCACAACACCTAGCTCAGACCTGGTTCGTTTCGTGACGACGGGTGACGCGACCCGTATCAACTGGGGAGCCCTCCTTGTGCTTGGCATCCTGATCGGGTCGTACCTGGCGGCGAAGTTGTCGGGGGAGTTCCGCGTGCGAGTTCCGTCGGGAACCCAGTCGGTGCGGTCGGTCGCCGGCGGTGTGTTGATGGGCGTCGGCGCTGCGTGGGCGGGTGGCTGCACGGTCGGAAACGGCATGGTGCAGACGTCGCTGTTTAGCTACCAAGGTTGGGTTGCTTTGCTGTTCATCGCGTTGGGGGTGGGGTTCGCCGCGAAGCTGTGGCTGAAGCCTGCCGAGCCGATCAACTCTCAAGATCCGGACGGTTACACTTTGTCCCCATTTACTGCCGACGCCACCCGCGCGGCTAGCGTTGGCGACTTGGCTGTTGTTCCCGACGCCGAATTAGCGCCTGAACCCGGTATCGACGGCTTGACGCCTGAGACTAGTGGAGTCGAGCGCAGTGCAGTGTTGGCAGAGTCTGATGATCGTCAGAATGTGGAACGCGAGCCTGTTTTAGTGGGCGCCTCTGCGGGTGGTGGTTCTGCCGCCGATTCCGAATTGAATGCCGGAGGATTCGCGACAGCCGTTGGCTTACCGGCGGTGTCTGTGCTCGAGCGCCCGGCTGATGGTGGCGTCGATGGGTGTGATGCCGCTGACGGCACGGGCCGAAAGTTTCGCGGTGGTTTACGCCGCGTCGGTGAACGACGATTTGCCCTGGATACGTTGGGTGCGGTGTGCCCGTTCCCGTTGATTGAAGCGAAGAACGCGATGCAGCAGCTCTCCAGCGGAGATGAGCTGGTCATCGACTTCGATTGCACCCAGGCGACGCACGCTATCCCGCGATGGGCGGCGACCGATGGCCACGAGGTCACGAACTTCGAGGCCACCGACGACGCCGGATGGACCATTAGTGTGCGGAAAGGATAAGTCGATAGTGATTTAGCCTTTAGAGGTAATACTCTCGCGGCGTATAAACAATCTTTCCTTCACCGTCTTTGCATAGGAAGGCGCCGGGGACTGCATTTGGCGCTGGTTCTTCGCTGTATGAATTATGTGTGGGCTCACACGTCCAACCGTTGTCATCTAAGCCAGTTGAATCTTCTTTATCGTCTGAGGAGCCTCCAAAATCCTTGGTATCAACATAGTCCTGCATTGCTTCAAGAGCGTGTGAACAATCCACATCACCTTGGTGGACGAGTACGGGTGCTTTTACGGTTCCGTAATGATATCTGTCGAGGTCCACGTTGACGTCGCCACATTTGGATCCGGTGACGCCTGTGCCATCACCTCTACGCTTGATAATGGTGTAGCCCTTATCTGTAAAGTCGACGCGGTTATTATCGATGATGCATGTTGCTTTTTTATCCTCAAATACTCCGCATACGGTGTCACCGAATGGGGCTTTTTCTCCAGGGTGGAGAACCCCGCCATCGTTGGAGAAGTCACTGTCGGTCTTGAATTCCTGATGAGAATAAACGAACTTTTGGTCAGAATTCGGTGCCGATTCTGTACTGCGATCGGGATCAGGTTTTCCGGGTTGGTAGCAGCTTAATGTGTCCATCATGTTCGCGGAAAAGGCGATATAGCAATTGAAATTGGTGTCAGCGAGGCGGAAACCCACCCCATCACCACCGCCGAGAACATCTTTTCCGATGGACATATCGTCAAAGAGATGTGTGTACGTTGTTGGTTCACTGGAATCGTCATTGGTGGTGTAGTGGTTGTAGGCCACGCCACCACCCACCACCGCGCCACCGCCAAGGATTGCCGCTCCGACGATGCCTTTTGTTGATGTCAAGATGCCAGCGGCTCCGCTTTTACTGGCTCCACCCGCAGCGACTTTGCTTCCGCCCGCTGTAATCGCGTGAGAGCCACTTATCGGATCTGGTGGTCCTGCGGTGAAAGCTTGCGAGCCACTCATTGGATCAGGTGCTGAAGGGTGAGGCCCGGTGATAGTGCCATGCCCGCCGGGTGGTGTACCTGCTGCCGATGCTCCTCCGTCATAGTTGGGGCTGACGGGATGATGCGGTGCTGGTTGGTGTGGACCGATTGATCCGCTAGCTCCTCCGTCGGAGGAGTGGTGGGGTCCCCAGCCGGACTGGCCTTCTGACGTAAGACGTTCGATCGACGGGCGTGGGAATTGAGAGCGACGCTTGTTTTCTGCACCCGTCCGTGGCGTCGGCTGTGGACCTTGCTGTGGTGGTTCTTGTGGAGACTCTACAGGTTGCGGGGGTTGGTTTCCGGACCACGGTTGATTAGGTGGCCAGGGCTGGTTCCCCTGCTGTGGTTGATGAACGAACTGTGGTTGATTCCCAGGCCAAGGCTGATTTAACGCACCGGGATATTCGACCGGTCCAGATCCAGGTTGGTTACTAGCCCACGGCTGATTTCCGTACTGTGCTTGGTTCCCCGGCCAGGGCTGGTTGACAGGCTGGGGTTGATTCCCGGGCCATGGTTGATTACCGGGCGTTGGAGGATAGTTGAATTGGCCATTGGGTGGTGGTCCGTTAAAACCTCGTGGCCCATTAAAGCCTTGAGGAGGAAAGGCCGTCGTGGGTTGTGCATCCCCCTGCGTCCCAGCACCCCACTGCCCATTGTTCTGAGTGGTTTGCCCATTCGGCACGTTGTTCTGGTCGTTGGGTCCATTATTGTCCTGGGGATTGTTACCGTTCTGATTCGCGTTGTCTCCCCACGCTTCGTCGCGGTGTTCTTGTCCCCATTGCTGTTCGTTCATATTTTTCAGCCTCCTTTATTTATTAAAACGTTGAGGAGGGTTGTTGGCATTACATTCTGCATAAGTGTCCTAAAAGAAAGTATTTTGTTATTCGCTTGTCAACTGTTTGTGATGTCGACAATGGGGGCTTCACTTATGCTAGGAAGTGCGTATTCAATTTCAGTACGCATTTAATTCCACCATGCGGTGATGAGAGGTCGAAGAGCATGAAAGTGTCATCGTCACACGCAGTCAAGGGCATTGCGTTATTAGCTAGCGTGGTCGTGCTAGCTGGATGCAACCAGGGTGGTGATAACGACAACTCGCAGGCCACTAATCAGCCGACGTCCGTGGTAACGAAGTCTTCCACCGCTACTCCGAGTTCTGAAAGCACGGCAACATCAGAGGACAGTAGTAGTGACGTCGCGGAATCTGACGAGCAAGATGCGGCGGAGGCGGAAGATAGCAACGGCAAAACTGCTGCACAGCAGCGAAAAGATCAGGAAAGTTGCACCCAAATTACCGCGATACAGGAATTTCAAACCCACGCGGCCGAGCTTCCACCACCTGAGTGGGGGCAATGGGACATTGGTTCTTCCTCTTTCTCTGAAAACCAACCATGCGCTCCATTGTCATGGACATCATTAGTTCCCACGTATATTGGTGACGGCAATCCTCCTACACAGGTCATGCTGTTCCACAATGGCCGGTTCATAAAAACTGTGTCTCAGAAGCCGACAAACCCGCCGTATATCCGGCGCATTGATGATTCAACGATCAATGTCACCTGGGAATGGCCGAAACCAGGGGAGCCTCAGGCAGCGCCAACGGGACGATCAGTTGCCATGTTCCGCTGGGATGATCAATCCGAATCCGTCGTTATGGAAGGTGAGTTACCGCCAGACTAAGTCGTGTGTGAAACCTCCTGGGCGTTACACGTAATTACGTCCGGGGGTAAGTCGGGGGATCGCGTTATTGATCTAGACATCTATTGACCGCTGCAAAACCGTCACAGAAACTAAGATTTTAAACAGCAGAGCTGTATTCGGCGGTCAATAATCCCCAAACATTGGGCTCAACTACCGCCGCTTTTTCGCACACCTGAAACAAAGGCGGGTTGTCATGCACCACCGAAACAACGTCCGACGGCATTTCCCATACGCTCATAAATCGCGGCATGTACGTAAGTCGTCGCATTCACGTTTAATTTCCGCCGCTATTGTTACGCTCTCTATTCCACTGGCTAGCGTTGCCGTCGCCAATGGTGCGCCCAGTGATTCTCCGCAGCCTGATATTCCGGCGTCTGCACAGCCGAATGCAACGTGCGTCCCTTATCTCGGCGATATCGGTAAAGGGAATGGGCAGTTTCCTCTAGGGCTGGTTGCGCCTGATTTCGGTGATGATGGTTATGATGCTTTACCCGTCGCAAATAATGAAGATCTGCCGGAACGCATTGACTTACGAGACAATCATCAAGGTTTCAACGAAAAAATTGATGTTGCCCTTCATGAGGGATCATTGATGGTTCGTCATCGAGGGGAAGAGCAGTGGCGACATCTTTCGACTCCCGATTGCTTAGATGGAAACATTGTCAGCATGTCCATCAACGGTGATTCTCTCATCGCGCTGGATAAAGATGGCTGGATGTACACGCTGAGTAATTTGCTTTCGAGCCCGGCACGATGGGGTTGGATCAGGGCCTGGGGAGGGCCCGTGTGGTTGGGCAAAGGATTGCAATCGCCCACCACTGAGGAAGGGAAATGGTCGTTTACTCTGATCGACAACAATGTGGATAAAACATATTCCACGCCCGATGGTAAAGAACAGCCAATCTCGTATGCCAAAGTCACCCAAGTAGTCGCACTCGGCCAAGATGGATCGCATCTTTACAGCCTTGATCCGTGGCTTGCGCGTGACTATTCCTATGAAATCGGTACGCCATTTAATTCGCGTTTCCAGGCCGAATCCGTGTCGGCATCAGGATCGGTCATCTTTATTACCAATAAATACGGTGATATGTATACGAAGTTGTCCGACTATGACGTTCGCGGTGCCGACCCAGCTCAATTCCGCTACCAATGGAACGACCCCAACAATCCGGACGAGCGCTCGTCGGCAACTAATGCCCTTCAACAGCGATTGGATAACAATACAGCGCCGATAGCGATTGAAGGGCAAGAGTGGACTCCCCAGCCAAAAATTCCTGGCACAATCACGAGCAGGATTTCTATTCACACGACGGCGCCTGGCTCGACGAACCGCGAACTCAGGGTAGAGGGCGCGAATTCCGATGGTGAATCGGGTTATTGGCATAAGGCTCTGGCCGCTAAAAACTGGGCTTTCACCGCAACTCACTTACCGCTAGAGGGGAAGAAACTTGAAAATTCTTCCACCGATCGAAGCACAGATACATTGGCGGACGAATCAGCCTTTAGTTACGAGGGGAAAGTAACCGACAATGCGTCATTAAGCATCGATCACTTCGCCTACGCAGGTGAGAAACATGACATCACCGTAACGGTTAATGGTAAGAAGTATCCGCTGCTCCTAGAGACCGTCGATGGTCGCCTGGGAACTCCTTTATCGCAGCGTGTGCTGCCAGGTGAAGGAGAATTCGGAAGCAGACCTGCCGGATTGGTTGAAGGGATCCCACGAAATTACGTGGCAGCACTACGTGTCCCGCAGGAAACCAAGCAGGCCGCAGAACATGACCCCGAGTTGAAGAGTTTTCTGGACACATATCTCAAGGGCGAAGACCCGCACCAAGTATTTGCGCGGGTCACGCCGAGTGAATTCCAGATTATTAATTCACCAGTGAAAGATGTGGCGGTACCGGCTCCTGGGGCCGTGGCAACGCTTAATTCAGTGGAATAAAACCGGATCCGTCCTCACTGTTAGGTGCTTATAGGTTTCCCACGGCCTCCTGAACAGCGTCGACTATCTCAGCGCGCGTTGTCGCTTCGCGGAGGCGAGTGCGGAAATTGTCTCTCATCAGGGCACGCGCTAGCTGGGCGAGAATCTTCATGTGTTTCTTATTCGCCCCTTCAGGAACGGCAATGAGGAGCACAAAACGTACGGTCGTGTTATCCGGGCTGTTCCAGTCGACGCCATCGCCCGGAATCCGGGCGAACAACACCGTCGGCGTTGCGACGCCAGCTACCCGCGCATGAGGAATGGCCACTTCATTTCCCACCGCCGTCGTAGATTGTTCCTCGCGAGCCAGCGCTGCCTGGATCACTGCTTCACCATCGGTAATTCGGCCGGCCGTGACTGCGTGGTCTATCAAACCGCGAATGACGTTTTCGCGGTCCCCAGAAGGGGCGTTATCGTCCAGGACAACGAGTGTTTCGTCGATAAGGTGAGGAGCATCTGGCTCCCCAGCGCGCTTGGTGTCGGAAACAGCCCCGGCAGGTTCAGCGCTGGTAACAGCGCCAGTGTTCTGCGGGTTAGAAGCATCAGTAGAAGCATCAGCACCAGCAGCACTCGAACGGGGCGTTGTCCTCGGTGAATTCTTACTCCGGGACATACTTATGCGCGTCAGCCCCATCATGACGGCGACCGTCGTCGCGATACCAGCGAGCACGGCGATGAAGAACCACACAACGCCGTCGATAGCCCCCAGCACGGCAACAATCGGCCCGCCGTGCATGACGTTATCTTTCACACCCCATAAACCGGCGAGCGCACCGGCCACGGCTCCACCAATAACATTGGCCGGAATAACCTGAAACGGGCGAGCCGCTGCAAAAGGAATAGCGCCCTCGGTAATACCGAAACATCCCATGATTAGGGCAGCTATGCCAGCATCTTTTTCAGGCTTAGTAAACCATTGTCGGCGAATAAAAGTAATAACGCCCATTGCCAGCGGCGGGACCGCAATAGCCGCCGCGTTCATCCCCATCGGTGCAGCATTACCGGCAGCAATTAAACCGCCGCCGAAAAGAAACGCCGTTTTATTGAACGGACCGCCCATGTCAAAAGCGATCATTGCGCCCAAGATGGCGCCCAGCACCACAGACGACGTCCCATTCATGCTGGATAGCCAGTGCGTCAGGGCGTCGAAAAGTGATGCAATTGGTGCGCCGATGACATAAATAACAAGCAGGCCGACAATGAGCGTGGTTACAATCGGAATGACAATAATCGGCCAAATAGGGGCCACATACTTATTAACGGGAATCTTTCGAATAGCCAATGCTACGTAACCGGACAAAATACCCGTGACAATGCCACCAATAAATCCAGTGCCCGCCTCGGAGCCATACAGTGAACCGGTCACAGCGACCATACCGGTAATAAAACCGGGCGCCAACGCGGACCGGTCCGCAATTCCTTCCGCGATATAGGCCGATAACACCGGCACCATCAGGCTGAACGCTAATGTGCCCAGCTGATTAATGTCGTACCAAAAGCTATTTTTTGGTATTTGCATACCTTCCGATGTCGGGTGGCCACCCAAGGACAGCGCCACGGCGATGAGCAGCCCACCCGTCACCACGAAGGGGATCATGCGAGATACCCCAGCCATCAAGGCTCGGTAGATCACCGTCGCAGGGTTCAATGATTCACCGCTCGCTGATCCGTTCATCGACGTTCCATCGGCGTCAGGGGAGGAGCCCCCGGAGGCTCCCCCACCGGCGCCCGCGCCACGGTCACCGTCGCCACCCAGGTTCCCCTTGCCATGCTGCCCCCACTGTGGAGCGACCAGTGCGCGCCGAAGAAGATTATCAGGATGGCTGATTGCAGCATCAACACCCGTCGTGACCAGCCGTTTATTCACAAACCGCTCTTTGTCAATCGCAATATCCGCCGCAATAATCACGGCATCCGCCGTCGCAATATCCGCATGAGAAAAAGCATTATCGACGCCGATCGAGCCGTGAGTTTCCACCTTGATCGTCGCACCGGCCTCCTTGGCCGCGGCCTCGAGCTTCTCCGCGGCCATATACGTGTGCGCAATACCCGTCGGACATGCAGTAATTGCCAGGACCGTTGACCCCGCGACCGTGGGGTTCTCCCCGTCAACGGCGCTGCTCCTGTTAACGGTGTTCCCGTCAACGGCGGCTGTTCCCCCTAATGACGGCTCCCTATTTCCATCTGTGCTCATGGGAACGACCCTAGTTTGTGAAAGCCGGCTTCACGTGAGAGGTATATCAAGTAGAAAAACTGACTTAAGGCGTCGATACCTATACCGTTATTAGATGGCAAGGGAGGGTTACACCTCCGTCGAACTACGAAGGGCTCACGCTGTGCCAGCCTCATCCCATAGCTCCCCGCCGGAAAAGCCCGGTTTCTCACATTCTCGCCGCGGAACACCGCAACAGGTCGGCCAGGCGCTCAAGCGAGCCGTTAACCCAGAACCTCGGCTCCACCCCGGCCTCATCCCTGGCATCAGCGTCGTCGGCGCTGACATGCAAGAATGGATCACCACTCACTTTGCATGGCTGCTGGGCGGCCTCATGATCGCGGTCCTTCTTTTCATGCTGATCGTCGGGTACGGTCCCACCGGGAACATCAAACTGGGTGCCGACGATTCTCGCCCGGATTATTCCACCGGATCGTGGATCGCCATGCTCTTTGCTGCGGGCCTCGGCATCGGCTTGATTTTCTACGGACCGCTGGAACCCCTGACGCATTTGCTCGCCCCGACGCCGGCCACCGACGCCAAGTCCGGCACGATGGCCGCGGTGTTGCCGTCGATGTCCACGACGATCCTGCACCAGGCCAGCCTGGCGTGGGCGATTTACGCCTTCGTCGGCGGTGCTATTGCCTACTCGTCGTACCGACGCGGCCGCCTCCCACTCATTTCCTCCATTTTCGAGCCTGTTTTCCCCGACGGGACGCACAAAATTCTGGGCGGATTTATTGACATCTTCGCCGTTCTTGTCACTCTCTTTGGGACGGCGATTTCCCTCGGTATCGGCGCCCTGCAAATCCGCACAGGAACGTCGCTATTAACAGGAAAAGAAATTCACGGCAACGCTTTCCTGATCGGAGCCATGGTTCTCCTTACTGTGGTGTTTGTTTTCTCTGCAGTCAGTGGAATTAAACGCGGAATCCGGATGCTATCGAACGCAAATATGATCATTGTGGTGGCATTGGCTGCTTTCGCATTAATCACCGGCCCCACCTTGTTCATTCTGGATCTTTTCCCGACGTCTATTTACGCGCTGTTCCAAAACTTCATGGCGATGATGTCCATCTCGCCGAGCCAAGGTGATGCCGAGAAGGAATTCTTGACGTCGTGGACCACGATGTATTGGGCGTGGTGGGTGTCATGGTCGCCGTTCGTCGGAATGTTTATTGCAAAAAGTTCGAAAGGGCGAACGCTGCGCCAATTCACCACCGTGGTGATTTTTGTTCCCGCGCTGATTTCCACCGCGTGGTACACGATTTATGGCGGCACCGCGATGTGGATGAATATGAAAGGCCCTGGTCTTGAGGTTAAAGGCTCGGGCGAAAACGTGATGTTCGATCTGCTGGATAATCTTCCTTTGACACCCATAACATCGACCGTCGTTCTTATTGCGGTCGTGATCTTCTTTACGACGGCTGCTGATTCCGCCACCAATGTGGTGGGCTCTATGTCTCAGTCGGGTCGAGCTTTGCCGTCCACTCCGATCACGATCATGTGGGGCGTTACCCTTGGGCTCATCGCGATTTTCTTGTTGCTGGCCGGTGGTCAAGATGCGCTGTCGGGGTTGCAATCGATCATGGTGACCAGTGCGTTCCCGTTCGTGTTCATTGTTATCGGGATCATGATTGCCTGGGCGAAGGACCTACGTCAGGATCCGTACATGATTCGACGCACCTACGCGCGCGAAGCCATTTCACGTGGTGTGCATCGCGGCATTGACATGTATGGGGATGATTTCGTGTTCGGTACCTCGCGTGTCCCGGCGGAGCAGGGTGCGGGTGCCGAATTCCGCAGCGACGATCCGTCCTTGACGGACTGGTACGTCGACCATCGAGGTGCGACCACCGAGGGCGATGACGACAACGAAAACGGATAACCCCGGCGAAAACGCAAACTCGCCGGGGTCACATAACGTCAAATAACGAGGCTGAGCAGCATAACTGAGAGCAGCCCCGTCACGGACAAAATCGTCTCCATGAGGGACCATGTTTTGAACGTCTGTCCCACGGTCATCCCGAAGTACTCTTTGACCAGCCAGAACCCGGCGTCGTTGACGTGTGAGAGAAATACCGATCCGACGCCGATGGCCAGCACGAGCAGCGCCGTGTGGGTGTCGGTTAGGTTGGCAGCTGCGGGGGCCATGATTCCGGCGGTGGTAATCGTCGACACGGTTGCTGAACCGGTAGCTAACCGAATCGCCACGGCAACCAGCCACCCGGCCAGGATGGGGGAGAGCCCCACACCGTGGATCCAATCGCCAATAACCGTCGCGACACCCGTCTCCACCAGCGTTTCTTTGAAACCGCCACCGGCGCCCACGATCAAAAGAATCCCCGCGATGGGACCGAAAGAGCCACCGGCGACATCGGATGTTTCCTTCAACGAATGTCCGGTGCGCAGCCCCAGCATGATCATCGCGTAAAACGTCGTAATGAGCAGAGCAACCAGCGGCTCGCCGACAAAGTCGAGGGCATTGCCGAAGGCGCTTCCTTTGTCGATGCCGATGGTTTCCTCGACAGTCCTGGCCAGCATCAATACAACGGGAAGCAAAATAACGGAAATCCCGACGCCAAACGAGGGGCGGGACTCGCGCGGAATGTTTTTATCCGTGTCGAACGTGTCCGGCGCCGGCACAGGAACCCACTTCGCCATGAATCGCGCGGAAATCGGACCAGAGATAATGACCGTCGGGATGGCGACGATCAACCCGAGACCCAAGGTCAGCCCAAGGTTGGCGGATAGGGAATCGATGGCAATCAGGGGACCGGGGTGTGGCGGGATCAAACCGTGCAAAGCTGACAACCCGGCGAGCGCGGGGATGCCCAATAGCACCACCGGGGCGTGAACACGTCGCGCCACCAGCATCACCACGGGGATGAGCAGAACCAGGCCGACCTCGAAGAACAGCGGAATACCAATCAGGAACGCCAGCGTCGCCATCACCCAGGGGAGACGGTGCTCAGAGGTGTGCTCGAGGAACGTGTCAACGATTTCGTCCGCCGCGCCGGTCTCAACCAGCAGCGCGCCAATAATTGCACCGAGCGCGATCAGAACCCCGACGCCGCCGACCGTCGACCCCATTCCCGACGAAAAAGCGGTGAAGGTATCAGTTAGCGTGATACCCGCCAGGAGCGCCAACGCCCCAGAGCCGACCAGCAGCGACAAGAACGGGTGCAGTTTCAGCCACGTGATCAGCACAATAATGAGCGCGATGCTCACGCACGCTGCCATGATGAGCTGCCCGTGGGAGGCGTGCACAGTGACGGTGGAGTCAGCTGCAAGCGGAGTGAGCATTACTCATGACCTCCGGCGTCGGCACTTCGCTGAGCAATGGCCAGCACTTGTTTATCCAATTCCTCAATGGTTTGAGAAATGTCGAGGGTGATCCCGTTCTCGTCACCCTCCAGCGTTTCCAGTGTGTCGAACTGCGATGGCAGCAGCGAGCGGGGCATAAAGTGGCCCGACCGTAATTCCATCCTGCTCGCAATGAGTTCCATCGGGCCATCGAGGTGGACGAAGAGAACATTGCCGTGGGCTTCGCTCAGCAGATCGCGGTAGGCGCGTTTCAGGGCAGAGCAGGTCACGACGGTTGACTCGCCGGCGTCGCCGTGCTCGGACATCCAATCCCGTAGGGCACGCAGCCACGGCCAGCGGTCGTCGTCGGTAAGCGGAATCCCAGATTCCATTTTCTGGATATTCGATTGCGGGTGGAAGTCATCGGCCTCCGCGTAGGGGAAGCCGGTCGAATCATGGAGATGCTGGGCAACGGACGTTTTCCCACTGCCACTAACCCCCATGACGACAATATGGAGAGGAGCTGAAAGGTCCATAGTCGTTCCTTGTCGATGTTTATGTGGTTTGGCTCACTTAATGCCGCGTAAGAGCCAAGGATCACACACAACCGTACTCATGAACCGGACACAACCCTCGTGTGGCTGGGGTTCCTGCCCTCATTTTCACCCCCGACATTGGCCTATCCGAGAGTGCGGCCGGTAAATCATGCACGTGAACGACGGTGATAATGTCGGGACGGTTACCCCCGGTGTCGTTCTCCTGCTGCTGTTCTCCTGTTGCAGCGAGTTCCGTTTTGTAACGGCTACTCCGTTATCGAAATGATGGGCGTCGATGAGCCTTATGGCTGAGGTGTCCCACGACGGGGTCGTGGGACATCGCGTCGATGTCGATGGCGTCCAACAACTCGGGTGCCGACGCGCACTCCGGGTGGCCGAGGGACTGTGCCACCCATGCCCATGCTGTGTCGTGGCCGAGCTCACGTACCGTGACCGCACCGTCCCGCTTAGCTAGGCGTTTGAGCTGGTGATCAGTCGTCTCGTGGCCTTTCATCTGCTCTCTCGTGACGACGAGGGGCACGTGGTTATATCGCCAGCGTGTGGGGGCAATAGCCGTTTTATGTGAGGCATCAGTAGCCCACGGCTCTAAAACAGTGGCCAAGAAGTTTTGGCCGGGTGCCGACGCGAGAAGATCGTCACCGCGTGTGATCTGGTCAATGCCCATGGTGAGGTCATCGACGACGACGGCCAGGTTGTACGCCCAATTGCCATCCCCGCGGCGAAGGACAATATCGTCGACCGGACCCGAATAACCGGTGGAAACACTGGATAGTGTGGAAGCGGGCCGGTCCTTGGATGCGGGGTCGTAATGCGGTTCGGAATGCTCGGGGGGAGTGGTGAAATCTTCGTGGATCGTCCAGAGCCGAGGGGGAGTGGTGTGGTTATCTGTGGACCGGTTATTTGTGGTGGCGTGACCATCAGCCACGATTGCGTCGTACGCTGCGTGGGCATTGAATCGAATAGCAGGTGGACGCCCTTGTGCGGCGAGTTTGTTGCGCTGCTCCTGGCGTTGTTCGTCGGTGAGATTCCTGCACGTACCGGGGTACATTCCGGGTGTCGCATGCGGTGCTCGTGAAGCTTCACGTATGTCTTTGCGGGAGCAATAGCACTCGTATACCCACCCGCGTTTGGCTAGCCAGGCGAGTACATCGTCGTAAAGAGGAAAGCGATCGGATTGCTTGACGGGATCCTCATCCCAATCCATGCCGAACGAAGCGAGGTCCTCCATTTGGTCGAGTGCGGCGCTGTCATGGGAGCGTTCCCGGTCGATATCCTCGACGCGGTACAGCATGCGACGGCCCGTTGCTCGAGCAAAAATCCAGGCCAAGGTGTAGGTGCGCAAGTTCCCGAGGTGGAAATCTCCGGAAGGGCTGGGGGCAAAACGCCCCGCACCACTTACCGAGGCTGTCTCGGGTGTTAAGACTGCCCCCGGTACTCGAGTGTTTTCCTGTGCTATGCCCACTGTGTATCCGTTATTTCCACGTTGGTGTTGTTTATTCGTGTTCGCTATTTCCACTCTGGTGCGCGCCCACCATTGGCATAATACCGACCAAGAAATTCATCACGGTATTCGTAGAAACGACCGTCGATGAGCGCCTGCCGTGCATTATGCACCAGTGACACAATGAATTGAATATTATGAATACTGCACAGAGTTCCCGCTAAAAATTCTTTAGCTTTGAGCAAATGGTGAATATATGCGCGGGAATACTGGCTAGCATATCCCTCTAGTTCATCATCGATGGGACGGAAATCACGCGTAAACCGCGCTGTTTTCAAACTCAATCGTCCATCGAGTGTGTAGACACCGCCACGCCGACCCAACCGGGTGGGGGAAACACAATCAAAAGTATCCGCACCAGCCTCGATGGCGGTGAACAAATCATCAGGCTCGCTAATGCCTAACAGGTGACGGGGTTTATTGTCTGGCAAAACATCAGTGACCCACCCGACGATAGTCCCCAGCGCACTTTTCTCCAGGGCGCCGCCAATTCCGAAACCACCGAATCCACGACGGCCTTCAGCCTCGAAGCGGTCTGACATATCGACCAATGATTGCGCAGCGTGGCGTCGTAAATCTTCATATTGAGCGCCCTGAACCACACCCCACAAGGACTGAAGTGGCTTACCGACGCGGGCCTCCGTCAGCCGGTTATGTTCCTCAAGACACCGCTCCGCCCAGCGCCGAGTTCGTTCCACTGACTCCTCTTGGTATTCCCGCGAATCCACCAATGTTGTCAGCTCATCAAACGCGAACATAATATCGGCGCCTAATCCGTGTTGGATTTGCATCGACTTTTCAGGAGTAAAGCGATGCTTGGATCCATTAATAACGCTGCGGAAATTAACGCCGTCGTCATCAACGTGGGCGTAACGCTCTTTATGTCGAGCTTTTACATCCTCCGGTTTAATATCCTTGGTCTCCATGCCTAATACTTTTTTAAACCCGACGCCCAGGCTCATGACCTGAAACCCGCCAGAATCGGTGTACGTCGGGCCATGCCAATTCTCAAATGCGGCGACGCCACCGGCTTCATCAACCAGATCAGGGCCCGGCTGAAGATAAAGATGGTAAGCGTTAGAGAGGATCGCTTGAGCACCGGTCGCTCTGATTTGCTCCGGAGTGAGCATCTTGACCGTTGCTTTTGTTGCCACAGGAATAAAAGCGGGTGTGGGAATATCGCCGTGAGGAGTGTGGATCACTCCGGCTCGCGCCTTTCCCGCGGAATTTATGACGTCGAATGACGTATCGGTGGCAGGTGAGCCCTCTATGGCAGGGGATTCAGTCATGACAGACAGAGTAGCAACGGTATGGCCGTGGGTACGAAGCCCAGCTGGACGCTCCTTGTCCGGCCAGGCTGTCAGCTCTCCCACCATTGGCGCTCGGGAACTGCCATCGTGCCGTCTTGAAGCGGTTTCACGCCCAAGGCTTGGTGCAGCTGCACAATATTGTGGTCGAATCCCCACGCAGACCCAGCCATATATACCCCATATAGCTTCGCCGTAGCTTCACTTACTTCGTCGCAGGCAGCATCCCAATTCTCTTCCAAGTTGTTGCACCATGCTTTGAGGGTTCGAGCGTAGTGAGGACGTAAGTTTTCCTCGTGCATCACTTCAAAGCCTGCGCCCTGCATATTCGCAATAATATTTCCTGAACAGTGCAATTCTCCGTCGGGGAAAATATATCGATCAAGGAACGGGCCAGCATTGGTCTTGGCCTCATTAATCGGGCGAGTAATGCAGTGGTTGAGTATCAATCCGCCCGGGCGAAGCTTGTTGAAAAGAAAGGAAAAGAAATCATGGTAATTAGCGGTACCGATGTGTTCCAGAATGCCGATAGCTGAAATGGCATCGAAATTTGTTTCTGGAATATCGCGATAGTCTTGGAACCGCACCTCAGCGAGATCGCTAAGCCCCTGACGACCAATCTCTTCATTAGCCCATTCGGCTTGTTCTCGTGACAAGGTTGCCCCGATCGCCTTGACTCCGTGGCTGGCGGCATAGCGAACCATTCCACCCCAGCCACAGCCAACATCGAGAAGTGTGTCCCCTGGCTGTAGGCGTAATTTATCGAAAATAAGGCGGTATTTATTTTCTTGCGCTTCCTCCAGGGTGGCGGAGGGGTCGGGGTAATACGCGCACGTGTAAGTCATCGACGGCCCCAAAAACAGTTCATAAAACCTATTCGAGACGTCATAATGGTGGCTAATTGATTCCGCATCACGTTGCTGAGAATGTCGGGATAACCCGTCAATGGCCCGCTGCCAAAAGGGCACCATTTCCTGCGGAGGCTGAGGCAAATTCCGGAAGGCATCCATGGCCGCCAAGGTACCGATAATCCGACGAACTGTGGACGGCGACACCTTCTTTAAGCGAGCAGTCCGCAATACCCCGAACAAGTCGTAGGGGTTCGCAGGATGAGTCCCTTTCACCCGCAAATTATCCGTTAAATACGCGCGAGCAAGACCTAATTCACCCGACGCGGTTGCGATATATGCTAAACCGTCTTTGGTGATGTGTATTCCCATCTCGCCGGAAGCGCCCGCCGAAGTCGCTGCGCCATTCGTCGCCCCAGCCGAGGAACCATCGAAAGCAGTGACACGAATGGGGAAGTCAGCGATGGCGTCGATAATCTCGCCCACCGTCATGGGGTCCGACGTGGGTCGAATCAACTTAGTCAAAGGAGTGCTGAGTAGAGCCGACATGATTGTCGGGTCAGCACCGACCATGCTGGTTGCGTGGCGGGCAAGTCCGGGAATTTTCACCATGACGATTAACTGTACTAATAGCTACGTCCGCTAGCTACGCTTTCCACCAGGGGCGCAGCGGAAGACTCCACGTCCCATCGTCGGGAAGTTTCTGCCCCAACACCTGGTGGAGCTGAATGATGTTGTGGTCGAAGCCCCACTCGGAACCGGCCATATATAGACCGAACAAACGCGCCGTGGACGGCTCCACCAACGTGCTGGCCTCGTCCCAGTTGTTCTGCAGATTCAGGCACCAATCACGCAGCGTGTGGGCATAATGCGGCCGCAGATCTTCCTCATGGACAACGTCGAAACCGACGTCCTGCATACGGGTAATGATGGTGCCCGCGCCCGTCAGCTCGCCGTCAGGGAAAATGTAGCGTCCAATGAACTGGCCCGTTCGCGTCGGGCGGTTATGTGGCCGGGTAATGCAGTGGTTAAGGATCATTCCCTCAGGCCGCAATTTGCCATAAAGGAAGCTAAAGAATGATCGATAATTCTTTGGACCAATGTGCTCCAGAATGCCGATAGCAGAAACAGCGTCGAAATCGCTCTCTGGAACATCGCGATAATCCTGGTAGCGGACCTCCGCGAATTCCTCGAGCCCCTGGCGCTTAATTTCTTCATTCGCCCACTCAGCCTGCGCATGAGACAGCGTCACGCCCAACGCATGAACACCACGCTTGGCCGCGTAGCGGACCATTCCGCCCCAACCGCAACCGACATCAAGAAGACGATCGCCCTCTTTCAGCCGCAACTTATCAAACACCAACCGGTATTTGTTTTCTTGAGCCTCTTCCAACGTCGCGTTTTCAGTGGGGTAACACGCACAGGTGTACGTCATCGATGGCCCTAAGAAATGCTCGTAAAAGCTATTGGAAACGTCATAATGATGGCTAATCGCTTGTGCATCGCGAGCCTTAGAGTGCCGACGAGTCGACTTCGCCACTCCCTCCATCGCACCCCGGAGAGCCTTGTGCCACCCAGGGATAACTTCCTGGTGAGGGATGGGAAGGCGTCGGAAAGCGTGATGATTGCGTAACTCACGGATCAGTTTGGCAATCACACGAGGATTCTTAGAGATAGAAACGGTCGAATACGCCTTTTGTAAATCGTCGAAAAGGACATATGGATGGGCAGGATGAGATCCTTTGCCCTCAACAGTCAATGCGCCCGTCACATAGGCGCGGGCAAGTCCTAAATCGCCCGGTGCCGTCGCGATATGGGCCAGAGCATCCTCGTTTTCCAGACGGACAGTAATATCGCCCGAACCAATGGAGCTTCCGTCATAAGCCTCCACCTTGAATGGCAGCGGCCCTTTCGTAATAGATGCGATGATATCTGCGACAGTCATACTCAATGCGCCCGACTCTTTCCTCTTCGTCCTCAGGTATTCGGCTGGCGCAATGGCGCTACACGGCAGGTACTGGCCTAATGACCTCGTATGTCGGTAGCGTCATCGCGTCGCAAATAGTTACAACCATAGTAGTACTGAGCGCTTCCCTAGCCACGTCGGGCGGAATTCGCTTATTTCCCGCCTACTGCTTTGTCGAAAAGACCAGGGAAACGATGGTTCGGGTCATAAATGTTCTTCACCAGCTCTGGAATACTGCCGCCATAAAGCGCGGAAAATTCCTCTTTCGAATAAAAAGCCTCCGAATAGAGTGACTTATGCCCACCCAAGTCGCGGATCTTCCTTTCAATAACACGATTAAACGCGCCGGGTTGCGGATCATCCGTCAAATCCACGGGCACCGAGGACCAAAAGCCAATATTGACCCACACATCACCCACCGACAACGGGTACAGCGGCCATGGATGGGAGCCAGCGCCGTCAGCCAGAGCAACATCGGAGGACAACACATTGCCGCGCGTCGTCAACGATGACGACTCTTCCGCCAGCTTGATTGGGCACAACCACACGGGCTGGATCTCGCTGGCCTGGAAGAACCACTCCAGGAACTCCGGTACCTTATCCGTCGTCACTTCGACATCCTGAACAACGCGCTCACGGGCGGGACGGCCGTGGTGGGCCTCAATCCGGTCCGCCAAATCCCACCGTTTATCGGCGCCCACAATCTTCCAATAGAACGATGACCGCAACAGCCCATCAGGCCACATCCGACGGATCGTGGGATTCTGTGCACCGAACGCGCGCGAGCACCAGAACCAGTCCGTATCCCAGCGCCACAGGTAATCGTGCATGGTCAGCGTGTCGCGGGCCGTGCCCTCGGGGTGCTGCAAGGAACGGTAATAAATGTGCTCACGCGTGTAATCGGACACCCGGGGCGGAACGTCCGACGATTGCCTCCCCAAGACCAAATAGCCCTCGGTAGGCGAAAACACCACACCATCTAAATAATCGACATTTTCGCCGTCGTACTCATGGCTGGACACAATGCTGTCAATAGCAGCGGCAATAGAGGTGAGGTCGTGAAAACGAACATGCCTAAGCTCCACGAACGGCTTTATTTTCTCAATCTTTATTTTGATCCGAACCGCATAACCTAATGAACCATACGAATTGGGATAAGCACGGAAAAGATCAACATTTTCGACCGGACTACAGGTCACAATATCGCCCGTGCCAGTCAGAATATCCATCTCGATGACGGATTCGTGGGGCAGACCATTGCGGAAACAGCTGGACTCCACGCCCATGCCGGTAATAGCGCCACCCAATGTAATGGTCTTCAACTCGGGCACAACATAGGGCGCGAAACCAAACGGAAGTAAGGTATCCACAAGGTTTTCATATGTGCACATGCCTTGAACGTCGGCAGTCTGTGCTTGTGTATCCACGGCAATGACCCGGCCAAGGCCCTCGACGTTCAAACCGGGCGTCTTTGTTGCTGTTCGAGAGCGGAAAAGGTTCGACGTTTTCTTCGCCAACCTCACCTGCGCTTCTGACGGAATAGCGTCAAAAGATTTCTGAAGCTCATCGATACCTTTTTGGTGTTCAAACCAGCCAATGGGATCGATGACGCGCCGGGACCCATTACCCCAATGCGCAGCGGTTAACTCCTCTGGAGGAAGACCACCCCGTGGCCCCGGAACGACATCGGGATCAACCCCGATATGGCTGCCCACTCGAGAGACCCCAGAGACCGCGGCACTGGATAATCCTTCCGTCGCAGATCGGGCGGTAGTGCCAAGGGCGGAGTCACCAAAAAGGGCAGAGGGGCGGAGATGGTCACGCAAAGTCATGACGTAAAGTCTATGCGCTCCCGGCGAAGCTGCGACACCTCATTGTTTAATTCCCTAGCTAATTCGAGATGCCGTGACCCCATATCCAGGCTATCCAGGCCACCACGAATCGAGGGATCGATGTCATCGCCCAGGGGTGGGAGATCATCTGCTTCCACACCCAAGGCCCGAGCGATAAGCACGTCGGCAAGCTGCGGATTTCTCGCTAGCGCCGGGCCATGCATGTACGTCGCAATAATCGATCCTTGGACCGCCCCCTCGGCAGAGGTCTGATGATCAGCGTCGTCGCCCTCAAGGTTGACCGCCTCTGCACCATAGGCATCACAGTTCCCGGTCCCGTGAAGCACACGTCCCAACGGGCGCGCATCCGGGCCCAAAATCGTCGCACCCATGTGGTTCGCAAAACCCGTGAGTTGGTCAGTCAGCCCGCGCGTGAAGTCATCAGTGCGTGCAGACGTCGGGCTCTGCTGCTCAGCCTGAAGCGGCTCCGAGCGAAGCTCGCCGATCATGCGGACCTTCAGGCTCGACGTCGTCGCGTCCAACAGTCCAAGGCCATCCACCATGGAACCGGAGGCGCGGAAGGATTGCCCAAACACCTGCAGACCAGCGCAAATAGCAAGGATCGGAGTGCCTTTGTTCGCGGCGCGAATAATTCCCCCGGCGGCACGAAGATGCTCGGACGCAAGAATCTGGGCAGTATCTTCACCACCGCCGACGGTGTACAAATCCAAACTGTCCGGGACGGGGTCGCCGAGGTGAATCGGAACAATCTCTGCAGCCACCCCGCGGAGGCGCAGGCGTTGGCGCACAATCAGCGCGTTGCCGTCGTCGCCATAGGTGCCCAACACATCGGGCAGAATCAGACCGATCTGGAACTGCGATGATGATCGCCGGGAACCTGACGGCGAAGACACAGCGTGGGTTTTAGCGGGCATCGGTGTCCTCCTTGTCTGCAATGTTCTGCTTCGACTCCTTGGCGACGGCCCGGTCAAGGGCCCGCTTGAGGTCGCGGAAGGCCGTGTAGTTGGCCAGCACTTCCACCCGACCAGGCGGGCACGTCCTAATCGCTTCCAGCGCATCCTTCACCAGTTGGTGGCGGACGCCAGCGTATCCCAGCCGAACGGCCAGGTCAGCGCCACGCTCACCGGCGGCGACCACAGCTAACTCGTTGAGATTCTCAAACCGAACGTCCCATAGCCAGGACAGATCGACACCGTCGGCGACCTGCCCATTTGTCGCAATGACCAGGCCATCCGCGGACCGATCAACCATACTCAGCGCCTCTTGCCAGCCAGCGGGATTCTTAGCGAGCAACAGATGAACGTCGCGCCCGGCATATGACACCGTCGAATAGCGGCCGGCCACGGACTGCACGTTTTCGGTCGCCGCCAGACCTTTCTTCACGTCCGCGCCCAAGGCCAACGCGGCCACCACCGCTTGGGCTGCGTTGCCACGGTTCGCGTCGCCCGGCAGCGACAAGGTCAAGGGCAGAACAGTTCCCGCCGGTAAACCCGTCGCCTTTGCTGCGGACGCAGAATCAATACGGAGTCCGTCGGGCGTCATTGAATAATCCGGGGAGGGGCGTCGGAAGTCGGAGCCATCGGGGAGGGGTTTCGCCGCGTACCACTCAACATGGTTGGTCGGTTGCGACGACGAGCGAGCCGCCGCGTCCGACACCTCGCGTCGAATAATCGCACCGCCAGTACGCGGGCACGATGTCGATTCACCCTGCCAACCTAAGCCAGCTGACACCCACACCACGTTCGGGCTATCCCACGCAGCCGAGGTCACCATGACATCGTCGCAGTTGGCCACCACGGTGATGTTGGGGTGCTTATTCACCGCACCTCGCAGCGCCCGCTCAATACTGTTGATCTCTCCCACGCGATCAAGCTGGTCACGGCTCAAATTGAGCAGAACCAGCACCTGCGGATCCAGCTTGTCGGCAATGGCCGGCACATGCATTTCATCGACTTCCAACGTGGCGACGTCATAATCGCCACCCGCACGCAGCGCGGACACAACTCCTGCGTCCATGTTGTCCCCGCCCTCATTGGTCGCGGTGGTGAAAGCGGTGCGCGCGGCAGCGGCCAGCATCCGAGTTGTTGTGGACTTGCCGTTCGTTCCCGTCACCAACGCGACGGGGCGGCCCGAGTTGATCCGACCCATGATCATCGGATCAATCGCTGCGGCAATCATCCCGCCAATCATCCCGCCAGAGCCACGGCCCGTTTTCTTCGAGGCCCACGTAGCTGTGTCGGCAAGAGCAAGAGCAGCCCGACCCTGAGTGTTTAATTGGGCCTTCGGAGTATCGCTGGTCACGCTCGTGATCCGAGCTTCCAGGGAGTCACTGACACTATCCGCGCTGGAGCGAAGTACCTGGTCAGCGCGCTGACGGAACGCGTGCAGCGAGCTCACGGCGCGTTCCCGTACGCCAGAACGAGTGGAATCCGAGTTTTCGGTCATTGTCCTAGAATACGTGGCTCCCGGACACATGCCACTTCAGTACGGGAGCGCTGTGAATCCTTTTTGGGGCCGCTTGCCCTGCCGGGAGTGTGAGTTATGGCTGGTCGGGGGCTATTTATTGCTGTCCGGTTTAGTGCTGCTCGACGTCGGTAGCCTCCTCGGCCAAACGCATAAACTCGGTGTCGCGAACCAGGGGAATACCCTTCCGATGTGCATGCAAGGCGCGCCCCTCGTGAGGAGCCCCATCGTGCTCTAATCCGTGGCCCGTGCCATTGAACAAAACCAACGACGTCTCGCGGGTTAGCTTTTCGGAATAAGTCAGCCCAGCCCGCACAGCTGCTTCGATCAGATCATCAGGATTCATATCGACCTCGGGCGCGACCGTGACAACCATCCCGCGCTTGAGCTTCTGACCCGGCGACCACGCACCCGGATTAGGCGCAACGACCGGGGCTAATGCCGCATCAATTCGTATTGCCGACCGCTGCAGCCCCACTCGATCCGCCCGCAGATCATGCGGATCACGCTTATCGACGTTGTCCCAGGCGTCATCATCGGCCCACACCAGCGGGGTAGGGGCATCGTCTGGACGCGCGTTATCGTTCTTGCCGACGCCGTTCTCGTCGCTGTGATCGTCGTCCTCGCTCTGGTCCCCACCATGATCCTCGTCGCCATGGTTATCCCCACGACGCTCGCGCGCCTCGTGCAACGCAAACGCCGCAGCGTTGATGGGCTCAATACCGGCGCGATCAAGCTGTTCCATAGCCAGCTCACCCACCAGAACAGCGTCGGCCTGAAGAAGTTGCAGAGGGTCGATGCTCCGTCGTCGCTCAGATGCCTGCGCCCCAACGCCGGGAAGCGTCGTGTACGTATCGGGCGAGGAATCCATGTCTAACACTGTGGTCGCCGGAAGTGTGTCGTCGACAAGATTGTAAGCGGCAGCAATTCCCCGCAGGCGAGTTTCGGCGATGGGCAGCCCCTGCCGCCGGGCCGTCGCTTGTGTGTCGACGATCGATACCGGGCGAGGGACGTGCCCATTATGGCGACGCCTGCGCTGCCGACGGTTTTTTGCCGACGCGGAACGGACCGTTCGACGTGCCTCCTGCGCGATGAAACCCCAGGTGGTGGCGGTGTCGTGGACGATCAGGACGCGGCCGTCGATAACGCGATCGATTTGCCGCAGCGTGGAACTGAAGCGCGGGGCCGTGCGGAACGCCTCGGGGGTGAGGCCGAAGAGGTGGAGCGGGCCGGGGTCGGCGTCGGTGTTGAAGACTCGTTGCCAGTTGGACACGGGCAGGCCGTCGGCGTCGAAAAATGCGGCGTCGAGGGCCAGCATGCGGCCTGTTGAGGGATGGATGTTAGTTGTGCGTAGTACGACGGCCACCATCGGCGCGTCGTCGATGGACGGGATAGGCTCCCGCGGCGAGCACACATGGGTGTTTCCGGCGTTGTATTTATCCTTGTCCGGGTTTGTGATGACGCCTTCGGCCGCCAATCCTCGGCGAGTGCGATGCGGGCCTGGGGTTGCGGGCGCTCGGGTCTCAGACTTTCGGTGTGAAGGTGCCCGGGTTACGGATGATGGCTGCGTGCTCGACGAAGACTTCCGACGTTCCGGCTGCGTCGACGAATCCGATTGTTCTGGCTGCCGCGCCGGGCGTTGGTCCTTCGGTTCGTGCTGTTGACTGCGCTGTCCGCCGTTGGGCGCCGCGGCCGGCCGGTTACTCCGCCGGGCCCGTCGGCGATTCTTATTCCTCCCATGCTGCGAGCTGGAGTTATCCCCACCCGAGGACGCGTTCGAGGCGCCGCTCCCCGAGTTCTCCTTCGCGCGCTGCTGCTTATTTCCGTGCTGTGCGGAATAGGTGGCGCGGCGTCGACGTCGCTCACGACGCGCACGCGAATTATTTCGGGAACGGCGATGCCCGTCGTTCGATCGCGACCCTCCGGTGTTGCTTCCCCCACGGTCGGGGTCGACGTCGTGTGAATGTGACGTACGAGCGTCGGAGCCCCGGCTGGTGGAGGAATGATCGGAGGTCGATGTCATGCCCGATATGCTACCCGGCGACAAACTTGTTGACGTTTCGGGTAACGAATGACGGAACAAGGCGGATCAGGTAGCGCAACGTGAGGTCCAGGCCTGACAGGGAGTAAAAATGCCGCTGCCGCTCAAAGATATTCGCGGGGTGAACAGCTTTCCACACAACCTCAGCCACCTGCTCCGGCGTGATCCGCACACCGAGTCGCTTCGTCGACGCGGCATCGACGTCGGCAAGAGCGGTTTGTGCCCACAGCGGTTGAAGAGCGACGACGCGGATCTTGCTTTTCCTCCACTCAAGATCCAGCGCCTGAGTGAACCCCGTGACGAAGAACTTGGACGCGGAATACGGCGTGATGTGCGGTTGGCCGTAGAGCGCCGCGGCGGAACCCATGTTGACCAGGTGCGCGCCGGGTGTGCGTGACAGGCACGCCAGTGCGGTCCGTGCTCCGTAAATAACGCCGGTGCAGTTGATGTCGCACTGTTTCTTGATGATTTCGGGGGACTGGTCGACGATGTCGTGGTCGCCGATGATGCCGGCGTTGTTATCGAGCACATCCAGCCGCCCACCGGTGTGCGCGGTGAAGTCTGCTAGCGCCTCTTCCCATTGCTCGTAGTTGGTGACATCGAGTTCACCAGTGATGATGTCGAGATAATCGAGGGATAGTGCCTCGAGGGCAGCGGCGTCGATATCGTACACACCGACAATCCAGCCTTCCTTGTGGAATCGGAGTGCGACTTCGCGGCCAATACCCGACGCCCCGTCCGAGATAAAAATACTTTTACGTTGTGAAGTACTCATGTGATCAATCTAACCTTTTTTGGTCGTCCCTCGCGTACACTTCGAAATATGTTTGCACCCAAATGTTCTACGTTTCTTCCGGACCGGCTGTCGCAGGGCCCTCTGCCCGACGATCTCGCCACGGAACTTCGTGCGCTCACCGTCAACACCACCACCGGCAGTGTTGCCACCGAAAAGAGGCACAACGTAGAGAATCCGTGGGACGGCACCACCGTCGGCTGGGTGGGTATCGGCACCAAAGACGACGTCACCCACGCTTTCCGACGTGCCCGCGAGGTGCAGAAAACATGGCGCGACACCCCCTTTGATCAGCGCAAACAAATACTCACGCGCTTCCACGACCTCGTGTTGAAGAAACGTGACCTCCTACTCGACATCATCCAGCTGGAAACGGGGAAGGACCGCGCCTCGGCCTTCGACGAGGTAATGGACGTCGTGAATAACGCACGCTATTACGCAAACTCGGCCGAAGAACTAATGCGTTCTGCCCGACGGACAGCCGGCATTCCCGTGCTCGGAAAAGCGCGCGAATATCGTTCGCCGAAGGGTGTGGTAGGGCAAATTACCCCATGGAATTACCCCTTCACCCTCGGAATATCCGATGCCCTCGCGGCCATCGCCGCCGGAAACACGGTGGTGGCCAAGCCTGATTCCGATACACCGTTTTGTTCGCTCATCTGCGTACAGCTGCTCAAGGATGCCGGACTGCCCGACGACGTCATCCAGATCGTCACCGGCCAAGGTCGTGTCGTCGGATCCGCCATTGCCGATGCGTGCGACTACCTGATGTTCACCGGATCGACGAAAACCGGCCAGCGCCTGGGCGAACAAGTAGGGCGACGGCTCGTCGGCTTCTCCGCAGAACTGGGCGGGAAAAACCCGATGATCATTACGGGAGATGCCGACGCGCGTCGGGCGGCGTCATGCGCCGTGAACGCGTGTTTTTCCAACTCGGGGCAGCTCTGTGTGTCCATCGAGAGGATCTACGTTGTCCAGGACATGTACGACGAGTTCGTCAGTGCTTTCATTGCCGAAGTCAACCGCATGAAACTCGGCGCTGGGTTTGATTGGTCCGTCACCATGGGGTCCTTGGTTAGTAAAGAGCAGCTCGCGACGGTGGAGTCTTTTGTCGACGACGCGCGCGAGAAGGGTGCACGCATCCTCGCAGGTGGGCGTGCTCGCCCGGATCTCGGCCCGTGTTTCTACGAGCCGACCGTGCTGGAGGGGGTCACGGATGACATGAGACTCAAGCGCGAGGAAGTCTTCCGCCCGGTGGTTTATGTCGAGAAGGTCAACACTGTGGACGACGCGCTCGCCCGTGCAAATGACACGAACTACGGGTTGAACGCGTCCGTCGTCGGCCCGTCCGACACGGCTTGGGACATTGCGCGTCGTGTTGAGGCGGGAACAATCAATATTAACGACGGCTATGCGGCGGCATGGTCGACGGTCGACGCACCTCTAGGTGGCGTGAAAGACTCCGGAATGTCCCGCAGACACGGGGCGGAGGGGCTACTGAAGTACACGGAGTCCCACACCATCGTGGAGATGCGGGGCATGCCGGTCAGTGGCCCACGTTTCCTCAGCCGGAAGCTCTATGCCTCCATCATGGGAAGGCTCCTCAGCGTCGGACAAAAACTGCGGTTCCTGAAGTAGCCACCCCGGCGGCCGGCCCGAAACCGCCACTGCTCAACTGAGCAGCCGTCGGCAGCTCTACGCCGCCGCCCGCGCCCTGTTGGCCGCGCTGGTCACCGCTTTCAGCGACGCGTAGGTAATGGAGCTTGCAATGCCAACACCCCACACCTTGGTCCCGTCGACGTCGGCCAGGATGTAGGCGGCTGCCTCCGCGTCGTCGCCGGACGTCCTGGAGTGCTGCGAGTAATCCTGCACTTCAACGTTAATTCCGACGCTTTCCAGCGCATTCGTGTACGCGGCCACGGGCCCGTTTCCGTGCCCGGTGATTGTTTGTTCCTCGCCATTGATAATGAGGTGTGCGGACACCTCCGCGCCTTCGTTCTCATTCTGGCCCCCGTCGACAGTGATGCTGATGGCGTCGATGGGGTCATCCCGGTCCAGGTATTCGCCGGCAAAGATATCCCACATGTTCTTCGAGTTGACCTCGCCGCCTTCAGCGTCGGTGACGGCTTGGACTACGCCGGAGAATTCAACCTGCATTGCGCGCGGCATGTTGATTCCATGGTCGGTCTTCATGATGTAGGACACGCCACCCTTGCCGGACTGCGAGTTCACGCGAATGACGGCTTCGTAGGTGCGGCCGACGTCCTTCGGGTCGATGGGCAGGTAAGGCACTTCCCACGGAACCCGGTGCACGATGCGCTGCCGGTCACGTTCGGTGTCCGCAGTGTCGTTGGTGGCATTCGACTTTTCGGCCTTATCCACCATCGCGTCGAGGCCCTTATTAATGGCATCTTGGTGCGATCCGGAGAACGCGGTAAACACCAGGTCACCGCCGTAGGGGTGGCGCTCGGGAACTCGCAGTTGGTTGCAGTATTCGACGGTGCGTCGGATTTTATCGATGTCGGAGAAATCGATCTGCGGATCAACGCCCTGTGCCAGCATGTTCAGCCCCAGCGTGACCAGGCACACGTTGCCCGTGCGCTCACCGTTGCCAAACAGGCAGCCCTCGATGCGGTCCGCTCCTGCCATGAACCCCAATTCAGCAGTGGCGACGCCCGTTCCGCGGTCATTGTGCGGGTGCAACGAGATGATGATGGAATCACGACGGTTCAGGTTGCGGTCCATCCATTCGATCGAGTCCGCGTACACGTTGGGCGTCGTCATCTCCACCGTCGAGGGCAGATTAATGATGATGGGGTTCTCCGGGGTGGGATCCATGATCTCGACGACGGCGTCGCAGACTTCCTTGGCATAGGCCACCTCAGTGCCGGTGTAGGACTCGGGGGAATACTCCCAGCGCCAGTTGGTCCCCGGATAATCAGCGGCGATGGATTTAATTAATTCCGCGGCATCCGTCGCTAATTTTTTAATTCCATCTTTGTCCTTACGAAAGACAACATCTCTTTGCAGAATAGAGGTGGAGTTATAGAAGTGGACGATGACGTTTTTTGCGCCTTCACACGCTTCAAACGTGCGTCGGATCAGGTGTTCGCGTGCCTGGACCAAGACCTGGATGGTGACATCGTCCGGGATCATGTCTTGTTCGATGATTTCACGAACAAAGTTAAAATCCGTTTGCGATGCTGAGGGGAACCCCACTTCAATTTCTTTGTATCCCATAGTGACCAGCAACTCGAACATCCGACGTTTCCGCTCGGGGCTCATGGGGTCAATCAGAGCCTGGTTACCGTCACGCAAATCGACGGCACACCAAACGGGTGCGTGATCAATGGTTTTATCCGGCCATGTGCGGTCGGGCAGCGTGATGTGTTCTACCTCGGTGAAGTAGGGCTGGTAGCGTCCGGCGGGCAGCCGCGACGGGCGCTGTTTATTCCACGACGGTTGATCAGCAGGAATGTCGCCGTCGGGAGTAGAAATATGGGCAGGGGCGGAAATGAATTCGTCAACGGGTGACATGCGGTTCCTCTTCGGTTTCCGGAATATGTGTCAAGTCCCGACCGGCACAGCGAACCCCCGCGACGGGGAGCCGATCGGTTATACCCGGGCTCCGCCGCGGCACATAAGGAGGAGAGCCGCGCAGCTAGATGTTCCGCTCAAAGAACGCATATGAAAACCGTAGCACGGTCACTGCGCATGTGAAGGATTATGGGAAATAGATCTCCGACTAATCGACGCCTTTACGCGAGAGCACCGTGGTGGACACGATCATGACAACCAGAGCGATGGCCATGACTACCCACCCCATGCCGTGGACCTGGAAGTATTCGCCCAACACGATGTAGCCCAAACTAAACGCGACGATTGGTTCCGTGATGGTCATCGCCGGCAACGAATTCTTCAGCGCCCCCGCATTGAAGGACGACTGCTGGACCGCCGTCCCAATCGTCGCCCCGATAATGAGGGCATAGGTTTGCCACGCCAGAAGTCCCCCGACGATTCCGTCTTGGACAAAAACGTCAATCGCAGCTTTGGAAAACACAGCGACGTAGCCGAACACGGCACCCGTGACCACCCCGAGCAGCAACGCCTGTTCACGCCGAATCTGGCGGTACGCAAATCTGTCGATAGCCGTGAGCACCACTATCCCTGTCACGACGGCAAGGATCCACGTCATTAACGACGGGTGCGTATTCCCGGGGATGGGTCGGCCGAGAATCACCAGAACGGCCACCGCCGCCGTCAGCAAACCTGCCCATGTCATTTCCGATAACGACGCACGACGCCCGTCGTACCGCGCGGACAGCGGGAGCGTGAACATGAGCGATAACACCAGAATCGGCTGCACGACCAGCAGCGTTCCGAAGGCCAACGCGATCACTTGCAGGCCGTATCCACCCAGCGCGCAGAACGTTCCCGCCCACCACAGAGGTTTGGTGATCACGGTTAAAATGGGTGCGCCGTCGTCGTCATTGGGTACTTCTTCTGCGATTCGGTGACGAACGACAGTGCCCCACGCGATTGTCAGCGCGGAGGCGAGGGCGAAAAGGATAGCAAGGGCGTTGTTATGCATCGCCCATAAATTTAGCTGCTCGGTAGTTGAGGTATCCTCAAGGCCACACGTGTCGTGTCGGTTGTTGATGGTTTCATGTTCATGATGGTTCCGTCACGAGGCCAGAGCGGATGAGGAAAGGCAGAACCCGGTGGCTCTAATCGTCCAGAAATACGGTGGTTCGTCCCTTGAAGATGCCGAGCGCATTCGTCGAGTGGCTGAGCGCATCGTCGAAACAAAGAAAAAAGGACACGACGTTGTTGTTGTGTGCTCCGCAATGGGCGACACGACCGATGAGTTCCTTGATCTTGCAGTACAGGTTAATCCAGTGCCGCCCGCCCGCGAGATGGACATGCTGCTCACCGCGGGGGAGCGCATTTCCAACGCGCTGGTAGCCATGGCTATTGAGTCCCTGGGCGCGCATGCCCAGTCTTTTACGGGCTCGCAAGCGGGGGTATTGACGACGGAGCGCCACGGGAATGCCCGGATTGTGGATGTCACGCCGGGCCGTGTGCAGGAAGCGCTGGATGAGGGCAAGATCTGTTTGGTCGCCGGCTTCCAGGGGGTCAACCGTGAGACCAAAGATGTCACGACGCTGGGCCGCGGCGGCTCGGATACCACCGCTGTTGCTCTCGCGGCGGCATTGAACGCGGATGAATGTGAGATTTATTCCGACGTCGATGGTGTGTACACCGCGGATCCGCGAATCGTGCATAATGCGCGGAAGCTCGACACCATTAGTTTTGAAGAAATGCTGGAGCTTGCGGCGGTGGGCTCCAAGATCCTTGTTTTGCGCAGTGTGGAATATGCGCGCGCGTTTAATGTTCCCATGCGTGTTCGGTCATCGTATAGCACAGATCCAGGCACTTTAGTTACCGGCTCAATGGAGGATATTCCCGTGGAAGAAGCAGTACTTACCGGTGTGGCCACCGACAAATCAGAAGCGAAAATCACCGTTTTAGGTATTCCGGATACCCCCGGGGAAGCGGCCCGCATCTTCCGCGCCGTCTCTGATGCAGAGATCAACATCGATATGGTGCTGCAGAATGTGTCGTCCCTTGCCGATAACAAGACGGACATCACATTTACTTGTCCGCGTGCCGACGCCTCCCGCGCGGTGGAAATGCTGAAGAAGCTGTGTGAAGTGCCGCGGGATGAGAACCCGACGGTGCCTGTCTCCGATACTCCAGCCGACGCGGCGAAGGCCTCGATGCAGCCGGGGTCCGGGGCGTCCGAGTCCGCAGCGACGGCACAGCCACGCGTTTTGTTTGATGATCACGTCGGCAAGGTGTCGTTGGTAGGTGCAGGAATGAAGTCGCACCCTGGTGTCACCGCCGATTTTTGTGAGGCGCTCCGTGACGCCGGTGTGAACATCGAGCTCATTTCCACGTCGGAAATTCGCATTTCTGTGTTGATCCGTGATTCGGATCTGGAGAAAGCCACCCGCGCCTTGCATGAGCGTTTCGCGCTGGGCGGCGACGAAGAAGCCGTTGTCTATGCTGGAACAGGGCGCTAAGCTGGAGTTTCACTGCTAGGTTTCACCTGGCCTGGCTTGTTTTGTTTGGCTGGTCCGTACTGTCTGGGAGGAATCACCTGATGACCACCATTGCCGTCGTTGGAGCTACTGGCCAAGTGGGGCGCGTCATGCGCTCCATCCTGGAGGAACGCAATTTCCCCTGCGATAAGGTTCGTTTCTTCGCCTCGTCCAGAAGTGCGGGAACAACATTGCCTTTCCGTGGCGACGACGTTGTGGTCGAGGATGTTGCCGCTACCTCCGATGAGGACCTCAAAGGCATCGACATCGCGATTTTCTCCGCCGGCGGTGCGGTGTCGAAAGAGCAGGCACCACGGTTTGCGGCCGCAGGCGCAACCGTGGTCGATAATTCGAGTGCTTGGCGCAAGGACCCTGAGGTCCCACTGATCGTGTCTGAAGTTAACCCCGGTGACAAGGACAAAGCCGTCAAGGGGATTATCGCTAACCCGAACTGCACCACGATGGCAGCAATGCCCGTCCTCAAAATCCTCCACGACGAGGCGGACCTGAAAGTCCTGCACGTGGCTTCGTACCAGGCGGTGTCGGGTTCCGGTTTGGCCGGCGTGAAGGCCTTGAAAGAGCAGACAGATGCTGTGGAGAAGCGTGACGACGTCGACCTAGCGCATGATGGTTCCGGTGTCCAGCGTGTCATTGATGAAGAAAAGCTTAGCTACGGCCCGTATGTAGCGCCGATCGCGTTTAATGCGTTGCCTTTTGCCGGGAATTACGTTGATGACGGTTCCGATGAGACCGATGAAGAGCAGAAGCTGCGTAATGAATCCCGGAAGATTCTGAATATCCCTGATTTGAAAGTTGCCGGCACGTGTGTGCGTATCCCAGTGTTCACTGGCCACACCATGGTGGTGCACGCCGAGTTCGCCCGGTCGATTACGCCGGAGCGGGCTCGCGAACTGCTGGATAAAGCCCCGGGCGTTGAGGTTGTGGATGTGCCGACGCCTCTGGAATCGGCCGGTATCGACGATTGCCTCGTCGGCCGCATCCGCCACGATCAAACTATCGACGATGATCGTGGATTGGTTCTTGTTGTGGCTGGCGATAACCTGCGTAAGGGCGCGGCGTTGAACACCATTCAGATCGCTGAATTGCTGGTGTAGAGAGCTGGGGGAGTCGGAAGCTCCCCATTTAGCTCATACTGCTAGTGAACCATGTTTCTTGAGTGTAACCTCACCTTCAACCTTAAAAACGAGAAATCATACCTGGGGTGCGGTGTTCGCGTTCATCCATGGAGAGGTGGATTATGAGCTCCCTAGCAGTAGTGAGCAGCTTTATCTTGGCTGTCGTTCTTGCCGGCGACGCGTTGATGTCAATCAAGCCCCTAAATTCATCAGTCGGTGCCTGAATGGTGTCAACTTCCCTCAAGATTGGTGGTGGGCACTCATTGGGATCAAGATCCTCGCAGCAGTTGGTCTTGTTGTCGGGGCTGCTTCACACAATGCGTCAATCACTACGACAGTCTCTGTCGGAGTGCTCAGTTACTTCGTCTTCGCCATCATTGCTCACGTCAAAGCAAACTTCCTCGGGCAAGAATTTTGGGTTAATTGCCTCGGCATGACAGTGTTCAGCGCGATTGTTCTTGTTCTGAATGCGGCGGCAATGTGATCATCGGGCACCGTGGCAGAACGTCCACGTCTAAGCGAGTTATGCACGTCACGTTGCCCTTGTAATGCAGCTTTTGCGGTGGATAATCCCCGCCCCTACTGGTGGATCACCTGTTTATGAGCTTTTTAGCCTAATCCTATGGGGATGTAACCGACGTCGTCGTTACCCGTGTGCCCGTTCCTGCACAACGCTGAGATGACGGTGTTTTTTCGCTGCGTGGTTTGATGTTGCGTCGATGAGGTCAGCACGTGCCCGGGCGACCCGCGACCGTATCGTTCCCACACGAACACCAACGATTGTCGCTGCTTCGTCGTAGGTGTATCCCAAGACCTGCGTCAGGATGAGCGCTTCTCGGCGGTCCGGATCCAAATTCTCCATCAGGAGCTGCACGTCGACCCAGTCCGACCAGGAATTGCTGGCGGAAGTATTCGTCGCCGTGTGCTGATCAGCCACAGTTTCCCATTCTGTACCGGTGGACCGTGGCCGAGCCATATCATGCCGAACGCTATCGACCCACACCCGTCGCGCAACAGAGAGCAGCCACGTGCGCGCACTCGATCGGCCCGCAAACGTCGGCAATGCAGAGATGATGCGCAGGTAGGTCTCTTGAGTGAGGTCGTCGGCGCGGTCAGTGTCGGCAAGGTGAGCAAGGAGACGCCAGACGTCCTTTTGGGTGCGTCGGATGAACTCGGTGAGCGCGGCCCGATCCCCCTGGCCGGCACGGAGAGCTAATGCCGTGACGCGTGCGTCGTCTTTGTCATGTCTTGTCACGGTATTCACCTTACCAAGTTGACGAAGAAAGTCACCTCTACCAGGGGTCTGTAGGAAGGCTATGGATCTATCCCTCATTAATCTTAAAAACCTCTAGGCGCAAAGAACTTTAATAGGGTACAGTTAAAGACGTATCGCACCACTGGTGGGCTCTTTACCCCTGAATGACGACGACATGAGCTCACCACATGAGAAGGAGGATCCATGTCGAACGATAGTTCGCACGATCAGCGTTTTACCTCAGACTACGTCGCACAGCGCGGAGTGTGCCCCGTCACCGGTCATGGTGCCCCGCAAGCCAATGGTCGGAGCATCTCAACCCGGGTCAACGGCGCTCCGAACGCATCTGAGGAACATAGCGTGACCGTCGGCCGTGAAGGCCCCATCGCCTTGCACGATGTGTCGCTGGTGGAAAAGTTGGCGCACTTCAACCGTGAGCGGATCCCAGAGCGTGTCGTCCACGCGAAAGGGTCAGGCGCATTCGGTGAGCTCACTATCACGGAAGACGTATCGCAGTACACGAAGGCGGACCTGTTCCAGCCAGGGCGCGTCACCCCGATGCTCGCCCGCTTTTCGACCGTCGCTGGAGAGAAAGGTAGCCCGGACGCCTGGCGCGATGTTCGTGGCTTTGCCCTAAAATTCTACACCAATGAGGGCAATTACGACCTCGTTGGCAATAACACCCCGGTCTTCTTCTTCCGCGATGGCATCAAGTTTCCGGACTTCATTCGCTCCCAGAAGCGGCTAGCGGGACGCGGCACGATTGATGCCGACATGCGGTGGGATTTTTGGACCCGTAGCCCAGAGAGCGCACACCAGGTGACCTATTTGATGGGCGACCGGGGAATTCCAAAGACCTTCCGCAATATGGATGGTTTCGGCTCCCACACCTATCAGTGGATCAACGCCAAAGGGGAGCGGTTCTGGATCAAGTACCACTTCAAGACACGCCAGGGATGGGATTTCCTGACCGACGAGGAAGCCGCAAAACTGGTCGGCGAAGATGCTGATAGCCATCGTGAGGATCTGTATGCCGCGATTGAGCGCGGTGACTACCCAACGTGGGACGTCAAGGTACAGATCATGCCTTTGGAGGAAGCCGCTGGCTACAAAGTCAATCCGTTCGATTTGACGAAGACGTGGAGCCAGAAAGATTATCCGCTGATTCCGGTGGGGCACTTCACGTTGAACCGCAACCCGGAGAACTTCTTTGCGCAGATTGAGTCTGCGGCATTTGAGCCGTCGAACCTGGTCCCAGGGATCGGGCTGTCACCGGACAAGATGCTGCTCTCCCGGGCCTTCGCTTACGCTGATGCGAAGCGTTACCGCCTCGGTGTTAATGCTGACCAAATCCCGGTTAACAAGCCAGTGTGCCCGGTGAATAGCTACGCCAAGGACGGCGCCGCTGTGTACGATTTCCCGCCGGCTTCTGAGCCGACGTATTCCCCGAACCGCTTTGAGCGTGGCGGCGGGTACATGGACGTCGACGGTACCGACGCTGAGGGCACCGGTGCTGTACAACGCGACATTGCGCCCGGTGAGTCCAAATACGGTTTTGGCCGCGGTCAGGAGTCTGGCTTAGGTGCCGCTGAAGAACTGGGCCTCTGGGACGACAACTATGGCGGCGATTTAACTCGCGGTGCCTATGTTCGTCACCCGGAGGACGACGATTTCTCACAGGCCGGCGACTTAGTCCGCAACGTCATGGACGACGCTGCTCGCGACCGCCTGGCCACCAACATTGTTGATGCAATGGCCGGTGTGTCAGACCAGGTTGCTCAGCAGGCCTTCAACTACTGGACCCACGTTGACGAGTGGTTGGGTGCAGAAGTCGAAAAGCGTTTTACCGCGTCGAAGCAATGATGTCGGAATAGGGACATCGATGTAGACATAACTCACAGTATCCCTACCGCAATAACCCCGGTCCGTTTTCACATGGGTGAAGGGATCGGGGTTTTCGCGTACCGTGGGAGGTGTTTCGTATCCACAATGAAGTTAGGAGTTTTTATGTCTGATGCTTTGTACACCGCACGCGTGACCTCTACAGGTGGCGGCCGTGATGGTCATGTAGCTAGCGACGATGGTCATATTGATCTGGATGTTCGCCCGCCGAAGGCGATGGGCGGATCTGGTGAAGGAACGAACCCCGAGCAGTTGGTTGCTGCCGGATGGGCTGCGTGCTTCAATAGCGCACTTCAGTTGATCGCTAAGCAGGGTGGCGCTGATCTGGACAAAGCCCCAGAAGTGACCGTCGAGTGCTCTTTGGTGAAAGACGAAAAAGACGGCGGTTTCAGGATTAAGGCTGCGTTAGATGTCACCATCTTCGGTGTTTCTGAGGATCAAGCGCGTGACTTCGCGGAGAAAGCCGACGCGATGTGCCCGTATTCCAAGGCGTTCCGTGGCGATAGTGAGACAAGTGTTACTGCGCACGCGAAGTAACACTGAAAGCAGCAGCTGAGCAACAGAAAGCCGCCACAAGTGTGGCAATGCCACAGCGCCCCAATGGAGATCGGGATTCTATCCTGGCTATTCCGACCATTGAGGCGCTGAGTGCTATGTGCACATAAAACCCCTCACGGTGGGTTCTCCCCTGGGGATGATTGGCCACCGTGAAGGGTTAGTGGTGAGCGCTGGAAAGGATAAAAGCAGCGTTCACACGGCTATTAGTTAACAAGCGTATTACTTGATAAGCGCGCCAACGAGCTTGATGATGTTGGAGGCGAGTCCGGAGAGGTCTCCAATCCAGCCTGCAACGGTGTTGGCGTCGATTTGTCCGGCAAGATCTCCGGCCTTGGAACCAGAGCTAACAGTGTCGTCCATTGTGGACGCTGCAGCGTCGGCTGCCTGGGAGTAGTCGAAGTTCATGGGATCCCTTTCGTACGAGGTAGCTGGAACGTCGTAGGTTATTAAACGAACTTGCCGATCGTGTCCAGGATGAACTCGACGATGTTCACAGCGTAGCGGGCTGCATCTACGTCAAAGTAACCGGGAAAAGGCTGTTGACCAGTAGGCATGAGTGACCTTTCGTTGCGAAAACCCCGTCCTCACGGAGGGGATATAGAGGTGATCTAGTTGTAGGAAATGGTTGAGTTAGCGTCGTTGAAGTCGCTGTGTGCCGCAAGGGGAGCCACACGTTCACACATCAAAGCGCATTTGCTATCAACCTTTTGGGGACGTCCGTCCTGACGCACATCGTTGGCGTTGTAGACATTGACCGTCCCGATAACCTTCTCGCCGGGCTGGATGCTGTTAGGCGATTTGATACCGAGGTCGATATTGATCTTGCCGTCCTGGGTGGCGCGGTAGGTCTGCCAGGTGTAGACCACGATGTTGCTGGTCTCGGTGGACTTCACCAGGCCAGCACGGACGGTGTAGTACTGTCCGGGAGTGAAACCGGTACCGTCAGCCTTGACCTTGACGGTAGCGCCGCTCTTTGCCTTAACCGTGTGGCTTCCGTCGCTCTCGTTGGTGAAGGAAACATTGTTCAAGGCGCCTTCGGCGTGGTCAGGGTTGACCGGGGATTCAATAACGTTTGAAGGATCCCACCAACGCGAGGGCCAGTCGGCACTTGATGCCATGGCCGGAGTGGCGGACCCGGCAACGACGGCGGTAGCTGCCAAGGTTCCAGCTGCGATACGGGAAACTTTTGACGTGAAGAAGTTCATTCTTAGAGCCTTCCGAGTGCGAAGCCGATCATCGAGTTAGCAGTCTCGATGAGGTATGGTCCAATTTCCGTGATCCAGTGAAATGCTGGGTATGGATCGTTCGGCGGATCGAGCGGCTGATATGCGTTCGGGTTGGTATCTGCACCCATGTCTTTCCTCCAAGTGTGATGAGTTTTGTCGACGACGGATGGAGCAACCACAACGTAGGGAAACTTATCGACGTCGAAAACGTGTCGTGCTGTATTCGGCGTTGGCAGGGGCCGTCGTCACTGTTTTGACTGGCTATCTGCCTGCTCATACAAGCATGCAAAAGACCCCTGAGGGGTCTTTCACGGCACGCAAATCTTTTAGCCAGCGAGGCCCTTGACTAGGCCCATGATTGCGGAAGCCAAGGTGGTGGCTGAGCCAATGAGGCTGGTCACAGTGTTGATGTTGAAGCCGTCGAAGAAGCTGCTGGCGTGCTCGCTAGCAGAAGAAGCAGCATCGGAAGCAGTTGAAGCATGCTCGCTAGCCGACGATGCAGCGGAGGAAGCGGCGTCAGAAGCGGAAGATGCGGAATCGGAAGCGGCCTGCGCTGCCTCTGCGGCGTAGGAAAAAGCGGACATAACAATCCTTCCAAGAACGTAGACAAAGTGTTGTCGCTAGCTGATGAGGACGTTAGCACCGTCTTCCCGCTGGCGGGAAAGGATCGGTCAGTCTCATCAGGCTTACCGTTCCATAACTTACGAGGCTGACAAGTTAAAAGAAAGGAGAACTGGGATTATTTCACCTTCTGTTAACCGAATCTCGCGGAGTTAAGTCGTCGAAGTTAGCGACTACCTGGCTGCAGATGTTAAGTCTTTTTGAGGAAAAAATCCACGTTAGCTGGGATCAAACCCGGCTCGATGTTGAAGACAGTTATTGGCCAGGAAGCTAAGTCTGTTGATTCTTTCACACTGTTACATTTGCCCCTATATTGGGGGTGGTTGCGCGCTGTACGCACAGTGACCGGCCGAAAGTGGCGCTATAAAACGTCCTCCTGTGGGCCTTTCTGCAGGGAAAGCTCCGCCCACTAGACGCATCGAGGACTCTATGCAATGGATCGAAGGGTACTAATGAGCTGATCGGTCTCCTCGGTATTCGTGGCTGTTATCCGTACGCCATCGCCGCTGAAGCATCGGATAAGGATATGCTCCTTCGCTAAGGCCTCGGTGAATGCATCAGATTGGTCTCCAAGAGTTAACCAAACGAAGTTCGCCTGGGACTCTGGAATATCGGCTTCGGTCAGATTCCACCGCGAGGAGTGGACGAATTCCTTAATAAGGAAGTCGCGCAGGCGATGGCGCTGCGGAATCGTCCTCGAGACTCGCTCAGCTTTACTCTCAGGGCTGTTGAGGCACGCGATTGCAGCGTCGTGGGCGAGCGTGCTCACCGAAAAAGGAATCTGGGTGCAATTGAGTGCGCTAATGATCTCTGGAGCCCCAATCACGTAACCAACACGTGCGCCGGCTAGGCCATAACATTTAGAGAACGTCCGGGCGAAGCAGACATTAGGGTGGCGCTGTACAAGGCCTAGTGAATCCGGTTTGAGGTCGTCGTCCGTGTAATCCAGGTATGCCTCGTCGATACACACAGTGATGCGATCGGGTACGCGGGCGAAGAAGGCCTCCAGTTCGTCCTCTGTAACGAGTGTTCCCGTCGGGTTATTGGGGTTACATAAAATAATGAGTGACGTTTTGTCGGTAATGGCATCGGCCATGGCGTCGAGGTCGTGGCGATGGTAGACATCGAGTGGGACCGGGACAGGGGTGGCTCCGGCGATTCTGCTGAGGATGGGGTATGCCTCGAACGATCTCCACGCGAATAGTGTTTCGTCTCCGTCCTTACAGGTGGCCAGAATTAGCTGCTGGAGAAGCGAGGAGGATCCACATCCGATAGCCACTTCATTAATGGTGACCCCGTGGAGATTGGCGATCGCGTGATGTAAAGGCGAAGTCGCCATGTGAGGGTAGCGGTTGAGGGTGTGGGCTGCGGATGTAATCGCTTCAATCGCGGCGGGGAGCGGTGGCTCAGAGGTTTCGTTGCTGGCTAGGACCAGGGCATCGTCGGCCTTTTTACCGGGCGTATATGTGGGAAGTTGGTCTAAATCGGGGCGGATCATTCTTGTAATGGTAAGCGGGGAACTATGCGGCGCAAAAGTGGCACAAAAGTATGGTGGCGGTCGCTGGAGAAATGTCGGGGGTTGTGATGGTTCTTGGTAGTGCCGTCGAGTAGGTGCTCGCGTGTTGACGTCGTAGGTAGTGGTGTTTGTCTTCTCTACTTGGTCCCGTGTAGTATCGCCTACGGAATTCGCGACAGCCGTGTCGTTTCTTCATCAGTGGAAACTGTTCAAGATCGACATCGTTTGCCGTGATTTTCGCTGGAGGTGTGCCAGAGCGGCCGAATGGGGCTCCCTGCTAAGGAGTTGACTCGCAAGGGTCCGAAGGTTCAAATCCTTTCACCTCCGCCATTGATATCAGCGCCTACTTCACTTTTGTGGAGTAGGCGCTTTTCCGATTGTGTACCACTGGGTATAAAGCAACGGTTTAACTGCGATTTCTTCGGGCCTGCGCGCTCTATTTTCCCTGATAAATAAATGAATTTGGGGGTCTGGCTGCTGCTGTGTAATATATCTCCCTGTTGCGCCCGTAGCTCAACGGATAGAGCATCTGACTACGGATCAGAAGGTTGGGGGTTCGAATCCCTCCGGGCGCACAGCCGAACCTCGCCGGTGTACACCGGCGAGGGTTTTTAGCTGTAGCAGACAGCTTTTAACGGCCCTATTTAGACTCAGGACGGGCGCTGTGAACTCGGGGCCTGCGATTCGTTCGGGGTCGCAATTGTCGCACAGGTAAACGGCGATGTAAAAAGGCAAGCTTCGTTTGATGTGAAGTCCGACCAAAGGGGGCTACATAAAGAATCGTGCTCTCCCAGTGACAATGTCAGTATTTACTGTATAAAAGATACAAGCCTGAATTATGCCTCGTAGATATAAGACATAATTCAGGCTTAAGTCATTTAATAAGTGAAAACCAATGCCCATGCATCTCGTACTAAAAACAAAAGACCGTCCCCGGCGTGAACTGCTCTTCTTGGTAGGTGGTTTTCACTCTACTAAGTAAGGACCAGCTTTGAGTGGAGAGCGATATCACCAGTTATATGACGTAGTGAGTGGTCTATTTGTTCATCGCTTATAGAGGGAAGAGATCTGTTAGCTGGCTCCACCGGTGTCCCCACCGATACTCGGTGCGATATTGCCGCTCAGAGGTAGGTTGATATCACCTGTATCCCCAGAGAGTGGCAGGTTGTTGTTAGACAGGGGCATGTCACCGGAGAGGTCGCCGGACAGCGGCGTATTGATGTCACCAACGTTTCCTGACAATGGCATGTTGATGTCGCCAGTATCTCCAGATAGTGGCATATTAATGTCACCCGTCGTTACTTGGAAATGAGGTGCAAAATCACCAACCTGCTCGGGGAAATTGACATTAAACGTGGGAGGTTCTGGGGCAGAAGCAGGTGCAGGTGCGGGTAGGCCCACGTTGTTGACCTCCACGAGGAGATCCTTGATCGGTCCTTGCGTGATTTCGTTGATTTGGAGAAGGAAGTCCATCGTGTGTCCTTTTGGGAGAGCTCTAGGTACAAGCTCAGAGTGGAGGTTGTTCATTGGTCTGGGGCGCACCCCTTTTCATAAACGATCTCCGTGGTTCAGGGGATAATTTGCAGGCTAAGTTATCTCCGAGTGTGCTGCAACTAGATCTGGAAAAATAAGCAGATGGTAAATCGATCATTTCGCGGCGGTGCGGATTGATTTTTCTGAAAAAGCTAGTGCCGCACCTATGGAAAGGCGGTAACCTGCACTTTTCTACCTTCGTTACCGTAGGTTAGGGTTGATCTACCCTAACCGCACTAATTATTAGCTTTACCCCTCTACGGAGGGTGCTGCTGTCTTACTATTTTCGGGTGGATGACCGGCGCATCAGAGTTCGTGAATAGTGGTAGGCGTACCCGACACACACGACGAAGAGGATAACGCCGGAGATCGTTGCCCCTGTCTCCCACCCATCGGGAACAATTGCCAAAACGTCACTTTTGCCTGCTGCAGCAATGATACCGGCATTAAGTACGCCAAAAAGAGATTCGCCAACAATCAAACCTGTGGCAAGTAGTACCCCGAGCCGACGGGCGAGTTCCGGATTCCTTTGTTTTTTAGCCCAACGGTTATAAAAGTACCCAATTAATGCACCGATCGGGATGATGACTGTCAAAGAACTGGGCAGATACATTCCCATTCCTACTGCTAAACCAGGCAAAGAGTATTTGCCGTGAGAAGTTGTGCTCACAATCTCATTGACGATGACAACGATGACGCCGGTGGCTGCGCCCAGCCCTATCAATGACCAGTCCAATGAATTACCGAAAATACCTTGTGCCACCGAGGACAATAATGCAGCTTGAGGTGCAGCCAATGCGTCGTCTCCTGCTCCCGGAGCGCCGGCAAATCCGAACCCGGACATCATCAGTTGAAGTACAGGAGGAATAATCGCAGATCCGAAAAGAACACCGACGACTAGCGCTACCTGCTGTTTCCACGGCGTGGCACCAACTAACTGTCCTGTCTTCAGATCTTGGAGATTGTCATTGGAGATCGTAGCCACACCGAAAACGACGGCAGAAGTAAAGAGTGTGTAGGCAATCAACACATCTGAATGAGAACTAGACTCGGAGCCCATAGCCACTTTAATAAGAAGAGCTGCGGAAATTACGACATTTATTCCTACACCTGAAATTGGAGAATTCGATGCTCCAATTAATCCCGCCATATACCCGCAAATACTTGCTACCACAAGACTAACAAGCAGGATGTAAATAATACTTATACCAATCAGCCCAGCGGTGTGATGTGCAATGGACGTGTCTTTTACGAACAACCACAGCAATAGACCGATGGGGATCATGGAGAAGACCGTCACACCCGCAACGACGGGGAACGGGATGTCTTGTTCAGTAATATCGACTTTTTTCCCGGAATGACGAGCTTTCGAGGATAGTAAGGAATCTTTCATCCCCTTTGTGATGGGCCCAATGATTTTAATAAGAGTCCACACGGCAGCGACGGCCATTGTACCGGCACCGATAAACCGAACATCACTAGAAAACGAATCGGACACGATACTTTCTAGCCCTGAAGCACCAGTTCCCGGAGGAATATGACCGGCTGTACGCAGCGGCAGTAGAACTCCATAAGAGATAATGAGCCCGACCACCATGGCAAAACCGACGGAAAGCCCCACTAAATGGCCAACTCCTATGAGAGCTAGTGATAACGATCCACCAATCATTGTTCCGCCTGAGCCGACACGGAACGCCGCTGAAATTTCTGATGCTACGGCCTTTAGGGCGGCTAGCAATGCATAGCCACCCGACGCTAAGCCACCTAGGATGATCATTCGCAGCCCCATGCGGTTTTCATCTACCGTTGATGAGGATGTCGGCCCAGAAACGTTGGTGGATGAGGACGCTGAAGGGGATTTAGCGTCGCTATCGGAATTACGTGCGTGAGTATCTCCTACTTTCAGGACTTCCGCTGCTGCGACGCCCTCGGGATAAGGGAGATCAGAGTGGGTGACAAGGGCACGGCGTAGAGGAATTGAATACATGACGCCTAAAATGCCGCCAATTGCGCACAAGGCGGCCGTTTCCCAATACGGAAAACCCGACCACCAACCGATCATAACTAGCCCAGGGAGTACGAAAATGATGGCCGATAATGTTCCGGCTGCAGAAGCAATGGTTTGAACAATATTGTTTTCTGCGATGGTGTGGTCTTTAAAATTCCGCAAAATCGCCATTGAAATGACAGCCGCGGGAATCGATGTAGCAAAAGTGAGTCCGACTTTGAGTCCGAGGTATACGTTTGCTGCGGTGAAAATCAGTGTAATTAAGCCACCGAGAATGACAGTCCGAAGAGTGAATTCTCGAGTTGATGTTGCTCGCTGTAGTGCCACGTTGCGCGAACCATTGTGGTGGTTGTGACGTAATTTAGGGGTCACATGGGTGGAGGAATCATTCTTTTCCACGATGACGTTCTTTCTGCCAAGGTCTTCCTGGGGAAGCGTACCCGCGGTATTTTACTGACAAGCCGAGTGCGACCCGTACGATAGGCTTCATGCGTTTCTTAAACGGTATGGTCCCGCAGTACGACCTCACCTATGATGACGTCTTCATGGTTCCGTCACGGTCCTCCGTGGGATCCCGTCAAAAAGTGGATTTACACACCAACGACGGCACAGGAACAACGATCCCCCTCGTCGTCGCGAACATGACCGCGGTGGCCGGGAGGCGTATGGCGGAGACAATCGCCCGGCGCGGCGGACTGGCCATCATCCCCCAGGATGTGCCGGCCGACATCGTCGCCCACACCATTGCCAGCGTGAAGTCCTCAGACCTCTTCTTTGACACCCCGATCACGGTGAAACCGCACCACACCGCGGGCTACACGCGTCACCTTCTGCCCAAACGCGCTCACGGCGCGGCCATCGTCGTCGATAACGGCAAACCCATCGGCCTGGTGACCGAAAAGGACCTGCGTGGCGTCGATAATTTCACCCAGGTTGGCCGGCTGATGAGTACATCTTTAGTTACTCTTAGCGACGACACCACCCCGCAGGAGGCCTTCGCGTTCCTGTCCGAGGCTTCGCGAAAGCTTGCTCCCGTGGTCAGCGCGGATGGCGAATTGAAGGGCATCATGACGCGCAAGGCGGCATTGCGAGCCACCCTGTATCAGCCTGCGGTCGATAAAAATAACGCGCTCCGCGTCGGTGCGGCGATCGGTATCAATGGGGACGCGACGGGTCGGGCAACTGCGCTGGTTGAGGCGGGTGCCGATGTCATCGTTGTGGACACTGCCCACGGGCACCAGCAACACATGATCGACGTTTTACGCAAGGTAAAAGCCCTGGATTTGGGCGTTCCCATTGTCGCCGGAAACATCGTGACCGCAGAGGGCGTTGAGGATCTCGCCGTTGCGGGTGCCGACATTATTAAAGTTGGGGTGGGCCCTGGCGCGATGTGTACGACGCGCATGCAGACCGGTGTCGGCCGTCCGCAATTCTCTGCCGTGAAAGAATGCGCGGATAAAGCCCGCGAGGTGGGGGTTCACGTGTGGGCCGATGGGGGAGTCCGGCACCCGCGCGATGTCGCTCTGGCATTGGCCGCCGGCGCATCCAACGTCATGATCGGATCATGGTTTGCTGGCACCCTGGAATCGCCGGGTGACTTGATCAAAGAAAATGATGGCCGTGCCTATAAAGAGTCGTTCGGCATGGCGTCTCACCGGGCGGTGGAGCACCGCAACCTGCATACGGAGGAGTTCGAGCGCGCACGCCGGTCAATGTTTGAAGAGGGCATTCCGCAGGCCCGCATGTACATTGACCCGGAGCGCCCTGGCGTAGAAGATCAGGTTGACCACATTGTTTCCGGTGTGCGCTCAGCGTTCACGTACGCAGGGGCGGACACGATCGAAACCTTCCATGAGCGGGTGATCGTCGGGATTCAATCGGCAGCTGGGTACGCGGAAGGACGGCCTCTGTCCTCGTCGTGGAAGGCGTAGCGGCTAGAACACTTCGATCCGCGCGCCGAGGTTCTCCGCCTGTTTAAGTTGATCCACCCAACCAGCATTACCGGGGCGCAGCCGCAATACCGGACGTTTCCCCGTGCGCGCTTCGTACCGAATGCGTGACCGGTGGCCAGCGTCGGCCAGTTCCGCGACGGCGGGTGGCGTCGCCCTCAAACTCGCCCGGGCCTCGTCCAACATGGTTTGGACTTCCTCAATGGCGCGGAGAACCTCCTCCACATTGTTCTCGCACATGGCCTCCGTCAGTCCGGGATCAGAACCGGCGACGCGCGTTCCATCACGGAAAGAGCCTGCAGCCAGGGACAATGCCAGTGCGCCTCCATTGTCGCCAGCCACCGCTAGAGCGTCAGCCAGCACGTGTGGCAAATGTGAGATCCGGGCAACGGCCGCGTCGTGGGACTGTGCCCGCGCCGGGACGACCTCGGCTCCGACGTCGTAGGCGAGGTTCACCACACTCATCCATTCGCGCAACCACCGGCCACCGTCGCTGTCACCCACGGGGGCATTGTCGAAAGTAACGATCCACGGTGCGCCGGTAAATAACCCCTCCTGAGACGCGTCCCACCCGTTGTGGCTGGTGCCGGACATGGGGTGTCCGCCCACGAAGCGATCATGCAATCCGCGCGCGCGAACCTCCCGCATCACAGCCTGTTTCACACTCACGACGTCGGTAATGCCGCAGTTGGGGGCGTGTTCAGCAATGCGGTCGAGCATGGTCCCCACAGCGCTCATCGGCGTGGCGATCACCACAAGAGCGTCCTCATCCTCGGCTCGTTCGAGCACAGCCGAGCAATCGTTCGACGCGTCGAAACCGTCGTCGATAATTTTTGTCACTGTGGATTGTGCGCGATCCCATCCGAAAACTCGCCGCCCCCGGGCCTTCAAGTCGCGAATGATCGAGCCACCAATGAGCCCTAGTCCGAGGATGCACACGGGTCGGTCCTCGTGGAGAATGTGGTGCTTGCCGGGGGTTGTGGCTGGGTCTGGGTAGACGCCGGATGGTGTGGAGGTGCTCATTCTGACAAGTGTGGCACAGTCCGACTACGGTTATCTATATGAATGCGGGTGTGAACGACGACGGCCAGACTCCAACTTTTGCCGTTGCACTGACAAGTCAAGATGGGCAGTGGATGGGCCGGATCCTCCCTGAACGCGCCACGTGGGACCTTGATGTGGCCACGCGGGCTGTGCGCGATTTGCGCTCCGAAGGGCCAAGTTTTGGCATGGTGTGCGTGGACGATGACTGGTTTGTCCTCATCCGTCCGACGCCACGGGGGACACAGCTTTTACTTTCCGACGCCACCGCCGCTGTTGTGGACGATTATGCCGCGGAAGTATTGGATGAGCTGGATGTCGACGTCCCGGACATGGATCCTGATGAGCGGGCCGATGCGGAACCGTGGCCGGAAGGTGACTTGGAGATTCTCGAGGACCTCGGTGTTCCCAGTGACGTGCTGGCTGTGATCTGTGATGACGATGAGTTGTGGGCATCGGAGCAGCTCCTCCGGATCGCGGAGGAAATCAATGCGGATGAGGAGCTTGCCGACGTAGCGCAGCTCGATTATTAGGGCGTTATTAGGTCGCTGACGTGATTGGTACTGGGCTGCCGCGGCCTGTTCTCGAGCAACAGGCGGAACGCTGGATGCGAATGGCGTTAGACGTGGCAAAACGAACGCCGGTGGGCGATGTCCCGGTGGGGGCTGTGGTGGTTGACGCGTCGGGTCGTGTTGTGGGGGAGGGGTGCAATGAGCGTGAGTCCACGGGGGACCCCACTGCCCACGCGGAGGTCATCGCTCTGCGAAAGGCTGCTCGAAAGGTTGGCGACGGGTGGCGCCTGGAAAACCACACTCTGGTGGTGACCTTAGAGCCGTGCGTGATGTGTGCAGGCGCTGCGGTGACGTCCCGCATTGGGGGCATTATTTTCGGGGCATACGAGCCGAAAACGGGGGCGTGCGGTTCCGTGGTTGACGTTGTCCGTGATCCGGCGTGGCCTTTTCCGCCTGTTGCAGTTAGGGGTGGTGTGCTGGAGCGAGAATGTCAGCACCTTGTGGAGGAGTTTTTTTCATCTAAAAGGCATGAAAAGGATGCATTGCAACGCGAATATCGCTACGGTCGGTAGCACAGGTGTTATCTACTGCGAAATGAGGTTTATCAATGGATCTTGACAATCTGAAGGACAAGGCCAAGGACGCTATTTCCGACAACCGCGACAAAGTTGAGGAAAAGGCTAATGATGTTGCCGACAGCAAGTTGGGCGACAAGGCCGATAAGGCGAAAGAAGGGGTCAAGAAGGGCCTCGACTCTCTCGACAAGTAATTTTTCGTGTGAGAGCGCGGTTACTACATAACGACGTTGGTTTCCTGTGTGAGCAGGGAAAACGGGCGTGATTTTGGCTGCTTGGGCTCCTAGGCTAACCTAGTTCGCGGTGGCGTGTCCGAGCGGCCGAAGGTGCGGCACTCGAAATGCCGTGTGCGGTAACCCCGTACCGAGGGTTCAAATCCCTCCGCCACCGCATGATGTAGCCCCCCAGCGGTATCAACCGTTGGGGGTTTACGCATATGTGCTCTTTGTACCTACTGTGCTTTTGTTTTTCGTTTCTCGAAATTTACTCCGCAATATGAGGTTTTATGGTTCAGCAGAGTCAGCGTTCGAGCAGCGTCGTGCTCATCGTCGTCGGTTTATCCCTAGCAATGTTTATGTTTTCGGTGAACCAGACGATGTTGAGTGTTGCGCTCCCAACGATCGTTGGAAGTCTGCACGGCGGCGACCATATTCTCTGGATTTCCACCTCATACATGCTGGCATCGACGATTTTTCTCCCCATGTACGGAAAACTGGGTGACCGATACGGGCTAAAGAAACTATTTCTTTTTTCCTTGGTCGTTTTTATAATTTCATGCGTATATGGAACGTTCGTTAACTCCATGCCGGCACTAGTTATCACCCGTTTTATTCAAGGCATGGGGGGTGGGGGCTTAGTTGTTCTTTCCCAAGCTCTCTTAGCTGCCGCTGTCCCTCGCCGTGAGCGCGGAAAATACATGGGTTTCATCGGTAGCGTATTCGTTATCTCTACCGTCGCCGGTCCCGTCTTGGGTGGATTAATCACCGAATATTGGAATTGGCGCTGGACCTTTGGCGTCAACGTTCCCTTCGGAATCGTGTCCCTATTACTGTGTCTCAAGTTTTTACGGGAGCCGGAGCCAGAAAAGCAGTCATCCCGTATCGATGTGGCTGGAATGGTTCTTATTGGTGCTGTGTCTACCTTCCTCGTTTTATGTACGGCCTGGGCCGGTCATGGTGGCTGGGGGCAACCAAAAGTTTTGCTCTGCATGGTTGGCGCAGCGGCATGCGTCGTGGCCTGCATGTGGGTAGAAAAGCATGCGGGCGACCCTGTCCTTCCCCCGTACATTCTCACTAACCGAAACTTTTTCCTCGCCACGCTTATCGGCATGGTGCTTGCTCTGGGGACGTTTGGCGTTACAACTTATATGCCTGCCTATATACAAATTGTTGAAGGAATTGATGCCGTTACCGCTGGTTTCGTTCTCCTACCGATGACCGCATTGATGTTCGCGTTTTCTCTTATCTCTGGATTTATGGTCAGCAAGACCGAAAAGTATAGAGCTTTATTGGTCACGAGTGGCGTGTTCTGTGTAGCCGGATTTCTCGCGTTAAGTACTCTCCACACCGGTTCTGGTGTATATGTCCTTATCGCTGTTTTATGCGTCCTGGGCGTCGGTTTCGGTCTTGGTACTCAGCTTTCTGTTTTAGTAGTTCAAAACTCTTTTTCGACGAAGGTGATGGGCACGGCAACAGCGTCGAATAGTTTATTCAGGGATTTAGCAGGTACCTTGGGAATGTCCGTTGTTGGGGCTTTTTTCGCCTCACGTGCCAGTGCGCGCTTTGCCGAAACCGGTACTAGTGTGTCATTCGCATCGCTGACTCCGGAGTCAGTGAAACAGCTGCACGAGCCTGTTCATAGCATCATCGCCCAGGCCTATCATGATGCATTAATTCCTGTTTTCGGGACCTTTGTTCCCTTAATGCTTGCGGTGGTTGTTGCAGCATTCTTCGTCCGGGATGACCGTTTGCGAGATACCAGGCACAACGATCCGGGTGAAATTAACGATCCGAGCGAAGTTGTGGAGACTGGCCTTTAATCACTGCCCACGAACGTTATAGCCCGCCCCGTAGCGCTCGATCGGAAAATATAGAACAATTCGGGTAGACCCAAACCCAAAGGAGAGCTGACAAAGTATGAAAGCAATCGAAAGTAGCGAGTGGGTTATCGACGGGGCGCTAACGGTATGGGAACCATCCGCCCAGATGGCGGAGGCCCCCAAGCGCACGCCGACGGATCCCACGCCGCCATCGTTTCTGCAGAAGGATCACATCCGAGGAGTCCTTACTCAACGGCAGGCGGGCAACATCCATCGCGCCTATACCTGCGCAGTGGCTACCCTTCCTGGACCGCTGAACACGGACGCAATGACCCAGGCAGTGAACGATTTTGTGCGCTCGCATGAGGGGTTGCGGAGTACCTTCGTCGTCAATACAGATACCGCAGGCGCACAGGGCGCGAATGGTGAAGCCACGGATGCTGCGGCAAACAAACCTAGTGGTGGGCAGCCTGAATTCGGTGGTGCGTCCGTAGAGCGGAAAACGGTTCCATCATCCGCTATTGATCTTGTTCCTCGCGTCCTTGCGGAGGCACCTGATGGGTCTGGCGAAACGACCGCGAATGACATTTTGAACGATTATCTGCCAACGCACGCGGTATTCGATCACTTTCCCGGTTTTGTTATCGGTGCTGTCGATAAGGGTAAGTCCTGCGAGGTTTTTTATGCAGTAGACCATGCTTTCGGCGACGGATTGTCTTTGTGCGTCGGAATTCTCGAATTAATGGCGAGGTATACCGGTACTCCGGCCCCCGGGTTGGTGGAAGATACACACCCAAGCTTTGTGGAATACACCCGCGAAGAATATCAACGAGCTGCCACGGTCACCCCTGATTCGCCAGGAGTTAAGCTCATGCAAGAGTTCGTCCGGGTCACAGGTGGTGCTCCACGATTCCCCTTGCCCACCGGAATCGAAAATAATGAGCCTCAGCCTGTGAAAGAAACGCAAGCAGATTTCACTCTTGCTGATGCTCATGACGTGAAAGTTTTACGTTCTTTAGCTCATGACAAGGGAGTTAGCTTTAGTACCGTCGTTTTCGCTTTATTGGCGCTAGCGGAACATAAGGCGGCGAGAACAAGTCGGTATTCAACCATCGTGGTAAACAGCACGCGAGGAAAGAAATACGCGACCTCACAGGGCTGGTTCTGCAACTTCAACCCTCTGACCTTTGACATGACGGGTGAAACGCTCGACGACATTCTGCCCACCGTTGCCCAGGCGCAGCAGAAAATGCGCGAGGTCCTTTACGAACCTGTTCATGCGTCAATCATGCCGCTGTTAGCGGCTGGAGCGGTGGACGCGAGCGTTTTCGATAGCCCGCAATTGGTTACCTACATGGACCTCAGCTGGTTCACGGAACCGGAAGGCTCGAACATTCGCCTGCTCACGGGTACCGGGAAAACGAAGAACGCCAGTTTGTGGGTTTTCCGTAACCCGGATGGACTGCTTGTCGGAAGTCAGGCTCCTGACAACCCCGTTGCTGCTGAGTCTTTGCAGACGTTCTTCCACGCATTCCGCGACGCAGTTGAGGACGCCGTTTCGCGCCACCAGTGATCGCCTTGGGGCGCTGCTACGAATTAGCCAGCCTCATTCTCGACCAGTCTGACCGCCGTCGATAATGCCTGGTCAGGCGACGTCATGTCGGCGGCGAATGCGTGTGCAGCCTCCCGAACTTTTGACGACAGTGCGCGGTCGAGGTCGTCCGCGAAGTGCTCAGTGGTCAAATGTGATAGTGACGACCCGACCCCGACACCGAGGTTTTCGATGCATGATGCCCAGAAAGGTTGCTCGAAGCCGAACGCGTAAATCATGGTGGGGTTCCGGGAGCGCAGACTTGCTGCAGTCGTGCCGGCTCCACCGTGATGAACCGCCGCACAGCAACGTGGCAGGATAGCAGTCTGATTCACTGCTCCGGTGAAGTACACATCGTCAGCTTTGCCATGACTTTGATTGCCAACGGGGGACGTCGCTTGTGGTTCATCGTTGGTCTCATTCGTGAAGCCGTCGAATCCGCTGAAGAGTACGCGTAGGTTTCGGCTTCGGGCGACGGAAACGATGGTGTTCACAAGACGGTCCGGATGTGATACCGGCATTGATCCGAAGCTCACGAAAAGTGGGGCGCTACCACTGGAAATCCAGTGGTCAAGGTCTGCGGGGAGAGTATCCGGTTCATCGAGGCGATGCCGCGCGGAGGCAGGAAGATCAAGGTAGCCGATGAAAATTTTGTTGGTGCCTGCCCACTCTGCAGCGATGTCCGGGACGACTTTCGGGTCACAAAGCTGTAGTTGAGGCACCGAGTGGTCGCGTAAATAGTGCGTGAATGGGTGGAAACGGGAAGAGAGCCCAAGACGGCGTCGGAATGCATTCTCCCAATGCCCGTACATCAAGAAGTCAAACCATTCCTGAATATGCCATGACTTTTTCTTTATCCACTTGGGTGCTTTGCGGGTTAATGTATGTGGCCAGCCCGAATAACTGTTATGAGAAATCGGCGCATATCGCAGAACAACGAGCGGAATGTTCCATTTTTCAGCCAGTGAGGTTCCCTGCCTTTGGCACATCGGATTCACAATTAACAGAGTTGGTTGTGTGAGCCCGGAATGATCCATATCCGACGATCCCTGGGCGCTGTTGTCAGAAAAGTAATAGGTGATGAGGTCCTGATGCAGATCATCAACGGAATGCTTAAGAAAATGCGCAGCTAATCTCGTGATCGCGATGGGGTTTTTGCTCGCTAATGTTGATCGTGCGCGATCTGTCATCTCGCCGATATTGATTCCTGCAGGGAACACTGACTGGATTCCGGCAGTGCGTGCAAAAGTGGTCAGGCTCGGCGTGCATAGAAACGTGACAGTGTGACCACGGTTCTGGAGCTCCAGGCCGAGACTAATGGCGGGTTGGATATCGCCTCGGCTACCAGACAAAACGAACAAAATATTCTGGTGAGTCGGTGTATGAGTAGGCTCAGAAGAGCCCGCAGGATTGTTGTCGGTAGGGTTTGTGTGGCTCTGGTTGGGGTGGGGGGACATAAGCTTTCCTTGAGGGAAGTTGTGGAGAGAAGTCGTTGTGAATTGTGTTGTGCGGGGCGCACCTGTGTTAGTTCGTCATCGTTACAGCGTTAATTGGTAATTATCGCAGCGGGGTAGGGGAAACGTCCTGGTACCGTCGATAACGTGGATGTGTGCTACCTCGATGATATTGCCCTTTCAGGTCCGTGTGCTCAGTATGTTCTGGACTGGGATGGAATTCCCGGTTCGGAAACCTTTCCACTGACGCTTAACCAACGTAACCACTTGGAGAGCGCACGAACGAGCGGCCGTCCATCATGGGTTGCAGGATCGTTTATCCTCCCCAGTAGTCTTCTTGCCGGCACACAGGAAGCGTCCGACACCATCACTGAAGCAATCCGCACTCTTATTGGCGATTATGACGCATTGCGGCTCGTACCCTCCGATCCGTCGGAAAGCGAAGGTAGCCAGAGAATGTGGTCGAATGATCAACTATCGATCTCGACCGCAGCATTCCTTACCGATTCTCACGCGGATTCTTCAACTATCCGCCAAGAAGTGGAGACGAGGATCGATGAGGCGTGCCAGCCGGGCCGCGCACCTGGGCTCTTTTTTGCTGTGTGTGGCAATCGGCTTGTGGTGGCAAGCGACCATTTTCATGCGGATATGGCGAGCATCCACATCATTCTCCGACGTGTGTGGGATCTTGTGACCTCATCGGCAGAGAAGCTCGGCCACCCCTCGGCCCCTGATCCCGCTGCGGCTCCGTCGTTTATTGATGTTGTGCGAAAAGAACGGGAAGCGTCCGCTCACTGGCATGACAGTAAAAACAGCGATGAATTGCAGCACGCGCTCACGGTATGGAAGCGCTTCTTTGATCACACCAGGGGAATTGTGCCGGCCTTCCCCGCCGACTTAGGAACGACGACGTCGGTGGCTCCTCATCATCGCACCGAGCTCCTTATCCCAGCTGCGAATATGAATGGACCGCTCGCGACGAGGACTTTTGCCGAACTCGTGGCCGCTCTCGCCAGTTCTGTGCGCGCAGTGGTGGGTGCGGAATCCCTGCCATGCGTGGTTCCGATCCACACCCGTGGGCGGTCGTCGAGCCCTTATCACGGAACTGTGGGGTGGATGGTCAGCAATGGCCCGGTTATCGCCGAGCCTGGGAACAGTGATGGAGTTCGTCAATGGTTGCGTGATGGTATCAATGCCGTTTCTATTCCGCTGGACATCGTCATGGAGACGTTTAACCCTGTGATGCCGACCCCGCAGCCATTCATGGTGTCATATAGCGATTTTCGCACCGGATCCGGCCGGGCGGCACCGATCCCCGGAGCCGTGTATTGTTCATCGCTTGCCCCCACAGCAACAGTGCAGCTGTGGTTCACCAGGAACGGTAAAGGTCTATCGTTGAGGGCAAAGTATCCCGGAACGTCCCAGGCAGAGGCCATCCTGAACGAGTGCGTTAACGATCTCGCTCTGAGATTATTAGGCACCGCCTAAGCGATACGGCCTAACAGTTACCGCCTAAGCGCGAACGGGGACCGTCATTAGCCTAAGCGCGGACGGGCACAGCAGTCGCGTAATCGCCCGTCGATATGACGCTATGAATGATGGCGGCAAATCGTGACAGGAATGCAGAGATGGATTCTTCCGCCTGCGCGTTATTGGGGTAGCGCATGGAAACGTTGAGTCCCTCACCAGTGCGGTTGAGCCAGATGTACACGTCGTCGTCGCTGGTCACGGAGCTACGGAGAACCCGGTCCCGGTCGCCCCAGGCGTCAGCACCCGGCACGAACCGTGTATCAACGTAGGAGATCACGAACCGAGGAGGCTCATTGATATGCAATGCGTCGCTGACAGCGGCATAGGGGTAGACGGAGAGATCCCGGTGCCGCTTCGTGGCCTGGACCGTATCCGAAAAAGCCTCGGTAAAGCTACGCGCACCGTTGAGCGGATCGTCGACGGGCATGAGACCAACAAACCACCCGGCAGACAGCATGTACTTCGGCTCGTGACGAGTGTGCATCGGCATGATATAGCGTGCCGACGACACCGGCGAGAGCTCCGTGAGCGCCAGCTTGAGGGCAGTAAGCAGTGCCGACTTGGTTGACCCGCCATTGGCTTTGGCCTGCTTGCCCAGGCGTGAAATGTCCTTCTCATCCAACAGCCACTGGGAAAGGCTGTGCTGTGCCCGGTGCTGGTCTGCCGGCGTGGCCGACCCCGACTCCGCGGATCGGATAGGCAGCGGGAACACCGGCTGTGCGGGATGCTCATCAGCGTCAGTTAGGAACTCTTTCCAGTCCTTGACCGCGCGCTCGCGAGCGGATGCCGATTCGGTAACAGCCCGTTCACCCGAACAAAAGTCTACATAGGAACCCGCAGGTGGCAGTGCTGGTTCTCGCTTATCGACGGCTGCCGAGTATAGCTCCCTAAGCTCGGCGAGAGTGAAAAGCTGCGTGTAGGCGTCCATCACCGCGTGGTCGGCGGCGAAAATGACCGTGAATTCCTGGGGCGCGTGCTCGCGGTCGTCGTCGACCTGCGCCGCTTCGGCTGCTTCAGGCTCAATTGTCGCGACGGCGACGTGTGGCCACCCGATTCCATTGACGTGCTGAGCGAAGTGCCTGTGGATTTCGTGGCGCAGCAGCTGGTCGTCCGCGTAGACGCCGAAGTCATTGCGGGACACATCAACTGCGGAAGAACCCAGCGTGTAGCGCGTAAAGCTCGTAGTCGCCTCGTTGCGGTCGTCGGCGACGGCCGTCGTGCGGTATGCCTCATGACGGCTAAACCACGTCATGAGTGCCTGACGCAAAGCGTCGGCATTGAGTGGTTGATGGATAACGAATGCGCCACCGATCCAGTCCTCGGACACGGAGGGGAGACCATGCTCTGCATTGTCCTTCTCTGCGCGGAGGACCTCGCGAAGGTGATCCTCGTGGTTGATGGAGAGGCTGCGTTCGTCTTCGCTCCACTGGCTAGCGTCGTCAATAAAATGCCAGGTGGATAGGTTTCCGGTGGGCAGGGGGTAATCAGCTAATTCGGTGTATTCCATCGTGTCGTCCTTACTTATCCAGATTTATTCCAGACTTATCCAGCTGTATTGCCGTTACTAGTGTCTTGCGAGTAGCCGTGTTACCGCACTGTGTATGTGGTTGCACGATGTGGATGATTGCACCGTGTAGGTGTGCTACGGCCTGAGTAAAACTGCTGCTCTATCGGGTCGATCGAGGACGCGGAAAGTACTCTCAAGTTTCGGTAGCGTAGGTCTTCCCGACGGCATCGTCAAGTGATTGCTTTCAATTCCGAAAAATTTTTAATGACCTGGCCGTATGATTTGCAACACAATTAGGGTGTGGTGGAAAGAGAAAAGCCCTGCTCACTCCCCCCGGAAGCAGTGAGCGCAAGGACTACATAGAAAATGCCATGAATAAAAAATGGCAGTGGCGTTACTTACATGTCCGAGACGACATAGGACGCAGCAGCGGTGAGTCCCGCCACTGTGAGAACGGAGGGCCATGCCCCGATCTTTTTAGCTAGCGGGTGCGATGCCCCGAAGGCAGCCAGATAGGCGGCGCCAAGTGCCCCAGCTTTTGCCGGGCCCCGCTTGGCAAGCCAGGTCCGTCCAGCGTAGAGGCCAGCCGCACCGAGGACGACGCCGCCCAGCGGCCGGATCCCCGTCTCACGCGCGGTGATCCACCCGCCGATCAAACCCGTCGCGACAATAGGTGCCGTATCAACGTACTTGGCTTTCTTTAGTCTCCAGTTATTCTTTGCCATATCAGTCAAAATACACGTCTTCAGGTTTCAGCGATTCCGCAAGGCGCGGTTGTGCCTCTGCGTTCTCCACATAGTGTGCAGCATGGGGGATAAATGAGTGAGATTGCTCATCGGAGAGCTGCCGTTTAACTTTCGCAGGCACGCCCGCAGCAAGCGATTGCGCAGGGATTTCTTGCCCCTCCCACACGACGGCAGCCGCGGCGATCAGGCTCCCCTCGTGGATCATGCTGTGGGAGAGGAGCGTAGATTTCATCCCCACGAGCACTCCATTGCCCACCGTGGAGCCATGAACCAGAGCCATATGCCCGACGGTGACATCGTCACCGAGCGTGCACGGAGCATCACTATCGACGTGGAGGACGCTGTTGTCCTGAATATTTGTGCGTTCACCAATCCGAATCGAGTTGACGTCGCCACGTAGAACGCAACCGTAATACACGCTGGAGTGCGCACCGATTTCAACATCGCCGATCAGTGTGGCATTAGGCGCTATCCACGCGGTGCGGTGAACTCGCGGCCGATTCCCGTTGAAGGGAAGAAGCAGCGGGCCATCCGTGGAAGAAGCCGTTTGTGGAGTGAAAGCCGAGTTTTCCATATCTCCATACTAGAAAGACGCACCCGGTCCGCGGCTACTCGTCGCAGCGTTAATCTTCGCGGCTACTCTTCGCGACGATAGACTTCCTGCGCCGAGACTTGGTCGCGAGCCATGATCGTGATGTGGTCGATATTCATCCGCGACGGCCGCGTCGCAATCCAGGCGACAGCGTCGGCAATATCCTCAGCAACCATCGGCTCTAAGCCACGGTAGACGGCGTCGGCTTTTTCCTTATCTCCACCAAAACGAACCGTCGAGAATTCCGTGTTCACCAGGCCGGGGCAGATCTCGCACACCCGGACCGGCTTGCCCAACAGCTCCAGACGAAGCACACGCGTCATTGCCGCCACCGCATGCTTGGCAGCGTTGTATCCGGCTCCGCCACGGTACGGCTCATGCCCTGCGATAGAACTAATATTGATGACCTGCCCATCGCCACTGGCCTCAATCTTGGGCAGAAGAGCACGAGTCACACGCAGCGTGCCCAACACATTGGTGTCATACATCCACTGCCAGTCCTCGACGTTGGCGTCAGCAATCGACTCCGACCCATGCGCCCCACCAGCGTTATTGACCAACACATCGCACCGCGGAACCTGCTCACAGAACTTATCGACGCTCTCCTGATCGGTTACATCCAAGGGCAAGGCCACTGCGTCGATGCCATCTGCAACTTTACGGAGCTTCTCGACGCGCCGGGCACCGATGTATACGGTGTATCCCGCGTTGGCTAGTGCCTGTGCGGACGCCGCCCCGATGCCGGAACTTGCGCCTGTAATGACGGCTACGGGTTTGGTGCCCTCGCCCTTGGCGCCAGAACCGTTCGTGCTAGCGGAAGCAGTGTTTGTAGAAGGTGATGTCATAAATAATTCTCCAAAGTTGTGAATAAAAGTTGTGAATACTTTTAAGGGGTGTGCTGATTAAACATTGTGCGCCGAGTGGGGGACGCATGTGCCCGTGCTGGACGGAACGCGCCACACCGCACTCCTCCTGAAACGCACACTTAACCCACGCTTACTGAATAGCGATCTTTTGATCCAACGTCGTCAGCGCCGTGTCCAGGATGTCAAGACCCTGGCGTGCAACGTCGTCGGGGATATTCAGCGCAGGGCAAATATGAATACGGTTCATATTCTGGAACACCACCAGGCCGTTCTCACGGCACTCCGCAACGAGTTCCTTGACCTCAGGAGCGGTGGTTCCGTAGGCACCCAGCGGCTCGCGAGTTTCCTGATCCTTCACCAGCTCAACTGCCCAGAAGCACCCGAGGCCTCGAACGTCACCGATGCTGTGGTGCTTGGCTGCCAAATCGCGCAACGCAGGTCCGAAAAGGTCTTCGCCCAAACGTCGAGCGTTATCAACCATGCCCTCGTCTTCCATGGCATTAACAGTGGCCACCGCAGCGGACGTTGCCAAAACATGGCCAGAGTAGGTCAATCCGCCAGGGTAGGGGGTGTGATCAAAATCAGCGGCGATCCCATCAGAGATTGCGACGCCACCCAGCGGAACGTAACCCGAGTTCACGCCCTTGGCGAATGTCACCAGGTCCGGCTTCGCGCCAAACTCCTCGAAGGCGAACCAGTTGCCGGTTCGGCCGAAACCAGCCATAACCTCGTCGCAAATCATGACAATGCCGTACTTATCGCAGATTTCGCGCACTCCCTGCCAATATCCTGCCGGCGGAGGCATAATTCCCGCAGTTCCAGGGATTGACTCCATGATGAGCGCGGCGAAGAGCTCTGGGCCCTCAAAGGCAATGAGATTATCCAAGTACTCGAGGGCACGCTGGCACTCTTCTTCTTCAGTGGTGGCGTGGAACTGGCTGCGGTACAAGAACGGCCCGAAGAAGTGAACCGCACCCGACGTGCCATAGTCATTTCTCCACCGGCGGTTATCGCCCGAAATATTCATGGCGATTTGAGTTGCGCCGTGGTAGCCCCGGAAGCGGGAGAGCACCTTGTAACGGCCCGTGTGTAGGCGTGCCAAACGGATAGCATGCTCAACAGCATCGGCACCACCGTTCGTGAACAACACCTTGTTGAGATGATCGGGCAGGTGTGACGTGATCAGACGCGCGGCCTCGGAACGCTTGTCATTCGCGTACGCAGGGGCAATGGTGCACAGTTGGTCTGCCTGCTCCTTGATGGCCTGCACTACTTTCGGGTGCTGGTGGCCAATATTCGTATAGACCAGTTGCGAGGAGAAGTCGATATATTCTTTTTTATCTGCATCGACAATGTAGGAGCCGTGGGCAGATTCCATCACGATCGGGTCCAACTCCGCCTGTGCAGACCACGAATGGAAAACGTGGGCTCGATCGTCGTTATAGGCGCGTTGGCCAACGTCGGACTGGGGTACTGGCACCGTAAACCTCCCTGGTGTCGGGTCATTAAAAGACGTGCGGCGTCGCTAACATAAGCTCGGCGACGCACCGGCTCAGACGAGTCTAACGGAAAAAGCGGCTTTAAATCCCTCGCGTTAACAAATGTTTACAATTGGCCGATGATCGCGCCAGCATGCGGCTATCGTGCCGGGACATGGCGTGACCGCTCGTCGCTCCAGCATGCGACTATCGCGCCGGGTCACGCGGCCCTTATGCCCACCCGAGTTCGTGAAGGCGTTCGTCGTCGATACCGAAATGATGCCCAATCTCATGGACGACGGTGACAGCAACTTGGCGGACCAATTCCTCTTCCGAATTGCAGTACGCGCAGATCGCTTCCTTATAAATGGTGATTTTGTCGGGTAGAGCAAAGCTATACGACGACGTACGTCTGGTGAGGGCAACCCCCTCATATAGGCCCAAGGTGCGGGGATTATCGCGGTTCCACGGTTCGACAACCAACGCAACGTTATTCATATTGCGCAGGAGTGGTTCAGGGATAAGCTCAATGCCTTTATCGATGAGCTCATCGAACCGTTCATCGGATACGGAGATCATGGAGAAACCTAGCTTCCTCGTTTGGGTGCGCGGCTGGGTTGTGGCGGGGGTGGATTGCCATTAATGGTGAACTCACCTTTTGCAGAGCCCTTCAAAGTGGATAGTGAGTTATTGTCCCCAGTTTTAATCAGAGAACAATTGACGTTCCGGGAGCCTCCCTTCCAAGAATCCTCCGTTAGCGTTGTCCAGAAAGGCTCGAGGGTGGAGTTGTAGAGCTTGTCATCGTCCCCGATGAATGCCGTGGCGGAATCAGTACACCGCTTATTGAGATACTCATTTTGATCTTCAGTGGATGGGTATTCTTTGAATTTTTCACCCAGATCAATGATGTCTGTCACTTCGTATTGGTGGTCAGCATTACAATCCACAACCTGAGCAGTCGCGTCCACGGGCGTACCACTGTCGGTCTGCTTCTTCTGGTCGTCTCTATTTTCTGTAACAGCCACGCACTCGCCAGGTTTGAACACCGGGGATTGATCCTGATCAGCCGCTTTGCCAGTAATCTCGCTGGCGTGTCCATTATTTCCCGTCACTTGGAGGCCACAGAGTAGTGTCCGATCACCATCCGCCCACGACTTTTGAGGTGGCAAAATAGGAGCAATGGTAAACCGCCCCGTAGGGTCAAACTTCCCGCCCAGGTAGCTGAGGGTGGGTTGTTTACACAATTCATCGCTCAACTCCGCTTGGCGTTTCCGGCTGGGCATACCGGCGTTCGATCCAAAATCACTAGCCGGATAGGTAGCCAAATTTTCTCGGTGAGATACTTCAAAGCGATGAGATTTGGCGCAGTCGACGGTTTGGAAATCGGACACAGCGCCGTCGGACGAGGTCTTCCAATCCAAGCACTGACCAGCATCCGCATTGGTAAATGAATTTTTTTTCGATTCTTTATCTTCCCCTGGCACCGTATGGGGGGTGTTCGACGTAGAATCGGAATGTTTTTCCTGGGCGTAGGTAAAAGTGCCCGCAGCTGATCCGCCACAGAGGAGTGCGACGAGGCCGACAATGACTGAGGAACGTCGGACTGTCGGTTTCATGCGTCACCTTCGTTTCCGGGGGTCGTTGGCTAATAGCGATCGACGTTTATTCGTGGCACGTGGTGCCATATGCACCGCCGCATGAGGCCCACTACTTATCATTATTCCAGTACTATTCCTGTACCTTACTTGTTTGCTTTTTGACCGGTTGAAGCTGGACAGTCCTAAAACCATTAAGCTAATGCTGTGATTGATCTGAAGCAGCTTCGTGATGACCCCGACCGTGTCCGTGAATCCCAGCGCACCCGTGGCGAAGACCCCGGCCTCGTCGACCGCCTTCTCCAGGCTGACCAGGCCCGACGTGAGGCCATTTCCGCTGCCGACGCCGCACGCGCAGAACATAAGGCCTATACCAAATCCATGGGCAAGAAGATGCGCGACGCATCCCCCGAGGAAAAGGAACGGCTACGCGCACGCGGGACTGAACTGTCCACCGTCGTGAAGGAAAAGGAGGCAGCTCAGCGACGTGCCGAAGCTTCCGTTCACGACTTGCAGATGCAGATCTCCAACATTGTCGAAGGCGCACCGGCCGGCGGGGAAGAAGACTTCGTTGTTCTCGAAAAAGTGGGGACCCCGCCACAATTCGACTTCGAGCCGAAAGACCATCTCGATCTCGGGGAATCTCTGGGGATTATCGACATGGAGCGCGGTGCGAAAGTGTCGGGATCGCGTTTTTACTTCCTCAAGGGCGCGGGCGCGCTGCTGCAGCTCGGCATGCTGCAGCTCGCGGCACAAAAGGCCGTGCAGCACGGGTTTGAACTCATGATCACCCCCGTCATTGTTAACCCGGAGTCGATGTCGGGCACCGGTTTCCTAGGGCAGCACGCCGATGAGATTTATTACTTGCAGGAGGACAACCAGTACTTGGTGGGCACCTCTGAGGTTGCGTTAGCGGGCTACCACAGCAAAGAGATTATTGATCTTTCCGCCGGTCCGAAGCGCTACGCAGGGTGGTCCTCGTGCTTCCGGCGCGAGGCCGGATCGTACGGGAAAGACACGCGGGGAATTCTCCGTGTGCACCAGTTCGACAAGGTCGAAATGTTCAGCTACTGCAAACCGGAGGACGCGGTCACTGAGCATCAGAAGCTGTTGGCTATGGAACGAGAGATGCTTGCCGCCGTCGAAGTTCCTTACCGGATTATCGACGTAGCGGGTGGCGATTTGGGCTCCTCGGCAGCGCGGAAATTCGATACCGAGGCATGGGTGCCGACGCAGAACACGTACCGCGAATTAACGTCGACAAGTAATTGCACGACGTTCCAGGCTCGCCGGCTGGGGATCCGGTACCGCGATGAGAACAATAAGACCCAGATTGCTGCCACATTGAATGGTACTTTGGCGACGACCCGCTGGTTGGTGGCCATTTTGGAGAACAATCAGCAGGCGGACGGGTCGGTGAAAGTCCCGGCGGCGCTGCAGCCGTATGTGGGGCAAGACGTGCTGAAGCCGGTGAAGTAACGCGAGGTAAGCGTCTCTTCACCGGCTATCAGGAGGATTGGCTATCAGTTGGTGTTGAGAACGATGTCGGCCCTGGAAGTGGGCCGGCCATCAGGATGAGCTCTTAGTGGGTATCCAGGAACTCGACAGCGCGGTCGATGACTTCATCGCGGGATGGTTCGTTCATGGTCTCGTGCATGGAGCCCTTCCACAGCACCATGTGCTTGTCGCTGGATCCGACTGCGTTGTACCAGTTGATGTCAAGCGGGTAGGGAACCAAACCGTCGGTGTCACCGTGCATGATAAGCGTCGGCTTGGTGTAGTTCTTCGCATGAGCGCCGGTGTAGAGCAGAGCAGATGCGACCTGGTACAGCGTCGACACGTTCAGCGTCTTGCTGTTGAGCGGATCGTTCGAGAGCTGGTCACGAACGTCAGGGTCTGAGACCACGCCGAGTTTGAAGGCATTCGGAACGTCGATGGTCTTGAGTGGCTCGGGGGATTCGATTGGCTTGCCCGCGTCCGGCGGCAACTTCAAGCCAAACTGGTCAAGAACACCCTGGACGTTGTACCCGAGCATGGCGTCGAGTGGTTCAAACGGACGTGTTCCGTCGTTAGGCAGGTACGGCCCGACGAAGAACGGGTAGGACTGCCCGTCGGCGTGCTTATACTCCGGCATCAGCGTGTTCTCGCCGTAGTTGTTGATCGGAACTCCACCACCGTTGGTCACAGTAGCGTCGATGGTGTCGGGATAAACCACGGAATACATCTGAGCGGCCATGGCGCCCATGGAGTGACCCATCATGTAAACCTTGCCGGATTGTTCGTGGTGGATCATGTCGACGAGCTGCTTCATGTCGTCGATAACGTAGTTGAAGTTATCGATAAGCCCCTTGTGAACATTATTGTAGGGCTCTGCTGAGCGGCCGTGTCCGCGGTGGTCAAGGCGGTATACGTTGTAGCCGGCTAGGTTCAGACGGTAGGCAATGTAGTCATAGCGCTGTTGGTTTTCTGCCAGACCGTGGATAAGAGCAATGCTCCCCTTGGCATTGGGAACGGTATTTTTCTTCCAGTAGATCTGGGTACCTTTGCCATCGGTTGATGTGAATGTTCCATCAGCAACCTGAGTGTCGGGGGCGACCATGCCGGTAATGCGGCCGGGGTAGGTGTTATAGGCGCGTACGACTCCGTCGGGGTTTGCTTCGGCGGCGGCAATGGTGCCCGAACCGAAGATCACTGCAAGCGAGAGAACGGCGGCGCCGCTGGCCTTCTTGAGGGACGACATTTTTAACCTCGTGTGGGGAGAGATGAACAATGGTCTGTGTGGTTAACTTTCACAGTTCTAGTAGACAGCTAGTGCGAAAATTAACCACTTCATCTATCCGATCTTTCAATGTTTCATGGTGGGGAACGTCTTAGAGTGGAAGAAACGTAGAGGCTTGAAGGTTGCTATATCGAGATTTCTTCTCGACGGGGCCTCGCTGTTTTTATACCTCTGGCTGATGTTCCCAACCTGAATATTGATTCAATCGGTAGATATCGCTAAAGAAAATACTAATGCACTTCAGAAGTTTGACGAAGAAAAAATGTTCAGTTCCACCCCCGTGTGGGGCTGGTATGTAATGAACTGAGATATGAGCTATCTCTATCGACGGGTTGAGTGGGAGGTGAGATGCTTCGGCTTGCCCTAGTGTAGCCTGGAAGTGCAGTACTATTTCGCGTTTTTCCAGGTAGAAGAACTATCTGATGGTGAGATTAAAACGTGACCGAGAGGGTGATCCTGCGGTGAATGATCGGGGGTGACTGGGTGCTTAATCTCCCGTGAAAGTAAAAATCTGGTCACGCATACGTGAGCGATAGGCTGTGGTGAGAGAGTAAGAAATAACACACCTGAACAACGATTAACTCGATGGGTTGTGCTCTATCCCAAAATGGAGTTTCACGCTAAAGAATGTGGACGCGACAAAAGTAATGCCTGGTGGATGTTGTCACGTAGGGATATATGTAATAGTGAATAAACGATGTCGGGCGTACTTCTATGCCCCGATGTGAACGAAAAAATAGCTTGGACGAAATTGTGAATTAAATAACCGGGGGAGTCGGGGAAGAATTACAAATAATCCCCGGGCTCCACGATTAACGAGCCCGAGCTTGCGGGTCCGAACCTACCTAGCTTGGCTCGTTGGTGCTCTCCTCCCAGTTGTAGGTGCGCTCGACGGCGCGGTTCCAATCGCTGTAGAGCTGCTTCCGCTCGTCTTCGCCCATCTTCGGCTTCCACACCTTGTCCACAGTGCTCTGTTCCTTGAGCTCATTGAGTGAATCCCAGAACCCAGCGGACAGGCCAGCCGCGTACGCTGCACCCAGAGCCGTGGTCTCGATGTTCTTCGGGCGGACAACCTCAGTGTTGATGATGTCGGACTGGAATTGCATGAGAAATTCATTCATCACCATGCCGCCGTCGACTTTCAGCGCGTTAATGTCGACGCCTGAGTCTGTGACCATGGCGTCAAGCACCTCGCGTGTCTGGTACGCGGTTGCCTCGAGGACCGCACGTGCCAGGTGGTTGCGGTTGGCAAAACGTGTCAGTCCGACGATCACACCGCGAGCGTCGGGACGCCACCTCGGGGCGAACAGACCAGAGAAGGCGGGGACGAAGTAGACGCCACCGTTGTCCTCCACGGACTTGGCCATGTTTTCAACCGAGGGTGCGTTAGGAATCAGCTGGAGGTTGTCGCGAAGCCACTGCACCAAGGAGCCACCCATGGCGACCGATCCTTCGAGTGCGTAGACCGGCTTTTGGTTCTCGATCTGGTAGCACACAGTGGTAATCAGACCGTTGTCGCTCCACTTCGGCTTTGCGCCGGTGTTGAGCAACATGAACAAACCGGTTCCGTAGGTGTTCTTCGCGTCGCCGTTGCCGAAGCAGCACTGGCCGAACATAGCGGCCTGCTGGTCACCGAGCACACCACGGATCGGGACGCCCGCCAGCGAACCGCGAGCACGCACCGTACGGAAATCACCGATCGACGGGCGAATCTCCGGAAGCATGGACTGCGGAATGTCCATCGCCTTGCACAAATCCTCATCCCACTGCAGCGTCTTGAGGTCCATGAGGGATGTGCGGGAAGCGTTGGTCACGTCGGTGATGTGCAAGGCAGGGTTGCCGTTGTCGCCGTCGACACCACCGGTGAGGTTCCACAAGAGCCAGGTGTCGATTGTGCCGAAGAGGAGGTCGCCCTTTTCTGCCTTCTCGCGGGCACCTTCCACGTTTTCCAAAATCCACATGATCTTGGGGCCGGCGGGGTACGAGTTCAGGCGAACACCCGTCGTCTTGCGCCAACGGTCCGGGCCTTCGTCGCCAGCAAGGCGCTGTGCGATGTCGTTAGTGCGGGTGTCCTGCCACACGATCGCGTTGTAGATGGGCTCGCCGGTGTTCTTGTCCCAGACCACCGTCGTCTCACGCTGGTTAGTGATGCCGACAGAAACGACGTCGTTGACGGAAATGTCCAGTTCCGCCATGGCTTCACCGACTGCGCGTCGGGTGTTGTCCCAAATTTCGTTGGCGTCGTGCTCAACCCAGCCCTTCTTGGGGAAGATTTGCTTGTGCTCGAACTGGGCGACGGTGGCAATAGACCCGTCGTGGCGGAAGAGAATGCACCGGGTGGAGGTGGTTCCCTGGTCGATGGCTGCTACATATTTCTCTGGCATGGGATCTCCAATAGTGTGTGGTCCAAAAGTGTGTTGGATAGTTACTGCGTTGTCGTGCTTGTGTGAGTCGAGGTCGTGGGGCTGTTGAGGGGAGTGCTGTTCCTTCGCGTATATACAAGCGCGCCCCGGGCGACACTGAGGGGTCGGGCGGAGCGCACTGTATTCATGATTTATCCGAGGGCTACGGCGGTGGGGCCGGCGGCGACAGCACCGAGCATCGGTCCGACGATCGGAACCCAAGCGTATGCCCACTGTGCTGCGCCTTTGTCCTTAATGGGCAGTACGAAGGCGTACATCACGCGCGGCCCAAGGTCACGCACGGGGTTAATCGCGTACCCGGTGGGTGTACCGAGGGACAAACCGATAGCGACGATAATGAACGCAACGCCGAAGTACTTGAGGGGTCCCAAGTCTCCACCGGACGGCCCGAGGAGAATGAAGACCAACAATGAGTACGTGGCGATGAACTCGGTTAATGCATTCCAAAAGTTGTTGGGATGAGCGGGGACGGTGAAGAAAATTCCTTGCGTCGTGGCGTTTCCCTTGACGTCATTGCCGTTCTCATCCAGGTTGTTGGCATCAAACAATTGCTTGAATGCCGCCCACGCTAGGAACGCACCAGCCATCGCGCCGAGCATCTGTCCGCCGAAATACCAGGGAACGAGTGACCACTCGAGTTTGTCGTCGATAGCAAGGGACAAGGTGACGGCCGGGTTCAGGTGGCCACCGGTTTTGTCAGCGATACTTGCGCCGATAAACACTGCAAGACCCCAGCCAAAAGCAATGGTCAGCCAGTTGGTGTTGCGAGCCGTGGACGTCCGGAGATTGACCGCGGCACACACACCGTTACCAAACAGCATCAGCATCATCGTGCCGAAGAATTCCCACCCCATGGCTTGGTGGCCTGTTAGCGTTTCCATCTCACCTGTCCTGAGAAGTATCGACGTCTGGGCGAGTATCTTCGACATTCGCCTCGATCTTGTTAGCGGACTCGTCGGTTAGCTCTTTTTCAGCCTTCTTCTGAGCCTCGACACGATCCGTGAAGACCTTGATCTCTTCCTTGCGGGCCTTTTCATCCCAGCCCATCGTGTCCGCAACCAGCTTGGAGACGGCTTCCGCACATTCGACGCCACGGTGGTCATATTCCATCGCAAGGCGCATACGGCGGTGAAGGATGTCCTCCAGGTGAGCCGCACCCTCGTGGGTAGCTGCATACAGTGCTTCAGCCATCAAGTAGGCCGGTGCGCCCGGGATCGGCTCAAGCAGGGACTTGTCCTTGTCGGCAGGTGCCAGGACTTCGTAGATGAGCGAACCATAGCGGTTGAGCAGATGCTCCACGGTCTTTTCGGAGATCCCCAGCCGCTTGGCGAGCTGCGGGATCTGGTTGGCCAGTGCGTGGTAGCCGTCGGCACCGAGAAGCGGAACATCCGTCGTGACCGAATCCGGAACATCGAAGGGAATGTCTTCCTTGGCAGCGTCGACCGTATCTGCACCAATCACGCGGTAGGTCGTGTACTTACCGCCAGCCACAGACACAAGACCAGGAGCAACGCGGGCGACGGCGTGGTTACGCGACAGGTTCGTCGTCGAGTCTGAGGAACCGGCAACCAGCGGGCGGAGTCCCGCGTACACGCCGACGATGTCGTCGTACGTGATCTGGCGCTTCACCTTGGCGTTAATGTGCTCCAAGATGTAGTCGATATCGGCCCGCGTCGGTGCGGGGTTGGCCAGGTTCATGGTCCAGTCGGTGTCGGTGGTGCCGATGATCCAGTACTCACCCCACGGGATAACGAAGAGAACGGACTTTTCGGTCACGAACGTGAGGGCAACGTCGCCAGGCAAAACCGACTTCGGAACGACGATGTGAACGCCCTTGGAGGTGTGGACGTGGAATTTGCCCTCGACGCCGGCGAGCTTTTCGATCTCGTCATTCCAAATGCCGGTGGCGTTGACGAATACCGATCCGTGAATGGTGGTTGTGCGGCCGGAATCAGTGTCGACGATCTTCGCGCCGGTGATTCGGTCCCCGTCCTTCTCAAAATCGACGACCTGGGTGGAGGGGCGGATCGTGGCGCCGAACTCTGCCGCGGTACGCAGGACGGTCATGGTGTGGCGGGCGTCGTCAACGAGGGTGTCGAAGTAACGAACACCGCCGACGAGTGCGTCTTCCTTCAACCCGGGGGAGAGCTTGAGCATGCCCTTGCGGGTGTAGTGCTTCTGCATTGGCACGGACTTTGCGCCGCCCATGAGGTCGTACAACATGAAGCCCGACGCCATGAACGGACGCTGCCAGATGCGGTGCTCCAGCGGGAAGATGAATTTCAGTGGCTTGACCAGGTGCGGGGCCAGGCCGGACATGCTGAGCTCGCGCTCGCGAAGCCCCTCGGCAACAAGCCGGAAGTCCAGCATGGCGAGGTAACGGAGTCCGCCGTGGAACATCTTGGACGAGCGTGAGGAGGTACCTCCAGCGAAGTCACGGGTTTCCAGGACGGCAACTTTCAAACCACGAGTTGCAGCGTCTAGTGCAGTACCGGCCCCGACGGATCCTCCGCCGATGATGACCATGTCGTAGTGCTCTTTACCGAAATCTTCCCACGCTTGTTCGCGCTGTTCTTTGTTCAGTGAAGTGCTAGTGGCTGAGATCGCCATAGTTGCTAGGTTCCTCCTTCAAGCTGAGCACGTGTGAAAGAGCTGACAGTAGCACTGTGTAGAGGTGATTCGTCCTCCTTGTTGGTGCCAGGGGTCTGGATCAGGAGGGGGTTTTCACCGTCGTTGTGTTACGTAGTTCTCGTACTCACTCCATGAGATGTGAAGGTCACATTATTTACGGTGTCGACGCTATCATCTGGTGCGGACCTGCGTGAGCTTCTACCTACGGTCGCGTAGGTAGTAGTTTGGCTGTGTGAACTACCGGCGGTCTCGTCGGGTGCTGGAGCTATGGCTGATAAAGGTTTATTTATGTCTGTTTGACGCATTATTTTCGTTAGTTATGCCCGTTAATGTCCGGAATTGAGCGGTAAATTAATCTTAAAATTAACCCATTACGGGGGTAGGAATCGGGGCTGTTCGATGGGTTTCGGCGCTAAGTAAGCTTCTCCGCAGTGCCCACAGATGACGCATTCGTCGTGTGGTGAACATCAAAAAGCTGGTGAATTCCTGTGTCCATAAGCTCACCATTAAGATGAGCCCTATGGCAGATCCGTTTTACTTCGGCATTATTGGCCTCGCTCGGACCCTATTCACTCTGGAAGGCCTCCGTTTTCGAGTGACAGGAACCGAGAATGTACCGGCCAAAGGAGGTGCCGTTGTGGTGATGAACCACACCGGTTACCTTGACTTTGCCTACGTGGGAATTCCCTTCCGAAGCTGCCGCCGATATGTGCACTACATGGCCAAATCCGAAGTATTCGATCACCCCATTGCGGGGCCGATCATGCGTGGGATGAAACACATCCCCGTGGACCGGATCGACGGGAGCGAGTCATACCGCCAGGCTGTGGATTATCTCCGATCGGGCCGCTTGGTCGGGGTGTTCCCAGAATCGACCATTTCCCGCAGCTTTGAGATCAAAGACTTCCGCAAAGGTGCTGTGCGGATGGCCCAGGAAGCCGGGGTGCCTTTGATCCCCGTCACCATCGTTGGTTCTCAACGTGTGTGGACCAAGGGGCACCCGAAGCGGTTGGGTCGCACGCGGACCCCGATTTATATCAACGTTCTCTCACCTATCCATCCTGATGGTGACGCGGCGACAGAGACCGATCGTCTCCGCGATGTCATGGTCAATGACCTGGACAGGCTGTGGGAGATGTACCTGCTGGACAACGGGCCAATTAAGGGGGACGAATACTGGATTCCGGCCCGGTACGGCGGAGCTGCACCACCGTTCGAAGTTGCCCAGCGTGAGGACAATGCTGTCGCGGAGGAGCGGCACCGCATCCGCAAGCTGCGGGACGATTTGAATAACTTGACGCATGTCGTGACGACGACGACCCGCGACATTGTTAACAAGAGTGTGAGCATGAGCTCCGACGCGTGGACGAAGAGTTCGGACGCCGTGAAATCTGCCTCGGCGAGCGCTCGCGACTCCGTGACTGAATCCGCAGCGGCATTGAATGAGAAAATGCCGTGGCAAGCCGATGAGGAAACGAAGCTGCGTAAACGTGCGGATAAGCTCGAAAAAAATAAACGCAAAGAGGAAATAAAGGAAGCGAAGACCGCCGAGAAAGAGGCAGAAAAGGCGGAGAAAGCGGAGAAAGCTGAGAAGGCGAAGGCTGAGAAAGCCTCGAAGAAGAAGGAAAAAGATAAGCGCGACGATGGTGCTGAAAAGATCGTCGAGTCTCTGCAGACGAGTTTCGATTCCCTTTATGAGGAGACCTCAAAGAATAATCACGAGGGAGCCTCGAAGATTATCGAAGCGCGAGATTCTTTCTACCGTTCCTCACGAGAATTGCTTCAATCAGTGCAGGCTGCCACCTCGTCAATGACGGACGCGACGCGTGATGTTGAATGGATGTCATTAGATAAGACATTAACGTCGCTTATCGGGCAAACGAAACAGATTCGTGACAAAATTCCAGCACGCATTAAATCGAAATTACCTTCAGATGTGGCTGCTGTCTGTTCCGATATAGACGGAACGATTCTTCACGAGAATAAGATCAGCGACGCTACACGCGACGCATTTGACCAGCTCAACGCCCATGGTGTCGAGGTTCTCCTGGCTACCGGTCGGGCCATTGAAGAAGTTGACCCCGTTGCCGAACAACTCCCGATCTCTCCTGTTGTTATCTGCGCTAATGGTGCCGTGGTTTATGACACGAAGAATAAACGCGTACTCCACGTGGAAGGCTTTTTCGAAGGCGGAGCGGATATTCTCACACATCAAATTGAGGAAGACATTCCCGATGCTGAGATAATCGTGCGCACAGTCGATAACACCGCCGTTAAAATTGTTGTTAAAGCGGATATGCCGAGTGAAGATATCGCTGATGCACTCGATGATAGTGTTCGGGAAAGAAGTACGCTCACATATTCCAACCCGTATGGATCTATAGAACTAGGCCCCATCGGCGTGAATAAATCGACCGGTGCCGAATGGTATTTCCACAACAAAGGAATCGATCCATCCCACGTTATTGCCTTCGGTGATATGCCCAACGACACCGAATTACTCTCCTATGTTGGCGCGGGTATCACCATGGGGAACGCCGATCGGGATCTTATTCGCGATGCGTCCTGGGTGACTTCCTCAGTGGAGGACGACGGAGTCGCCGAGGTTCTCAAATATGTTGTGAAACGCTTTGAGGACCAGGACGCGGATACTGCAGACGAAGCAGATTCATCGAGCCTCACCGCAGAGAAATAAACCCCATCGTGGATATCGACGCCAGCGGACCGCAACGGATGGGCGACCCCTGTGCGGGGCTTCCCGACGCTGTTGACCTCGCCGGCCGTGCCCCTGCGCCCCTGCTCGTCGCCTCTGACATCGATGGGACTTTTGTCACGAGCGCCGAACGCGTCACCCCGCGGTTGACGTCGGCAATTCGCCGTATGGTTCGAGCTGGGACGTCGCTTGTCTTGGCCACAGGACGCCCCGCACGGTGGACGCTCCCCGTCATCAGGCAGCTGCCTCTTCGCCCCCTCTGCGTGTGTACGAACGGATCCGTGATTTTCGATTCCGCGCGGGAAGAGGTTCTCACTGCCCATGAGATTCCCCCGGAGCACGTCGCTGATATGGTGCGACGGGTGATGGACGGCGTCGCGGCGGATCCGCGGGGGATTCATGTTGGATTCGGGGTGGAGCGCGTCGGAACTGATCTGTATTCCGAAAAGGATCAGTTCCTCATTGAGCCTAACTTTGACCACGTGTGGGAGAGCCAGGGATTTTCGCTGGTGAGTACCGAGGAGCTCATGGCTGAGCCGGCCGTCAAACTGCTGCTCCGCTCGCCTGAGGTCACTAGCGAAGAGCTCTACCAGCTCGTCGCACCGATGATTCCCGTCGATAAGGGGCATGTGACCTACTCATTTTCGGGCGGATTACTGGAAATTGCGGCGCCGGGTGTGAATAAAGCTGGTGGGTTGGCCGAGGTTGCCGATCTTCTTGGTGTCGATGCGGGCGAAACTGTTGCTTTTGGTGACATGCCGAATGACACAGAGATGCTGGAATGGGCGCGAATGGGGGTAGCGATGGGTAACGCACATCCGATGCTCCTCGGGGTGGCAAAAGCGGTAACTACCAGTAACGATGAGGATGGCGTGGCGCGCGTTATTGACGCCTGGTTCTAGAAGACGCTTCACAACCGAATCGGGTATTTCCGCCCGGTTCACGGTTTGCTAACGTCAGACATCGGGCATCCAACATGAGCCCTAAGGAGCTGCCATGAGCGACGAAGAGTCGCAGGTCAATAACCATCCCGTGGTGCATCTCTCACACGGACCCTACGCTGCGGAAATCGCTACGTATGGGGGAGGGTTACGTTCTTTCACATATCGTGGGCTGCCCCTCATGGAGGGGTATCGCGACGGTGAGTACCCACCTTTGTCCGCGAACGTCGTGCTAGCTCCCTGGCCCAACCGAATTCGGGACGGACGCTTTCACTTTCACGGTCAGCCGTACCAGCTATCGATCACGGAACCAGACCGGAACAACGCCATTCATGGTTTCGTGAGCGACGTTATGTGGGACGTTGTTTCACATACTGATGACGCCGCCGCGGTCACGTTGGCAACCACCATCGAGCCTCAGCAAGGGTGGCCGTGGACGCTCCAGGTGACGTCGACCTATGAACTTTCCGATCAAGGCCTGACGTGTACCTGCGAGATCACATATCCTGCCGACACTCCCGGGGCTGGTGCTGTGCCGGTGGCATATGGGTTCCATAGCTATCTCAGCGCACTCGGAGCCCCCATTGATGAGTGCACGCTTGACATGTTCATCCGCAGTCAGCTTCCCCTGGATCCGGACAGGAAACTGCCCTCGGGTGACGTTATCGACGTCACCGCAGGGGCCTCGGTCCGTCGGATTGAGCTTCGCGATCAACTCCTCGACGACTGTTTCGGCCGCGAGGCGGTATCGGATCGGGAGGCGGTAGCGAACAGCGCACCCCCAGAGAACGCGAGTGCTGATACCTCACCGAACGACGTCGCTCCTGATATCCGTGCAGCGCGACTAGTAAATGGCGACGGCCACGGGGTGGACATGTGGGTCTCTCCGCAGATCAAGTGGTTCCAGGTGTTCACCGCCGATCCATCGTGGGGCTATCCCTATCCCCGACGAGGACGCGCGTTGGCCGTCGAACCCATGACAGTGCCCCCCGATGGCTTTAACAGCGGGACGGACGTGGCGGAGATCGCACCGGGCGATTCACTCGTCGTGAAGTGGCGTATCGGGTACGCGGAGCCATTAACCAGATAACAGGCGTGAAAAATACATATCGATAATTCAGAAAGAATAGGACACGCGCATGGAGACTATGGTCGTGGCGGAATCTGTGCTCCGCCTTGATGCCAGTTGGGTGGATTACTCGCTGGTAGCGCTCTACTTTGTTTTTGTTTTGGGAATCGGGTGGGCAGCCCGGGCGAGGGTATCGAGCTCCATTGATTTCTTCCTCTCTGGCCGAGGGCTGCCGTCCTGGGTGACAGGTTTGGCTTTTATTTCCGCCAACCTTGGTGCAGTTGAAATCATTGGCCACTCTGCCAACGGCGTCCAGTACGGAATGCAAACAATGCAGTATTTCTGGATTGGCGCTGTTCCTGCCATGGTTTTCTTAGGCATCGTTATGATGCCTTTTTATTATGGCTCCAAGGTTCGCTCGGTCCCCGAATTCATGCTTAAACGGTTCGGGCCGACGGCACACCTGGCCAACGCCATATCGTTTGCCCTGGCACAGCTCCTCATCGCTGGTGTTAACCTGCTGCTTTTGGCGAAAGTCGTCAATTCACTTCTCGGATGGCCGCTGTGGGTCACCTTGTTGGTCGCCGCGGTCATCGTCCTGTCGTATATCACCTTGGGTGGTCTCTCTGCCGCAATTTATAACGAGGTTCTCCAATTCTTCGTCATCGTTGCAGCGCTTCTTCCTCTGACATTGATTGGTCTCCACCGTGTCGGCGGTTGGGGAGGATTGAAAGGTTCCCTGAACGCTGAATCACATTTCCATACGTGGCCAGGACAGGACATTTCGGGGTTTGATAACTCAATAATTTCCGCAATTGGTATCGCATTCGGTCTTGGTTTCGTGCTGTCCTTTGGTTATTGGACAACAAACTTCGTTGAGGTCCAGCGCGCTATGGCCTCGGAATCGTTGAGCTCTGCGCGGAAAACACCGATTATCGGTGCATTTCCGAAGATGCTGATCCCCTTCGTCGTTGTTATCCCCGGTATGGTCGCCTCTGTTCTTGTCACACCGATTAAAGACGAGACAGCGGAACCCAATGATGCCATCCTTTATTTGATGCGAGATTTATTGCCCAATGGTCTTTTAGGTGTCGCGATTGCTGGTCTTTTGGCTGCGTTTATGGCCGGTATGGCAGCAAATATTTCTGCATTTAATACCGTCATGAGTTACGACATATGGCAGACATACGTGGTTAAAGATCGTGACGACGAGTACTACCTGAAGTTCGGCCGAATTGCGACGATTCTTGCTGCGGTGATTGCCGTGGGAACTGCATTGGTAGCAATGAACTTCGGTAATGTCATGGATTATCTCCAAACGTTGTTTGGTTTCTTTAACGCTCCGCTGTTCGCCACCTTCATTTTGGGCATGTTCTGGAAACGCATGACACCTACCGCTGGTTGGGTAGGTCTAGTGACCGGTACGCTTGCCGCCGCCGTCTTCTGGGGTTTGTCATTGGGGTCCACTCCCGTGGTCAGCCTGCCTGGACAGGGAGTCGCATTCGTTGCTGCGTCGATTGCATTCGCGACGGATATCATCGTCTCGATTCTCGTGACGATGGTGACAAAGCCGAAACCAGATGAAGAACTAGTGGGCTTTGTCCGTTCTGTCACTCCGAAAGCCCAGTTGGTGGACACCACAGAAGCAGAACAACCGTGGTATCACCGGACCGTCCCATTGGGGATAGTGTGCTTGGTTTTGGTCATCGCTCTGAACATCGCATTCGCATAGCTGAGGAATGTGATGTGCGAATGATGACAACGATGTCGTACCGAACGATAAGCCAAATAACTAGTTATAGCTGGACGAGAAATAAGAAAGGCGCTGAATACGATGACTGAGCACACATCGACTCCCGCGAGCGCACCGGAGAAACACAAAGCTGGAGCTTTTGATATCCGGACTGTGATCGCGATTCTGTTAGGGATATACGGCCTTGTTCTTGTGATCTGTAGTTTCGCACTCGATCCAGGCACGAACCCGGATACCGGAGCATCAAAATCCGCAACAGACAATCTATGGGTCGGAATTGGGTTACTGGTCGTCGCCGGTGTTTTTGTGGCGTGGGCAAAACTCAAACCCATCATTGTCGACGAATCAAAGATTGTTCACGACGACGAACCCGGCGTCGGGTAACGGTGAATCGCCGGTTAAATAGTGACCTGTACGAGCTGATTCAGACCATGTGATGGACACAGAACAGCAAATGAATTCCGTAAGTGGTGAAAGATTGAATATGAATTCGGATCATCCGTATTCAGTAACGTCGATGACGCTGGCTGACGGAAGAGAACTGATTTATTTCGACGATGACCCGGACGTTCTCAACGGGTCTGTGAAACGCACCCTGACAGATTTACGCGAATTGCCACACGCGAAAACCGATTCGGAGATTCGGCGTGATCCGCTCTCGGGGGAGTGGGTCGCCTACGCGAGCCACCGCATGAACAGAACATTCATGCCACCCGCTAATGAAGATCCGTTAGCGCCCACTGTTCCGGATCACCTGCCCACAGAGATTCCGTCGCCGAATTATGACGTCGTCGTCTTTGAAAATCGGTTCCCCTCATTCAGCATGCACATGTCTCGGACGCTGAGCACCGAGAGAAATGATGGGAGAGTAGAACAGCGCAGTGCCGACGATGACGCGCTCTTAGATAACGGAATGGTTCCCCACCGTCCTGCTATAGCACGATGCGAAGTCATTTGCTTTACGCCGGACATCTCCGGTTCTTTTAAGGACTTACCTGTTAACAGAATCCGAACGGTTATCGAAGCATGGGCACACCGGACGAAAGCCTTATCTGCAATTCCAGAAGTTCGGCACGTCTATCCGTTCGAAAATCGCGGTGAGGAAATCGGGGTGACGCTGCAGCACCCTCACGGGCAGATTTATTCCTACCCAGAAATTCCGCCGCGTATTCGAAATATCGTTCACTCGTCCAAGAAATACCGTGAAGAAAACGGTAGTGATCTGTTCGATGATCTTCTCTCCGCTGAGCTCGAAGAGGGAACCCGGATTATCGATTGCACCGATCATTTCGTCGTCTTTGTTCCCGCCGCTGCGAAATGGCCATTAGAAGTTATGGTCATGCCACGGCGTTCCGTACCGGATTTTGACGCATTATCCCAGGAAGAGCGCGCAGATCTCGCTCCGCTGTTGAAGAAGCTCTACACCGCCGTCGATAAGTTTTTCGATGGAGTTGAGCAAACACCGTATATCGCGTCTTGGAATCAAGCGCCCACCGTGCCGGAGGATCGTGATTATGTTCGGCTCCACCTTCAATTGTTCTCCCTCATGCGGTCGCCACATAGGCTGAAATATTTGGCGGGCTCCGAATCCGGAATGGGATTCTGGATTAACGACACCACCCCCGAACACATTGCTCAACGATTTAGAGAAATATGGGACGACAAATAATGACAGATTCACACGCGGACCCAAAAAGCCAACCGCAGGCAAAAACCTCACACACGCCACATGATCCCGGGGCAATCAGGTTGGCGGAGGCTCGCAGCGATCAACAACTTATTGCCGACGCCACGACGTTGTTCAACGCGACGTTCGGGGACACGCCCGATGGCGTGTGGGCTGCTCCTGGTCGCGTGAACCTCATTGGTGACCACGTCGATTACGCAGGTGGAGTGTCCATCCCCTTTGCATTGCCACATGTCACCGCCGTCGCGGCACGCCGTCGCACCGACGACACGATCTTGATTGTTTCTCTTCCGCCGGGTGCCGCCACGGAATCCACAGACGCTGCAGAAGAATCCGGAGACGCCGCAACAGGGACAAATGATGTCACCCATCCCGAGGCGCTACGCACCACCGTTGCGCTCGCCGATATCGGCCCAGGTCATCCAGCTGATTGGTCCGGATACGTCGCGGGAACGATATGGGCTGGCCATCAGAATGGTGCGATACCTTCATCCGATCAGCATGATAACGGGCTGGACCTCGCCATCATTTCCGATGTTCCGCTGGGCTCAGGGCTCTCAAGCTCGGCGGCTTTGGAGTGCTCCGTCGCATTAGCCGCCCGCGAGCTTGCCGCTCCAGGGCAGCCCCTCGACCAGGCTGCCTACCAACTCCTCATCGACGCCGCGATCCGCGCAGAAAATGACGTCGTCGGCGCGTCGACAGGTGGGCTAGACCAGCGCAGTTCGCTCCTGGCGACAGCAGGCCATGCCTTAGCCATTGACTTCCGCACCAACGTCGTCAATCAAGTCGCGTGTGACGTCGAATCCGATGGGCTCGCGTTCTTGGTAGCCGACACCAACGCGCCCCACTCGCTGTCCGACGGGCAATATGCCTCGCGACGAGGCGTTATCGACGCCGTCACCGCACATGCCGGTGCGTCCACCCTCCTCGACATCGACGATCCGATCGCTGCCGCAACATCCTGGGCAGACACCGATGAATCCACCGTCACGTCCGATGTCGCACGCATGCGCGTCCAACATGTCATCGACGAAACCGCCCGCACCCGACGCGCCCAAGACGCCCTCAACAGCAAGAACTGGCACGAATTCGGGCGGCTCATGAACAAGAGCCATGAATCCCTCCGCGACCTTTACGACGTATCCACACCGGAACTGAATTCCGCACGCGACGCAGCCCTCGACGCAGGTGCCGTCGGCGCTCGCATGACCGGCGGGGGATTCGGCGGGAGCATCATCGCACTCGTCCCCACGGGCCGCATCACCGTGGTTGCGCAGGAAATTCACCAGCGCACCGTCGATAAGAAATTACCGAACCCCACATTCTTGGCAATCACCCCGGCTGCGGGTGCTCGGCGGCTGGTGTAACCCGGCGAACGAAAGATAGGCTTTAACCGTGACTGTCACCTCGAACATCAGTGAATATGACCTCTTTGTGGTCGGATCCGGACTCTTCGGGCTCACCATCGCAGAACGCATGGCAAGCGCCGGTAAGAAAGTGCTCATCGTAGAAAAACGCGAGCACATCGGCGGAAATGCCTACTCAGAAGCCGAGCCGGAGACGGGCATTGAAATCCACAAATATGGTGCCCACCTTTTCCACACTTCCAATGAGCGCGTGTGGAACTACGTTAACCAATTCACTGACTTCACCAACTACCAACACCGAGTGTTCGCCATGCACAAGGGCACGGCGTACCAGTTCCCGATGGGGCTCGGGCTGATCAACCAGTTCTTCGGGCGGTACTACAGTCCCGACGAAGCACGCCAGCTCATTAAGGACCAGACCGATGGGTTGGACCCGGCTAAGGCGAAGAACCTGGAAGAGAAGGCGATTTCGCTGATCGGGTGGCCGCTGTACGAAGCGTTCGTGCGCGATTACACCGCTAAGCAGTGGCAAACTGACCCCAAGGAACTGCCGGCGGGGAACATTTCGCGACTTCCCGTTCGGTACACGTTCGACAACCGATACTTCAACGACACCTACGAGGGCCTTCCTGTCGACGGCTATACCGCGTGGTTGGAGCGCATGGCTGACCATGAGAACATCACCGTCCGCCTGAACACCGATTGGTTCGAGGTGCGCGACGACCTTCGCGCGGCATCGCCCAAGGCTCCTGTCGTCTATACCGGGCCACTGGATAGGTACTTCAACTACTCCGAGGGACGCTTGGGATGGCGCACTCTCGATTTCGAAACGGAAGTGCTTGATACCGGAGACTTCCAGGGCACGCCGGTCATGAATTACAACGATGCCGATGTGAAATACACCCGCATCCATGAATTCCGTCACTTCCACCCTGAGCGGAAGGACCGGTACCCGCGCAATAAAACGGTCATCATGAAGGAATTCAGCCGCTTCGCCGAGAACACCGACGAACCGTACTATCCCATCAACACGCCCGAAGACCGCGACAAGCTGCTGGCTTATCGTGATCTCGCGGCGAAAGAGGCGCACGATCACAACGTTCTCTTCGGTGGCCGCTTGGGCACGTACCGCTACCTGGACATGCACATGGCGATCGGGTCTGCCCTGTCCATGGTTGATAACAAGTTGTTGCCGTTCTTCGAGGACGGGCAGCCTATCGAAGCGTAGGGAGAGTTCGAGGATAAAAGTTATCGGGCGGCGACTGGTTACATTCCCAGTGCGCCGCCCGATAAATCTAGGCCCGGCAGTCTATGCAGCTACCCACGTAGCTTAGCTGTCTACTTTTCCTGCTCCGGCGGATTGAGCGGATCACCACGCTTGACGTGGTAGAACGGCGTCTCATCGGCGGCCAGAGGGGTCTTCCCGGCAATAATGTCCGACGCCTTCTCAGCGATCATCATCGTCGGCGCGTAGATATTGCCATTCGGAATTGACGGCATGACGGAAGCGTCGACAACATAGAGACCATCCGTGCCGTGAACCTGCATCGTGGAGGGATCGACCACAGACATCGGGTCGCTCTCCGGCCCCATCGCACAGGTGCAGGACGGGTGCAGCGCGGTCTCGGCGTCATTCCGAACCCACTCGAGGATCTCCTCATCGGTCTGCACTGCAGAGCCGGGGGAAATCTCCCCGTCGGTGTATTCCTTCATCGCCGGGGTGTCCAGCAGTTTGCGTGACACCTTGATAGCTTCAACCCACTCGCGGCGGTCCTGCTCCGTCGACAAGTAGTTGAACAAAATATCCGGCTTGGTATCCACCGTCGGCGCAGTGATACGCACATACCCGCGCGCATCCGAGTACATCGGGCCAACGTGAAACTGGAATCCGTCGTCACCCTCCGGCTTCGTGCCGTCATAACGCATAGCCAGGGGCAGGAAGTGGAACATGAGGTTCGGGTAGTCCTCGTTCTCGTTCGAGCGCGCGAATCCACCAGCTTCGAAATGCGACGTAGCCACGGGGCCCTTATGCGTCGTCAACCACTGCAAGCCCAGCATCGGCCACCGCCACTTATCCAAGTAGCGCTGAGCAGACACGGGTTTGGTGCAGTTGTACTGGACATAAACCTCAAGGTGGTCCTGCAAGTTCTCGCCGACACCCGGCAAATCCTTAACGACGTTGACGCCGACCTTGTTCAGCAGATCCTTATTGCCGACGCCGGACACCTGCAGCAGCTGCGGCGAATTGATGGCTCCGCCACACAGGATCACTTTGTCGGCGCGGACCTGGTGAGTGCGGCCGTGCCAGTAGTACTCGACGCCCACGGCCTTCGTGCCCTCGAAGAGAATGCGACGAGCATTCGCGCGGGTGCGCAGTTCCAAGTTCTCGCGATCGAGGACGGGGTGAAGGTACGCGCGGGCCGCGGACAGGCGACGCCCGCGATCAATATTCGCGTCGAATGGGCCGAAACCTTCCTGGCGGTACCCGTTCACATCCGGCGTGTAGTTATAGCCCGCCTGCTCGATGGACTCGAAGAACGCCTTGAACAGGGGCGATGTTGCCGGACCGCGCTTCATACGCAGCGGGCCATTGTGCCCACGGCGAGGATCATCATCAGGGGAGCCCAACGCCGTTTCCATGCGCTTGAAGTAGGGGAGGCAGTACTTCCAATCCCACTTTTCTAGCCCATCGCGCTTGCCCCACTTCTCGTAATCCATCGGGTTGCCGCGCTGGAAAATTTGCCCATTAATCGACGACGAACCACCGACGACCTTGCCGCGGGCGTGGTAAATCCGACGGTCGTGCATCTCCGGCTCGGGGACGGACTCGTATTCCCAGTCGTAATGCTTATTGCCGATGGGGAAAGAAAATGCGGACGGCATGTGGATGTAGAGATCCCAGAGAGAGTCATTCCTCCCTGCCTCCAGCACCATGACCGACGTCGAAAAGTCTGATGACAGCCGGTTAGCCAACACTGAACCGGCGGAACCAGCGCCCACGATGACGACGTCGCGGTGTTCCACCGTTGAACCGGACTTGGGGAAAAGCTTGCCAATCTTTGAGCCAGCCGATGCGGCTGCGGACTCCAGCCGAGAAGCAAACGAACTCACGTAGAGATCCTCCTTGCCTAGAATGCATACGTAGGGCGCCGATGTGGCGCGTGATGGACATGGGCATCGGGAATCACGGCGGCAAAAATAGCGCGGTAGAAATAGTGCAGCTTATTTTCGCGCACATTTTGGCCGTGAATCCCATTGATAATGAGTAATCAGAATATCAAAAATAGACGAAAAAACCAAGTTGAAAATGTGTATTTAATACCCTGAAAAAGCGTTTGAACAGTAGCTATACATATTGTGAAAACTCTTTTGAAATGTGACCGACTACATTTTCTATCTAAATTGTTTATACTCATACGGTCCCAGAAAAACTGAAGGAAGAGACGCATGGGCCGATTGGAGAGTTCTATTTCAGCCAGAAAGACGTCGACAATCCCTGACCATGAGGACGCAGACGACAATGGCGCCGACAATGGCACAGGGAAAAAAGACCCGACGAAAAATCAGGTAGCCGGCGGGTCTCAACCAACCAGGACCGTAGACCCGCCAGATGTGAACTGGCCGGTGTTTATCATTTCCGGCGTTCTCATCATCTGCATTGCGCTGTGGGCGATACTGGCGCCCGATAATGCACTATCCGTGCTGACGGACATCGTCGGAACAGTATCGAAGAATGCTGGATGGTTCTATATCCTCACCGCTACGTTGGCTGTGCTGTTCATGCTCGGTGTTGCCATCACCCGTGCGGGCCTCATCAAACTCGGGCCGGACCATGCGAAACCGCAGTTCGGCCTTTTCTCTTGGGCATCGATGCTATTTGCCGCAGGCATCGGCATTGACCTGCTGTTCTTCTCGGTGGCGGAACCGGTTTCCCAGTATTACCACCCACCATCAGGTGACGGTGAAAGTATTGAAGCTGCACGTCAGGCCGTTGTCTTCACCCTGTTCCACTACGGGATCACTGGGTGGGCTCTCTACGCCTTGATGGGAATGGCGTTTGGGTACTTCGCATACCGCCTGAACATGCCCCTATCCATTCGATCCGCGCTCTACCCGCTGATCGGTAAGCGGATCCACGGGCCCGCCGGCGATGCCGTTGATATCGCGGCCATGTTAGGCACGGTTTTCGGTGTTGCCACGTCATTGGGTATCGGCGTTGTTCAGCTCAATTATGGGCTGAAGGTCCTTTTTAACTTTCCCGAAAACTTAGGCTGGCAAATAGGGTTAATCGTGCTAGCCGTTGCGGTCGCCACGATTTCTGCAGTGTCCGGTGTTGATAAAGGAATCAAACGACTCTCAGAGATCAACGTGCTCCTCGCGATCGGACTGATGCTCTACATCCTGGTCACAGGCCGAACAGCCTTCCTCTTCGACGCCTTGGTCATGAATGTGGGCGAGTATGTCTCGAAGTTCCCGGGCATGACGATGGATACCTACGCCTTCTCCGGTGCTCAAGAATGGCTGAACTCATGGACGCTGTTCTTCTGGGCATGGTGGGTGGCCTGGGCCCCCTTCATCGGCCTGTTCCTGGCGCGCATTTCGCGCGGGCGCAGTTTGCGGCAGTTCGTTGTCGGTACGATGTCCGTACCATTTTTATTCGTCCTGCTATGGGTGTCCTTTTTCGGGAATTCCGCTCTGGACAAAGTTATTCACGGCGATAGCGACTTTGGCCACATGGCAGTCGATAAACCAGAGCGCGCGTTCTATCTCCTGCTCGGTCAGTATCCGGCCGGCATGGTGGTCATGGGGGCAGCGTCGCTGATCGGTCTGTTGCTCTACATCACCTCTGCGGACTCCGCCGCACTGGTCATGAGTAACTTCACGTCGAAAATTACGGATTCCCAGCAAGATGGACGTGCATGGTCCCGTATTTTCTGGGCCGCCGCCGTTGGTGTGCTCACCATATCCATGCTGTTCGTCGACGGTATTCCCGCTTTGCAAAACGCAACGATCATCATGGGATTGCCATTTGCGATCGTCATGTATCTCGTGATGTACAGCTTGTTTAAGTCATTGCGTTTGGAACTATTGCAATCCAAATCGAGTGCGCGTGCTTTGCACGGCGCAATGTCTAGCCGTGCTGCGCCTGCGGAAGCGGGAATGAACTGGAGGAAGCGCCTCAACCGCGCCATGTCATTCCCGTCATATACCCAGGTGGAGACGTACATTGATAACGTTGCCGCCCCTGCCTTGGACAAGGTGGCGAAGGCATGCAAGGAACGCGGCGCGGATGTCGAGTACACGCGATCAATCGTGGAGGGCCTGGGACTGGCTCAGCTTGACTTCCGCGTGAAGTTTGGGAGCGACAAAGACTTCCGCTATCAGATTTATCCGACGCAGTACCCGATGCCGTCGTTTGCCGGCCGCATTCATCTGGATAGTGACAGTGAAGAACTGTATTACCGGTTGGAAATCTTCACGCTTACCGGTTCACTGGGCTATGACGTTTATGGTTATACGGAATCTCAGCTCATTGAAAACGTTTTAGATTTGTATGAGAGGCATATGGAATTCCTTCACCTTCAATCCGATCTTCCGGGTGGGTCCGACTTGTCGGATAACGCCGATCCGGTCGTCGAATGGGTGGACGATTATTCCGACTATGCTGCGGACAGTGCCGCTACAACAGGCAGTTCTGTGAGAAGCGAGAAACAAGAGGAGGCGGATACGTCGGCCTCCACGGAGGAATCGACGGCAGCCAGCGACTCGTCCTCAGCATCATCACAGAGCTCAGCCTCTCCACAGAGCGAAAAATAACGATCACGAGAAAGTGAGTGCAGACACGTTATGTCGCAATCAACGACGCAAATGAAAACTGCCCCTACGCCGGCAGCCGAGCCGGAATCACTGTTCATCAATGGTGAATGGGGTTCTGCAATCGACGGTGAGACGCGCACGATCACCTGTCCTGCTAACAATCAGGCAGTGGGCGTGGTCGCTGAGGCGTCGACGAAGGACACAGACCGCGCTATCGCCGCTGCTCGTGAGGCTTTTGACTCGGGCGTGTGGTCAGGCTGGTCGGGTTTTGACCGCGGTCAGCTTCTCCTCGCCGTCGCGGACGGTATTGAGGAACGCAAGGATGAATTCGCGCTTGCGGAGTCCTTGGACACGGGTAAGCGTCTCATGGAATCCAATGCCGATATGGATGATATCATCGGATGCTTCCGTTATTTCGGCAAGCTCGCCGGTAACGACGCCGGACGCGTCGTTGACGCTGGTGATCCGTCGATAAGCTCGCGTATTGTGCGTGAGCCCGTAGGCGTGTGCGGGCTGATTACCCCGTGGAATTACCCGCTCCTTCAGGTTGCGTGGAAGGTTGCGCCCTGTGTGGCGGCGGCAAACACGTTCGTCCTGAAGCCGGCCGAGCTGACGCCTCATACTTCTATGTTGCTGCTGGATGTGATGGACAAGGCCGGGCTGCCGAAGGGTGCAGGGAACCTGATCACCGGTGCTGGTAAATCGGCGGGCGCACCTTTATCGAGTGACCCGCGCGTCGACATGGTGTCGTTCACGGGTGGCCTGGAGACCGGACGCCATTTGGCCTCTGAAGCGTCTCTCACAGTGAAGAAGATCGCCCTTGAGCTGGGCGGCAAGAACCCGAACGTCATTTTCGCGGATGCCGACTACGATGCCGCGTTGGATAACGCGATGAATGCTGCATTCGTCCACTCCGGCCAGGTGTGCTCGGCGGGCGCTCGGCTCGTCGTCGAGGAGTCTGTTGCGGAGCGATTCGTCACCGACCTTGTTGCCCGTGCGGAAAAGGTTCGCTTGGGTGGCCCATTTGATGAGAAAGCGGAGACGGGTGCGCTGATCTCGGAGGCGCACCGCGAGAAGGTTTCGAATTATGTGGCCCATGCGCGCGAACAAGGTGCCCGCGTCCGGTGTGGCGGTGCTTTTGGTACCGGCCCCACAGCCGACGGCAGCGCGTCATTGGATGATGGCTGGTTCTACTTGCCGACGGTGATCGATCAGTGCACCCAAGAGATGGACTGTGTTCACGATGAGGCTTTTGGCCCGACGGTGACCGTGGAGACATTCTCGACGGAAGAGGAAGCCATCCGCATCGCGAACGACACGAACTACGGGCTGGCCGGGGCCGTGTGGACATCCGACGCGGGCCGCGCAGAGCGCGTTGCTCGTGGGTTGCGGCACGGAACGATCTGGATTAATGATTTCCACCCCTACTTGCCGCAGGCAGAGTGGGGTGGCTTCGGCCAGTCCGGTATGGGCCGCGAGCTCGGCCCCACTGGCCTGGAGGAATACACCGAGCCGAAGCACATTTATCACAACACGACGCCGGCCGTGACCGGGTGGTTTAGCCCCGAGGAGTAGGTTTTTCGACGGAGAACAGTGGCCGCATCGTCGTGACCGATGCGTTCTCCGCCGGCTCGGATGCCATGGTGATCTCCATCCGTCGGCTATCCATCACCACCACAGGAACGGTGGTGGGACGGCCGGCTGCGGCGACGGCGGGTACGTCGTATGTCACGATCGGCTGGCCTTGAACAACGTGGTCGCCTTTCGCGGCATGGACGGTAAATCCTTGGCCGTTTAATTCGACGGTGTCGATACCTAGGTGTACGAGAACGCCGATGCGGTCGTCGGTCATGATGGCGAAGGCGTGTGGGAAGAGCTGCATGATGCGGCCACTGACGGGGGCGACGGCTTCGAGGACTCCCTGTTCTGGGCGGATAGCGAGGCCGCGGCCCACCGTTTCCGAAGCGAACGTTTTATCTTCTACCTGCGAGAGCGGGATCACTGTTCCGGGGATCGGCGCGCGGACCTCCAGTGGCCCATGGTTTTGGGGTTGTGCTGCGGGCGAGTCCGTGGATCCTTCCGTGCGCGTGCCGGTGGCAGCCCCCGCGAGAGCTGCGTTGATTTCATCTTTAAGGACATCGGATTCTGTCCCGAAGACTGCTTGAACGCTGGTCCCGATTTCCATGACCCCGGACGCGCCCAATGCTTGAAGCTTGTTCTTATCGACGGCGGCGGGGTTGTTGACTTCCATGCGGAGCCGGGTAATGCATGCATCCACGTTGGCGAGGTTGTCTCGCCCGCCGAAGGCATTAATCAGGTCTTCGGCCTGCGACGAAGGCGACGATGGGCTAGGTGAACCGTGTGTCGCCGCGCCACCTGCGGTGACACCGGTTTTGGCAGGGGAGGTCTTCGTCGAGTCGTTGTTTGCCGTCGTAGAGCCGGTGGCTGAGCCCGACTCATTGGTGTTGTCAGCTGCACCGACCGTCGTGTCCGCTCGGCCTGGCGTGTGGAGATTCCAATGCACGATGGCGAATCGGAATATGAGGTAGTACAGAACCGCGAATGCGAGTCCTTGAACGATAAGAAGAGGAATGTTGTGTGCAGCGGGCGCCGTGCCGTAGAGGATCAAATCGAGTAGTCCGGCAGAGAACGAGAACCCCAGGTGGATATTCAGCAGCTCCGCAATGGCGAGGGATAGTCCCGTGAGTACCGCATGGACAACGTAGAGGGAGAACGCCAGGAACATAAACGCGAATTCGAGGGGTTCGGTCACACCGGTGAAGAACGCCGTCAGTCCAGCGGCGGAGAGGATACCGATCGCCGTCGCTTTTTGGCCCTTCTTCGCTGTGTGAATCATGGCCAGCGCTGCTGCGGGGAGGCCAAACATCAAAATGGGATAAAAACCGGAGGTCAGTAGCCCCGCTGAGTGGTCACCTGCGGCGAAGCGGGAGAGCTCGCCGGACACAGTTCCGTCGGGTCCGTTGTAATCACCGTAAATAAACCACACGTAGGTGTTCAGAATGTGGTGAAGTCCCAGCGGAATGAGCATTCGGTTAGCAAATCCGTAAACAAACGCTCCTAATGCGCCCGTTCCACCGATGAATCGGCCAATCGCCGTCAACCCTTCGTTAAAGATGGGGTAAATGTACGACAGAACGAATCCGGTGATCAGCGTCGTTACTGAGACGACAATGGGTACGAATCGACGTCCACCGAAAAACCCGAGGTAGGACGGCAGTTTAATGTCGTGATACTTGTCGTAGAGCCACGCGGTGAGTAGACCGACGACGATACCGCCGAAAACGCTGTAATCGATGAGGGCTTGTTCGCCTGAGGAATCTTTGACTCCGTGGAGGACGAGCGGCGACATTTGTTTGAACACAGCACCCATCACGAGGTAGCCGGCGACAGCGGCGAGGGCTGTTGACCCGTCGGCCTTCTTAGCGAACCCAATGGCTACGCCGACCGCAAAAAGCAGCGGGAGCTGGGAGAAAAGCGCTTGGCCGGCCGCGCTCATCGCCTCGAAGAAGGGGCCGATGACGGGAGTTTGGATCCTTCCGAGGAGGTCATCTTGGCCTAATCGGAGAAGTATTCCCGCTGCCGGTAGGAGCGCGATGGGCAGCATGAGGCTTTTGCCCAACCGCTGGAGCTGGGAAAAGTCGGTTCTATGAAACCTCCGTTTCGACGCTGAGGGGGATGCTTCCGGTGAGGACGACGGTGACGTCGACGGGGCATCAGCCCTGGTGGGGAGCGAATCTGGCCGCTGGGTGGCCACAAGATTTTTACGCGAGGACGAGCGCGCGGTACTTGTCATACAACCTATGGTGGTTGCACCTAACGCGTGAATCAAGTGAGGTCTTCGTCACTCGAAGTGGAGTGTATTGACCTGAGCCGTACCGATGTAAGAAGCAGTAAGGTTTTATTTCCTCTATCCTTTTAGGAAAGCGATCTATCAAGGGTGCGAAGTCGGGACGAGACCAGTACGAAGCTGGTGCGAGGTCAGTGCCACATCGCGCCACCCGGGCGACAATCGAGCCTGCATGGGCCAAATGTAAAGGAAGAAGGACGGTATGGGTCGGGTTAAACAAGTGTTGTCATACCGGATTACCCGAATTATTTTGTGTGTGATTATAGGACTAGTACTCGGCCTTCTGATTTATCTGGGGTTCAGGCTTTATTTGGATAATATGCTAGGAGGCCGATAGTGAAGAAAGTCGCCTGGGGTATTCTCTATGTGTTTATTGTTGTTGTCGTAGCTGCCGTGACCGCCTATTACTTTTGTACGCGTATTGATGTGTTGAGTAGAACGTTTAAAAATAATCCAGATTTATATTCAGTGGTGAAGGACCTTAAATATGGCGATGGGGTCCAGAACAACTTCGACTTATACCTTCCCAAGGATAAAAACGGCTCCCAGTTTTCTCTAGTGGTGTGGATCCATGGGGGCGGGTTTGTCAGCGGTGATAAAAAAGATGCTGCCTCGGCAAAGGACGCAGCAACCCGAGGGTACGTGTCGGCTTCTGTGAACTACACGACCAACACCGATGATCATCCCTCAAACCTGGACAAAATGTACACGGAGATCAAGAACAGTGTGAAGGCTGTAGTTGCACAAGCCAAGCAACACGGATATCCAGTGAATCAAATGGCCATTACTGGGGAATCTGCTGGCGGTACCCTCGCGATGATGTACGCCTTCCGTGACGGGAAGGACAGTCCCGTTCCTCTCAAACTTGTGTTTCAGGAAGTCGGGCCAGCAAGTTTCCAGCCGGAAGACTGGGCTGACTCAAATGGCGATATTAAGGGCTACGGGAAAGATAAAAAGAAGTTCTTAACTGAACTGACGGGCGTGCAGCTCAGCGATCATGACATGGCGGATGGTTCTTATCACGACCTTGCGGAACGCGTTTCTCCCTATCATTACGTTTCCGCTAATTCCGTTCCCATGTTGATGGCATACGGAAAGAAAGACAAAATTGTTCCCTTTAAGGTGCATAATCGCTTATTGAGCGCTCTTGATAATAACCACGTCCCCTACGACTATTTCGTCTTCCCCCGATCGGGCCACGGTCTGTACTCGGACCCCGGTCAAGCAAAGAAGTACGTCGACAAACTTGGGGACTACTACGACAAATACTTCGATTAACCGCCCCGCACAGCACGGGCCTCTCCGCCCCGTTCTCCACCACATCCGACGCTAAATAGCTCTGCGCGGACCCAGCCAGTACTCTAGGCATGGTGTTTGCGTCGAGGATGTGCCGGAGGCCAGCGTCGTAAGTTCAGTGCTCAAGTGCTGTAGTGCTGGACCATTTTGCTGGCATCTTGCTATTGGGGAACCTCGTCGCGCTGGTGAGCTGCGGTAGGCTCGGTATGTTGACGGAAGTGAAATGAAAGGGTTAGCGAGTATGAGCCAGGCCGGGAGTCAGGCTAAAAGTCGAGCTGTGGAGCGCCTTCAGCGCGTTATTCTGCCTCGCAGGGGGGAGCCGCACGATGTTCGGTCGTTGTACATGATCGAATCGAAGGCGAACAAGTCGCGCGCTGTGCTCCACAGTCGCACCGAGGCAACATTCCCGGCGGGCGCCGAGGTCAGCTTCGAAACCTATTTCAACGGCTTCCCGGCTTCATATTGGCGACGCTGGACTCAGCTGAAATCCGTCGTCTTGAAGCTCGAGCTGCAGGGCGACGCGCGTGCCGACGTCTACCGGTCAAAAATCGACGGATCCCGCATTGCTGTCGAAGGCAAAATGACCGACGTACTGGCCGATGACATTCACGCCACAACGGCCGATGAGAGCACGCAGGACACCATCGAGGGCGAGCCGTCATCCGCGGAGTCCACTGTATCGACGCTGGAATTTGAGATCCCTCTGGACCGCTTCGAAGACGGCGGCTGGATCTGGTTTGACCTGACTTGCGAAACAGATGTCACGTTGTTGGCCGCCGGGTGGTACGCGCCAGAACAGCCTGGTCCTCAAACGCTGCCCGACGGGTCGACGATCGGCCCGCAGGATAAATCCGTGACGGTGGGTATTCCGACCTTCAACCGTCCCGCCGACGCCGTTGCCGCTTTAGAGGCCATCGCTTCTGACCCAGAAGTCGATGCCGTTATCGACGCTGTTTTGATGCCCGACCAGGGGACGAAGCATCCTGCCGATGAACCGGGCTTCGATGACGCTGTCAAGCACTTTGGTGACCGGTTCCACGAGTTCCGCCAGGGCAACCTGGGTGGATCGGGCGGTTACTCCCGCATTATGTATGAGGCACTGGGTGGTGTGGGCTCTGACGAGGAGCGCAAAAAGCGAGCCACCAAAGCTCCGTTCATTCTCTATATGGACGATGACATCGCCATCGAACCTGACTCCATTCTTCGCGCGCTCCAGGTTGCCCGGTACGCACGCCAGCCCATGTTGGTCGGCGGCCAGATGCTAAACCTGCAAGAGCGCAGCCACTTGCACAGCATGGGCGAGGTTATTGATCGGCATTCGTTCATGTGGACCTCGGCACCTCACGTCCATTACGACCACGACTTTTATCAGTACCCGCTGCGTGACCGTAAAGATCACGGGCGGAACGCCAATGGCGATGTGATTACCTCGCGTGACCTTCACCGTCGTATCGACGTCGACTATAACGGCTGGTGGATGTGCATGATCCCCCGTGTTGTCGCAGAAACCATCGGCCAGCCGTTGCCCTTGTTCATTAAATGGGATGACGGCGAATACGGCCTCCGCGCCGGGCATGCGGGCTTCCCGACGGCATCGTGGCCGGGTATCGCGATTTGGCATATGGCCTGGTCCGATAAGGATGATGCTATTGACTGGCAGGCCTATTTCCACCTGCGCAACCGTTTGATCGTCGCTGCTATCGAGCAGGACGGATCCATTTTGGGCATGCTGCAGTCGATGGCCAAGGCGACGACGAAGCATCTCATGTGTCTCGAGTACTCGACGGTCGCTATCCAGAACGAAGCCATTAAGGACTTCTTGCGTGGCCCTGACCAGCTCTTTGACATCCTCGACACCGCGCTCCCGCGCATCAACGAGTTGCGCAAAGAGTACCCGGATGCCGTCGTGTTGCCCTCAGCGTCGGCGGTTCCGCCGGCTAAGGGTGGGCCGAAGAATCTCACAAAGATCCCGCTCAACCCCCTAGCTAAGGTGTCTACGCTGTCGAAAGCTGTGAAAAAGCAGTTCTCGCCCAGCGATGGTGACCCCGAGGTTCCCGACGTTAACCTTCCGCCGATCGAGGCTCGCTGGTTCTCCTTGTCGCGTGTCGACGGAGCTACGGTGACGACGGCCGACGGCCGCGGAGTTGTGTTCCGTAAGCGTAACCGTGCCAAGGCCGTGAAGTTGGCCCGTGAGTCGATGCGTTTGCAGAAAGAAATTTACGATCGCTTCCCGGAGATGCGCCAGCTGTATCGCAAGGCTCACCCAAGGCTGACCAGCCGCGAGGGATGGAGCACGATCTTTGAACGCTAAACACAAAGGGGATCCCTTCGACGAAACCCGGGTGCTTGAGTTCATCCAGGGCGCCATTGCGGATAAACCGGGTGTTATGCCTCTGGCCAGGGGGCTCAGCCACGCGGGTGAACATGCCGCAGCCTGGTTGGCGCTGGGCGTCGTCGGAATGATCGCGGATGAAAAGCGTCGAACCCAGTGGGGAATACTGACCGGGGCAGCGTTTGGGAGCCACGCAGCATCTGTGATTCTCAAGCGTATTGTTCATCGTCCCAGGCCCCATGGCCCCCGTGTGCGGATCGGGGTGAAGACTCCGTCGAAGTTGAGTTTTCCCTCGTCACATGCCACGTCGACGACGGCCGCGATGATTGAGCTCTCACGGATCACCGGTTCACGCGTGCCATTGACAGTAATTCCGCTTATGATGCTGTCGCGAATGACAGTCGGCGTGCATTATCCAACAGATGTTGCAGCCGGGGCCCTCCTGGGAGGAATATCGGCGGAAGCTATTCATCGGGCTGTGACGCACCAGTAAACTAGTGCGGTCGATAGCGTGGATAGGGTAGTGCGATTGATGGCGACTGCGAATGTCACCACAGAGGAGTTATAAAGACACGATGGCGGGCAATGAACACGATCCGTATCCCAGTAATGAATCCAATGGTGCGCTAATTGGGTCCGAGCCTCATACACGAGGTCTCTACCCCGAGGCTCCGAAAAACGCGGACGATAAAGCCTCCGCGAAAGTGCGGGCGCCCAAGAACCTGCCAGAGGCGATGTTCAAGGCCATCCGCCCCAAGCAGTGGGTGAAGAATGTCTTGGTGGTGGCCGCTCCTGCAGCGGCCGGTTCGGATATGTTCACTGGTCGCGTCGCCGTGGACGTCTTCATTGCGTTCGTTGCCTTCTGCTGCGCGGCGTCGTCGATTTATTTGATTAACGACGCTCGCGATGTTGAAGCCGACCGCGCTCACCCGACGAAGCGGTACCGCCCTATTGCCGCGGGTGTGCTCCCGGTGGGAGTGGCTTATGGAATGGCCGTTGTCCTCATTCTTGCTGCATTAGCTGTCTCTTTCTTATCGACGTCTGCCTGGGCTTTGGCGACGGTGATCGGTGTCTACATCATCCTGCAGTTGGGATACTGCTTCGGATGGAAACACCAGCCCGTGATTGATATTGCGTTGGTGTCCTCGGGATTCCTTTTGCGTGCAATGGGTGGTGGCGTCGCTGCGGGGATCGACCTCTCACAGTGGTTCCTCTTGGTCGCGGCGTTTGGTTCCCTGTTCATGGCGGCTGGCAAGCGGTATTCGGAAATTCTGCTGGCAGCTAAATCGGGGGCGAAAATTCGTAAGTCCCTTGAGGGATATACCCCGACTTATTTGCGCTTTGTATGGACTTTGTCTGCGACGGCGGTCGTGCTGACCTATGCCCTATGGGGCTTTGAGATGGGCCAGAAAGATAGTTCCGCGTCTGCCCTGTGGTACGAGATTTCGATGGTGCCGTTTACGGTCGCTATTTTGCGGTATGCAGCCGACGTGGACCGTGGTGATGGGGGCGCGCCAGATGAATTAGCTCTGCGTGACCACGTACTTCAGCTACTGGGACTCCTCTGGGCGATTGCGATTTTCGTCGCGGTGTATGTGGCGCCGTCCTTCTAGGGTGACACTTCTCGGGTGCGGCTTGTCAGTTGTGGCGTGAGAACCGTCGTACCTGGTGAAAATCGCGAAGTAACGAGGACAGAGTATTATTCGATTACTATTGTGTGTCATCGTTCCACCGAGTGTGATCGGTGATCGTTCATTTCCGGTGCGCTGGCCGATTGTGAGGATCTGCCTCGGGGTGAATGGACGGCTACTGAAGGGCCGACCGCGTTCGTACCGTGAATGAGTGAGATAGGGAACTTCCCAGGCTCTTGAGGAAAGAGGAAAATTTTATGATGAGCTTCTCGCGACGTGTGGGAGCTATACGTAGGCCCTGGCTTATGGTGGCCGTGCTGGTGAGTGCCATTGCGCTCATGCTGGGCATGACCACCGCCCTGAGCTCAAATAAAGCTCATGCGGAGGGGAGCCGAGACACCCTACGGCCGGGCTGTACATGGGATGCTGCCGCCTACTGGGTGCAGAAGTGCACAGTCCACTCGAACGCCATGAACAAGGACATTCCGGTCCAAATTCAGGCAGCCAATGGTAACGGCAATGCAGGCCTCTACATTTTGGGCGGATTCGCCGGGCCAACGAACAGCAGTGGCTGGATTGACTGGGCACACGCTCAAAACATTTTCGTTGACGACAACATCACGAAGGTCTTTCCCCTGGGTGGTAAAGCTTCCTTCTACACGGACTGGGAGAAGCCCTCTACATCAGCTGATGGCACCCAAACCTACAAGTGGGACACGTTCTTAAGCTCTGAGCTTCCCGCGTATCTCCAGGCTAACTTCGGCGTTTCACCGACCAACAACGCGGTTGCCGGAATGTCGATGGGTGGTACTGGCGCTATGAACTTGGCTGCTCATCACCCGAACCAGTTCCGTCAGGTTTCATCATTCTCGGGCTACTTAGCTACCTCGAACCCGATCATGCGCATGGGCATTGCTGGCTCGATGCTCGGAAATGGCGGGTACCGCATCGACCAGATGTGGACCGGTGACCGCATCCGTCAGAACGATCCGACGAAGAACGCAGCCGCATACCGCAACACCGACGTGTACATTTCCGCGGCGACCGGCTGGTGGAACCCGCAGGATGACTTCTTCGCTAACCCTGTCTACTCCGTATCCGTGATGGGTATGGAAGCTGTGTCGCGTGTGACCACCACCCAGTTTGAAGGTGCTCTTCGTGCGCAGGGTATTAACCCGACCATTGATTACCCCTTGGCTGGTGTTCACAACTGGACCAACTGGCGTGAAGAACTGATCAAGGTTCGCCCCCGTATCCTCCAGGCAACCCAGAGTGCCGCTGGTCAGGGCGTTCCTGAGGGTGATAAGCCGCTGACAGGCGATCCCGGTTCACGGTCTGCCACCGTTCCGGGGGTTCGTGGCGACGATGTTTCTCCTGCCGCTCAGAATGACGCAGCTGCCACCGGTGGCGACGTCCAGCGCGCTGTTGAGAACAGCCACCAGGAACAGTAGGTCACCACTGAGCCACCACAGAGGGGGCCTGGGAAAATAACGTAAACATTCCTTCATAAGACGCAGGTACCGGTTAGGGTGCCTGCGTCTTATGTGTATTCCTCCGTTATCAAGCGAAGTGTCGGTAAAAAACCACATAAACAACACCGTTATCCGCGCGTCGCATAGGTAACATGCGTATAACACGGTAATAATGATGTCGGAAGAAAATGTTTACCGGCACAGAACTAAGGAACTACAGGTATGCGCGCCTCTTCGAAGCTCTCCCATCGTCGGACGTGGCCCACCACGATCGCTGCAACAGGTTTTGTTGTCATGCTTGGTGCAGCGGCTATTCACACGGGCGCGAGAGCCGAGGATGCCCCCGCAGAGAGCCAGAGCCCCAGTGCCTCTGTAAGCGCTGCTCCACGAGGTTCTGAGAACGGCGATGGGGCCGCTCCAGCAGAGCATGCCGACGTTCCTGATTCAGTTCAGAGAGAAGCTGCCAAGAACGCGTTCCCTCTCAGTATTCCTTCTGAGCCGCTTCCGATGCGCACAGAGCAACAACAGCTCGATAACCTTCCCGATGGGGTATCCATTGACCACGTCGATTGGTTAACTGACCGACGGGTGGCGCTGTATATCAACTCCAAGGCGATGCCTGGAAATCCCATTAAGGTTGAGATTCTTCTCGCCCGGGATTGGTACTCCCAGCCGGATAAAACATTCCCGACGGTTCTTGGGCTCGACGGTATCGTCCCCAACCAAATTGAGAACGGGTGGACCGCGGGGACGAATATTGTTCAGCAATTCGCGGACCGCAATGTCAACGTCGTCTTGCCGGTGGGTGGCCTCGCCTCGTTCTATACCGACTGGCTGAATGAAGATAGTGGCGTGCTCTACAAGTGGGAGTCCTTCCTCACTCAGGAACTTCCCCCGATTCTTAAGGAAGGCTGGCGGGCTAATGACAAGACTGCCGTCTTCGGTATGTCGGCCGGTGCGACAGGTGCCATGAACCTTGCCGAACGGCATCCGGACATGTTCAACTTCGTCGGTTCCTACTCGGGTTATCTGGACACGAGTTCTCCGGGGATGAGCGAGGGGATCGGTCTTGTCATGAAGACAGTGTCTCCTTTCAATGCTGAGAACATGTGGGGGCAGTATGGGTCTGAAGGTTGGAAAGAGCACGACCCGAAGCTCAACGTCAGCAAGTTGAAGAACACCGGTGTATATGTTTCCGCAGGATCTGGTGCAGCCGGATCCTATGACGACGAGAGCCAGGTCCTTCCAGGGCTTCCGAAGAAGGGGCTCACGTTCGGGCAAGAAGCACTAGCTCGGATGACGTCGGAAACGTTCGTGAGCCACGCCAAGCGCGCGGGTATCAATGTCACGACGGCGTTCCGCAATTCTGGAACCCACACCTGGCCGTATTGGCAATTCGAACTGGGTAAGTCCTGGCCGTACATGGCGGATGCTCTTGGTCTGTCGCAGAACGATCGCGGCGCGAACTGTGTGCCCATGGGTGAAATTGCCAGTGCCGCACTGAAAGACCAGGACAAGCTTGGTGGGTGCACTTCCGACGAGTACGACGGCGCCAACGGAGGAAAGATCCAGGATTTCCGGAATGGACGCACGTTCTGGAGTCCGTCGACAGGAGCGCATAACCTGTGGGGCCGTATCGGCGCTCATTATGCCGAGATGGGCGGACCCAAATCATTCCTGGGCTACCCGACGAGCGAAGAGATCACCTCTCCCGATGGCAAAGGGCGGTTCGTGACGTTTGAGCACGGATCCATCTATTGGAACGCTGAGACCGGACCTCACGCTTTGAAGCCGGAGATGTTCGACGCCTGGGGAACAACGGGCTACGAAACCGGAAAGCTGGGTTACCCCACAGCTGATGAGAAGTCAGTGGCGGGAGGTGCGGTCCAAGAGTTCCAAAACGGCCTGGTGGCGAGGGCAAAAGGTGGAACAGCGCATTATGTGCAAGGTGAGATTGCCAAGAAGTTCAAAGACGTTGGTGGAGCAGACAAACTCGGCTTCGCAAAGACCGACGAAGTACCCGTTGATGGTGGAGCGTTCACCGAATTCGACAAAGGCTACATTTACTGGTCCCCGGATACCGGCGCCCACGTCATCATGAAAGGCGGAATTTTCGACGCCTGGGATAAGAATGGTGCCCAAGGTGGGAAGTATGGGTTCCCGACCTCAGACATGACAAATATCCCAGCCGGCGGTCTGACCATTGATTTCCAGCACGGCACTATTAAAGAGATCAACGGTCAGGTTCAGGAACCGTAAATCCGGGTAAGGATGATCGTCAACGCTGCGACCCATCCATCACTATGATGGCGCGATGACGGCAACGTGAAACAGCGACGAGATAACAGTGTCGATGGGAACGACGGGAAGGACACACGCATGACTTCACGCGGTGGATTCACAATGAGCTCGAATGCTGCTGATGACGCTGAAGGCCACGAGGTGAACCAGCCGTTGGCTTCCCCTCGTCGTCGGAACCGTCAAGCCTGGAACCGTCGCTCGTCAGTCACGCGGGGTGCTGCCCTAGCTTTAGCATCTGTGCTGGCCGGGGGGGTTCTCGCGGCGTGCGGTGATGGCTCCACAGCCACGCAAGACGATTCCGATTCCGCCACGACCACTCAAGCTCGGTCATCCAGTTCATCGAGCAGTTCGACAAAGTCATCCGCGAGTTCGTCGTCGGCAAGTTCTAAAAAATCGGCGGATTCCAATAACGGCGTCGGCGATAATCCTGATGCCAAGGACGATGAAACCCCGGTTGAGGTGTCACGAGTTCCGGCACCGAACCGTGGCCAGCGCACGGACGAAGAAAAGAAATTCTTGTCGACGATTCAGAAGGACAAGATCAACGTTGATGGCTCCGCGGCTGACCAAGTGATTGCGTCCGCTATGGAATACTGCCAGGCAAAGGCTGAGGGGCAGGACAGTTTTTCGGTGAGAGCGATGGCCGGACAGCTGATCGAGCAGAAGCTCACGGACCAGCCCTTGGACCAGGTGGAACGCGCGATTACTGAGTCTGCCGACAGCGACTTGTGCGGTGACTAGACCCTCGACATGTAACCTGTTGCTATGGCGCAGAAAGGGTCTCGATCAGTATTTCGCAAACTACTGGTCATCGTTGGTGTTCTCATTCTTCTGGGAGCAATCGCCGTCGGAATAGCGCAGTGGATGGGGTCGCAAGGCCAAGGCCCTGGAGCTCCGTCGAACAATGGTGAAGGGCCTGGTAATCCGGAACAACCCGCAGATTGTCCGTCCGTCGAGGTTATTGCCGTGCCTGGAACAGGGGAGTCCTCGACGAGTGACGATCCGCTTCACCCGACACAATTCCCGAACGCGTTGCTTCAAGGCGTTACAGGGCCTTTGACGCAGAACAATGATTCATCGTCTGTGAAGGTCTGGACAGCGAATTATCCCGCTCAGATGAAAACTCTGGCGACGTTGGACCAGATGAATTATGCGGACTCGGTTAACGAGGGAATCCGCATCGTCAACGCAGAACTATCCGCAACCCGTGATCATTGTCCTGCGACGAAGTTCGTCATCATGGGGTTCTCCCAGGGAGCGGCCATAGCGGGCGATGTTGCGAGTGACATAGGAAATAACCGTGGTGTCGTGCCGAGCGACACCGTCGCGGGAGTCACCGCACTTGCTGATCCACGTCGGATGACCGGCGAAGGACAAACGGTCGGGGCTCAACCGAAAGGCGTCGGATCCGAAATTGCCTTGCAACCCTTCGCAGCGGTGCTGGGCAATGTGGTACCTGGGTTTACTCCCCGTGGTCCGCGATCTGGGGGAATGGGAGACCTGAACGACCGCGTCAATGAGATTTGCGCGCCGGGCGATGCCATGTGCGATATGCCCACCAGTTTGAAGGTTGAGCCAGAGAACGTGGACGCGCTGTTCACAGGCAACTCGCTGCATATTCAATACGGCACGAACCCGAACGTTATCGAGGGAACGACGTCTATCGCGTGGATGCTTCAGTGGGCTCAAGGGCTAATTAACAACAACACATAGTCCACGCTGTGTAGGCCGCGCCGCGTAAATCCCGCCGCGTCGGGTAGGGTCGCGTAGATCGCACGCACGCGGACACGAAGCGGATATGAAAAACCCGCACCTTGCTCCCCAGCAGGTGCGGGCTTCTCTGTCCCATTGCTCCCTCAGATTCCTATAGATCACCCTTCTTTCCTAGTAGCTTCGGCATAAAGCCTGAGTCCGTTTTTCAGTGGCTAGCGGTGTACAGGTGGTGTGACGCTGTGTACCCGTGGCACCCTGCGTCGGTAGAAAACTGAGAATCCTGTTGTGGTCTCCGTCAGCCACTGACATGAATGAATCTACGGACATTCTCTGGTGGTTCCATCGAGTGAAGCTGTTAGTTTCCTTAGAACTGTGGTCACTATCACCCATCAATCTTCCCGTAAAACAGAAAGAAGATGCCGACCGTTCTTTTCTTTGGCACAACAGCCATGTATTTTATGGATAGGACATGGAAGTCCTGAGTCATTCCAGACATGCCTGTGAGAGGATCGCAGGTCATCACTGGACACAATGAGGATGCATTGTCACCTCAAGGCTCATAAGCATATGACGGTGGGCATGGTGTAGCTCAGAGCCTCAAGCATTTCACGCTTTGGGCTGGGGGATCCAACCCGTGCCACCAGGAAATAAAGGGGAATTACATACAATGGGGGATAACCAAATCTCTTCGCGGGCAACTCATCGGGGATACCGCGGAAAGCACAGGGATAGTGAAACGCGCATCGGGGACCGCGCATCCTTCGCGGTTCCAGCAATGAGCTTGGGCATTGCGTGTGTGGGCATCACCGCAGCAGCTCCCGCTGCATTCGCCGGAGGATTTGTCGAACCGCAGTCGGTATCCGTTAAGCCACAGCAAACGATGAATCAGCAGGTGGCAAAACCCGCGCAGGCAATACCCAAACAATCGCAAACGGTCATCTCAGCGTCCGAACGCGGAGGCACACAACAGTCCATCGCTCAGGGAATCCGCGTATAGCAAAAGCAGATCCCGCGCATGACGCCGCAATCGACTGCAACTCTCCCGAAGGCTACTGCACCTCAGCGTGCTGCTGTACAGATTGATCAGCAGACACGTAACGACGCGCAAACTGTCCAGGTTAACCGGCAGTTATCGCAGAAAGAGATTAGTGGGAAAGATCTTGTCGCGGGAGATAGCGCTCGCGGTGTTCGTAATGACCACGCGCAACGCATCGGTGTCGGCCCGTGCTCTGTTGGAGTGTCTAAGGCCGGAGCTAAGTCGGAAGCCGCCTCTAACGAAAGCGCAATCGGCGTGACTGCGGTAGCGAAACTCGCCATGGACTACAAGAACCGGATCGCTAGCCATATCGCCGCGCCGGGAGCTTCTCTGGCTAAGAGTGCCGATTGCTCATGCCCACCGGACCGTGGCGCAATCCAGCAGAAGGATGCTCAGCGCATCGCCGCGTCGGCCCGCCATGCATGGAAAGCGGATGGAAGCACGACGAATGAATCCGCTGTCGCAATCAGTGGCATCGGTAAGTCGGGAATTGTGTGGGGCGTCAAGGGCAGCATCTCATCTACGACCGCTGAACAATCTGTTGAACAGCAGCGTACGAGCATGCAGAAGCGCATTATTGAGCAGAACCGTAGCACCCAGGTGTCTGCCCCGGTAGAGAAGGGGACGCCGATTCAGAAGGGCACCCCGATCGAAAAAGGCACGACCATCCAGAACGTGTCGCGGACGGTAGAGAAGGGCACACCCATTGCCCAGAGGAATCTCATTACCGAGAAAGACATTCGGGCCACTCAAGAAACAGTGAATCAGCACATTGCCAACGCTGCAGCAACCGTCAAGGCCAATGCTGCAGCAGCGGTTAACGCTAACGCGTCAAACCTGATCAACGCTGGTCTGTCAATTGCCGGCAACGTTTCGGCATCCATTAACAGCGGTAATGTCCCTAATGTGCAAGGGAACTGCCCTGTTCAGCAGCAGGTGAAGCAGGACCCATGCCAGAAGCCAGCACCGGAAAAGAAGCCGTGTGCGTCAGCGCCACAGGGCCAGCTAGGGGTCAGCATTAATGCGCAGGCCTCCCTCGGTGTGAATCTCAACCTGTCAGTGTAAGAACTGCCAGAACAAAGAGGATCTAGAACACAGAGGATGAGGGCTCTTAGATGCCACCGTTAGGCAGTGGACTACCACGACACCATGTGGGCGGACACTGCCGCGGTGGCGATACGCCTATTTCACACCATCGAAGAGCTTCACAATGGGCTTCGATACCGCCAGAATGATGGCTCCGATCATCACGCACACGCAGATCATTGTTATGAAATAGATCGTGGAATCATGTGCGGACTCCGGATTGTAGAAGCCAGCCAGCGTACCTGCTAAAGCCGTACCCACAGCGGAGGTCAGATTCCACATCGCCACCATCCGTGCCGGATACGCACGCGGGGCAAGCTTCGTAGACATCGACAACCCCACCGGAGACAGCAACAGCTCGGACACAGTGAAGAGGAAGAGCACTACAACAATCATGTAGTAGGGCGTCGAATGGTCGGCATAGCTAACAAAGAAGAGGAACGGAACTAGGCCAAGCCCCAACATAATGGCCGACATACCAAACTTCACCGGAGTAGACGGCTGACGTGTACCAAGACGATCCCACAGAATCGTGAAAAGCGGCGCTAAAAGAATAATGAAGATCGGGTTAATCGACTGAACCCATGAGGCCGGAGTGTTCATGAAGCCCCAACTCAAGTTCAGCTTCTTATCCGCATACATTGCCACCATCGTGAACTGCTGTTGGTAAATCGACCAAAACACGCACGCAGCCAGGAACATCGGAATAAACCCCAGCAAACGATGGAGTTCCGTCCGGTTCACCAATGAAGAACGGTACATTTCCTGCCAGAAATAAATAGCGGCAACAATTGCAATGACCGCAACATACGTCGACACTGAGAAGTGGGGAAGAGCAAAGCAAGCCCCACAATGATGACCGTCAACGCGATGACTCCGCCCCACGACTTCACGCGTTCATCAGGCCGCAAAGGATTCGGTGCCTTGGCGCCAGCATTCTGCAACGTGGTCTTCCGCATGAGAATGTACTGAATAAGCCCCAACGCCATACCAACCGCAGCTGCCCCGAAGCCCCAGTGGAACCCCATCTGCTTCCATAACGCGCCAGTCACCAGCGGGCCAATCAACGCCCCGATGTTCACGCCCATGTAGAACAACGAAAATCCGCCGTCGCGTTTGGGGTCGCCCTCTTTGTATAAGGTCCCCACCATCGCGGAGTTCGCCGTTTTCAGAGCACCTGATCCCACGGCAACCAGGACAAGACCAATAATCAGGCCAGTGAACCCAGGCAGGAGGGCGAGCGACATATGCCCCAACATGATGAGCACTGCCGAGTAAAACAGTGTCTTTTCCGCCCCCAGGACACGGTCAGAAATCCACGCGCCACCGATCGAAGCGAGGAACACCGCACCGCCATAAGCACCAACGATCGACGTCGCCAGGCTTTCGGACATGCCCAGCCCGCCGTCGTCGGTACTGTGATACAGGTAGAAGAGAACAAGGCCTTGCAGCCCGTAGAAGCTGAAGCGCTCCCACATCTCCACGCCGAAGAGGTTCGCCAACCCCCAAGGGTGGCCGAAGAATGTTTTGGAGGTGGTTTCGCCGCGTTCAGCGAGGCCGGATCCGGTGGATCCTGAGGCCAAGTCGGTATGTGACATACAACTATTGAATCACTCCGCTATTTCTCGTCATGCATAGCGGGGGCCATTTATTCATGTTTTACTTGTCTGTTACTTATCGGCTTTGCGTTTTTCTTCGGCATCGATAAGAGCTTGCCGACGCTCACGCCGCTTGTGCGCGCGTGACGCAGAGAGCCGAGTCAGGCCCCTCCACCCGAGGATAAAAATCGCCGACGTGACGGTCGCCACGATGATGAATGACCAGTGCGGGAATTTGCTGTGGTGGAAACCCCAAATCGTGAGGCCCACAACGACGGCGGGAATCCACACAGTGATACCGAACGGAACCACGGCGCCGGCAGGGCGTCGGAGAATGGCCATGACACCGAACCCGGCGGCCGCGCCGAGCAGGAAAGGCCAGGCAGTAGCGAGCACACCACCCCAACTAAACGGCAATTCCGGTGAATTGTGGGCGATCCGCGCAAGCAGTGCGAAGAGCAGAACTGCGATGATGTCCATAACCGCTGCCTGCACGTAGCTCACCTGCGTGCCTGGTGCGCGGTCCTCGCCAGTCTCGGGTCCGTGAGAAGCGGACTGCGACATGATGAACTCCAATCCTTGGTCGTGCGCCATGATGTAGCGCCTATGTTGTCAGTATTGTCGATGCGTTATTCGTGTTGCCCGTGCTGCATGAGGGTGACGTGCGATTCCTCAGGACCGCCCCAACATCATCGCGCGTTTCGGGCCCGCATATTGAATGAGGAAAATAACCCAGCCCACCGCGGCGAGGAGAATGAACGAAATCATTCTGAAAATAATGGTGGCAGCAAGCGCGGTTGCCGACGTCATACCGGTGGCGACAAGGGTGCCCACGATCGTCGCCTCGACGGGCCCCAACCCGCCCGGCGTGACCTGTGCAGTTCCCACAATCTTGGCGGTGACGAACGCGAGAACAACCGACGCCACATTCGGGTGCGCCCCCACTGCCCACAGGCAAACGAGGAGGCAGAGGCAATCGGCCCCCCAGTTCACGGCTGACCACACGGCCGCCAAGGCGAGCTTCGGTAAAGGCAGGTCAACACTGCTGAGGGTCTTGATGCTTTCGCGCGCTTTGTCGATTCCCGTGTTGAGAGGCTTGCCCCGGTAATGGTTCACCTTCCGAAGGATTTTGACGACGATGCGTTCGACGTGAGAGAGGTGCGCTGCCAGCCACTTCACAACAAGTAACACGACGACGACCGCGGTGAGAGAAATCACGAGCGTCCACGGGTTCACCTTGGCGCCCAAAAAATAGAACGCGATGAGGCCATAGAGGGCAAGCACTCCCGACGCGATCACACCGGAAATCACCATGTACCAGCTGGCGATCACTGATGATGCTCCCCATTTATGCTGCTCACGGAAAATCATCGCTAATGAAATAGCAGGACCGCCCGGGAAAGTGGCGGACACGGAGTTCGACGTCAGAGTGAGGGCGTAGACACTGGACCGTTTACACGGAACCCCAGCGCTGCGTAAAAGGACGTACATGAGTTCGCCCATGGCCAGGATGGATACGCCGATAAACGCGATCCCGACGATGATCCACGTGGTGTTGGCCGACCTGATGTAGCCCAGACCCTCCGACACGAAGTCAATGCTCCCCCGCCCGATCATCGTGAGGGCGACGACCACAGCGAGGAAGAACACTAACCGGACAAGAGGGTGACGCATGAGGGAAAGCGCTCGCCGCCACCAGGGGAGAGGCTGCACCTTGACGCTTCCGGGGGTGCGGGATCTGCGCGATGCCTGTTCCTTGGGGGCGACGGTGGTCTCCCCGGCTGACTGCGCGTCGGCAAGCACTGTATCTTCAGCGGTGTCCTCCGTACTCGCAGTGGCCTCGGTTTTCCGTCCGGGGGTTCCCGCTTCGATAGTCATGGCCTCAGCTCCCTCACGACTAGCTGTCATGATGAGACGACTTCACGGTACGGAGGGAGCGGTACGGCTGCAGCCACGCGCCGTCATCGGGGAGGCGGTCGAGGTTCACCCGCGGCAGCGGCGTGGTGAATATATCCGGGATGTCTTCGAGGTCGACGAAGCGTATCGCCTCGCTCATCACCGCCCAGGTGGCGTGTTCATAAAACCCCAGCACGGCAACGTCGATACCCTCGGCGGCTAGTTCCTCCAAGCGTGGTTGAAAATTTCTGCCGTCCGCGCTCGCGACATACACCGAGCGCAGCACACCCTCGTCGTACCGACGGTTGATGTGCGCCAGCATGTCCGGGTCGACGTCGGTGTCGTCGAAAAGCTTGGGTTTGGCAAACACGGCGAAACCGAGATTGCGGAGCGCGTCGATCCATGGGCGGATTGAGTCCGCAGACCCCGGCATGATGTTGGTAAAGACCGTCGCCTCCGGTTCGATCTGCTCGTCGCGGGAAGCGCTGAGCTGGTCTGCCTCGTTGATCAGCCATTGTCCCAGCGAGTCGAAGCGTGGGCGGTAGGCAGAGCTTGGTCGTCCACCGAGAATCGATCCCAGGCCCATGTCGATATTGGGTGCATCCCAAATGAGCAGTGCCGACGGGGTTTCGTCGGGGACTGCTGAATATGAATGGCCCCGGGATGTGGTGTTTGCGTGGTTGGTCACTTCCGCCTCCACAAGTATTCCCTGATTGTGTGATCCATGCTAAGCCCACGGTTTTCAAATTTCGTGGTGAGCTGCCGGTCGGTCAGGATCGGGGACTCATCCCACGGCCAACCCTTGTACTCAAGGAGTGGTTCCACGTCGACGCGTTCGTCGATCCACTCGGCATAGCCGGCGTGATCGGTGGCGACGTGGAGTACCCCGCCGGGTTTGAGCCGGGACGCAATCAAATGCAGCGTTCCTGACTGTATGATGCGGCGTTTGTGATGGCGCGCTTTGGGCCAGGGGTCTGGGAAAAAGATGCGCACCCCTAATAGCGACTCGGGCGCAATCATGCGATGGAGGACTTCCACGCCATCGCCACGAACCATCCTGATATTGGTGAGGCCTTCCCGGATGAAGGCGCCGAGCAGCTTCGCGAGCCCGGGTTTATAGAGGTCAACCGCGATGACATTAAAGTCAGGTTCGCGGGAGGCCATAGCTACTGTCGACGTTCCCGTCCCCGATCCGATCTCGAGAATGGTGGGGGCAGACCGACCGAACCAGCTGTCGGTATCAATAACAGCGTCATCGAGGACGCGGCCGTAGGTTGGCCATTTATCGTCCCACAGTTCTTGCTGACGGGGTGTCAGTGTTCCTCGTCGGAAGCTCACGGTTCCTAGTCGGGGGTAATCGCGACCATCATTGACGACGGTTTGCGGGGGCCGACCGTGGGAGAGCTCACCAATTGGGCCTTCAAGATTCGTGGACATCGGGCTTATTTTGCCAGGGAGGCCTACCTTTAATCAATCTTTCGCCGACTGTGTTTCGGGCATCATGACCACTTTTTCTGGGGAGTTGCTCTGAATTATCTGAGGATTGTGTGGGGATTATGTGGGGAATTTTTCTCATTAGGGTTGATCGCCGTGTGGATCCTGGTCATAATATGGGCGCACACAATTGAGCATTATGCTGCGCCAGGGGATGGGCGCGGCACATTAATCACTCATAAATCAGGGGGACAATATGCAGCCGGAGATGTCGGTCTCGTCGCTCATCCGTTTTATTCAAATGTCGTATCCGCATAGCAATAGCGAGGCCCGACGCTTTTTTGACCACGCTGTAACTCATGTGAACTCCCCATCGGAGGTCTCGACCGCATTGGAACAGAGTGCTGCGGTAGATCCTGCGATGCGTGATCGAATACAAGAGATTATCGACGGTCAGGTGGGTGATGCTGCGTGAGCGCGCCTGCGGTTCCTCAACAAACATCGTGGACGGGTGTTCCCGAATCGGACGGCGTCGGGCCGAGTGAGAGAAGACACGATGGGGGAGAACGGCATTTTGTCGTCAGCATTATCGGGCCAGACGTGGCGGCGCTCCCTCGAGTAGCTGGTGTGGTGGAGGCTGCCGTACGTGGTGGTTTTCCTGGTGATCCTGAGAATGTGACATGGGAGGTCGCTATTGCGGCTGGCCCCGAGGTACAACCTGATGTTGTTGTGGCCGTGGTGCCGCCGGCCGCGCACACGATTATTCCCGATAAGGATCAGCGGATTCTTGAGGCTGTTCGTCGTGCCGTGGATCATGTTGTGATTCTCTCGACGCCCGATGGAGCGCTTTCTGCAGGTTCGGCGGGCGCCCTGTTTTTCCCCGGCGATGGCAAGCCCTTGCCTCGTGACTGGGAGGGCATCCCGATTTGTTATTCCGATTATGAGTTGATGACGGTATGCCACCGGTACGCGCAAGAACTCGTGGCATCGTCGACGGCGGACAATCCAGGTAGAAGTGATAGAGCGAGCAATCCCGGAAACAGTGATGTAGTTCGCGGGGTGGATAGTTCTGATCGTGCCCCGGCCGCTGAGGCCACTGATGATGTCACCGACGACGTGGAAGAGTATTACACGTTGCCGGTTCCGCCATCGGGGGTATCGACGCCGACGCCGAGTTCAGCGACGACGGCTGTCCTCTCTGATATTGGTGTCGTCCGCGTTCCTGAGAAGAAACTCACGTACAACGTTTCGCCACGGGTGTTGCTTCCCTCGAGCACGTTGAGAAATTGGTTGCATACGGAGGAGAAGCAGCGCCGGGACAGTATGGCTGTGACGAATCAGAATTGTCGAGCGATGATGGATCGCGCTGTTCAGGATGCCTATCGGTCGGCATCGTCGGCCTGGCGCTCGTGCCTTGACCCGAAAGAATTGCCCGAGATCATTGATGCCGCCACGGATCAGCTGAATGATGATCGGCCCGCCGGCACGGAGCCCGTCCCATATATAGATGTGCCTTTTGATCCGCCTGAAGCGAGCGTGACGGAACGGATTCTGATCATTTCGGTCGGGATCAGCCTTGGTCTCGGGGTGGCTCGAATGGTGGTGATGCCTCTTGTGGGGACCGCGTTCGGTGTCTCAATCAGTCTGGGAATTGCGTTCGGGTTGTTCTGCGCGATTGTGGTCAGTTATATGCGTCACCAGCAGCTTCAGAATAATTTTCGACGGGTGGGCGGCGCGGATGCGCTGGCATTAGCACGCGATCAGTGGATTGATCATGCACGTCGGGTGACCAGTCATGCGGAGGAAAAACGAGTGAAACGCCTGCGGTCAGGGGGGTTGCGGACAGTGGCGTTGCAGGAGGCTTTTGCTCATATGGAGATGGCGTCGTCGTCGCGCCCGGGCGCTTCACGTGCCGGTGCTCCACGGTCGGATTCTCTCCGGCAGGGTGTTCCGCGGCCGATTGGCAAGTGACGTCATCCGATAAGTAGCGAGAGGCGACGGACATGTCGGATGCATTTTTCTTATTTGACGACGACGAGATGTTGGGCGACTGGTGGGGTGGCCACTCGACGGTCGGGCCCCCGTCAGCGTCGGCGCTCTGTGGCTTGACGGACTGTGAGACGGGCCCGCCGGGGGTATCGGGATTGACGTTGTCGCTCGAGGGAAGCTTCTATGACCTGGGAGATGCTCGGCTTGATGCTGATGGTGACGGAACCAGTGACTCGGTGACGCTTTCTGACGATGATGGATTGACGGTGTACACCGACTCAGATGGCGATGGCATGGTCGACCGGGTGACGACCGTCCGGTTTGATGGGGGATATGCCTCGTGGGCGATGAGTTCCGGTGGGGAAGTGGATGAAGGGCGTGCTGCTCAGGAGCACGATTTAGAGAGAGGATCGTCGACACGTGGGCCCCACGGCTCCAACAATGAAATTTCTTATCAAGTACATTCCTTGGGTGGGGCTGTCACCCACCTCACTAGTCGCAGTGAGAAGAGTCACAGCACAGCGGGTGGGGAGGAGGATTCTTCCCGTGATGAAACAAACCGAGATCGCGGGTTGGTGACAGGTGATAAGAGATCGTCCAGATCAAAGCAGTGTTTAGACACGTGGACTCGGGGTCGGTGGGAATGTATCGAGCGTGGTAGTTGGGATTGACGCCGGAGTGAGTGTCGGAAATACCCGGGAAAACAAGTAAATCAAACCGCGAAAACAGGCGTGATTAAACGGGTGAAAAATACCCCCCAAAATGTGAAATTCGTCGCTACACGAATTGGGGTAAAGAGCCTCTTTTTCCCCTGCTTCCGGTTACAGTGGTACCAGAAGCCGGGAGCGCGAACAGACCGCGCGGGCGACCGGCACTGTACATCGATGTGAGGAGAAAATCCTATGTCAGCACCTACGATCCCGGGGCTCGAAGGCAATGCCCCAACGACAAACCAAGACATGCTTAATTGGATCGCGGAGTGCGCTGAACTGTGTCAGCCGGATAAAGTCGTTTTCTGCGACGGCTCGGACGAGGAGTGGGAAGCACTTGCAAAGGACCTCGTCGACAAGGGGACCCTCGTCAAGCTCAATGAGGAGAAGCGCCCCAATTCGTACTTAGCCTCATCAGACCCCGCCGACGTTGCTCGCGTTGAATCCCGGACGTTTATCTGCTCGAAGACCGAAGATGGCGCCGGCCCGACGAACAACTGGCGCGACCCAGACGAAATGCGCGCTGAAATGAGCGAGCACTTTAAGGGATCGATGAAGGGCCGGACCATGTATGTGGTTCCGTTCTGCATGGGCCCGATTACCGACCCCGACCCCAAACTGGGGATCGAGCTCACCGACTCCGGTTATGTCGTGATGTCGATGCGCATTATGACCCGCATGGGCAAGGAAGCCCTCGACAAGATCGGCGACGGTCCCTTCGTGAAGGGCTTGCACTCGGTAGGTGCACCGCTGGAGCCGGGCCAAGAGGACGTCAAGTGGCCGTGTAACGAAACGAAGTACATTACGCAGTTCCCTGAGGACCGCGTGATCTGGTCCTACGGCTCCGGCTACGGCGGCAACGCCATTTTGGCGAAGAAGTGCTACGCCCTCCGCATCGCATCTGTCATGGCCAAGGATGAAGGCTGGATGGCAGAGCACATGCTGATCCTGAAGCTCATCTCCCCCGAGGGCAAGGCGTACCACATTTGCGCCGCATTCCCGTCGCAGTGCGGTAAGACCAACCTCGCGATGATCCAACCGACGATCCCCGGCTGGAAAGCTGAAGTCATCGGCGACGACATCGCTTGGCTCCACTTCGGCGACGATGGCCGGCTCTACGCAGTCAACCCAGAAAATGGCTTCTTCGGCGTCGCCCCCGGCACCAACTACAAGTCCAACCCCAACGCCATGAAGACAATGGAGAAGGGGAACAACATCTTCACCAACGTTGCGCTGACCGACGATGGCGACGTGTGGTGGGAAGGCCTCGAAAACGAGCCAGACCACTTGATCGACTGGAAAGGCAAGGACTGGACTCCCGACGAGGACTGCTTGTCCTCGCACCCGAACTCCAGGTACTGCGTTCCGATCGAGCAGTGCCCGGTCGCCGCGCCCGAGTTTAACGACCCGAAGGGTGTACCGGTCGACGCGATCCTGTTCGGTGGACGTCGCCCCGACACTGTGCCGCTGGTCACCGAAGCTATCGACTGGCAGCACGCAACCTTCATTGGCGCCACGCTGGCCTCCGGCCAAACCGCCGCTGCTGCCGAGGCGAAGGTCGGTACTCTCCGCTACGACCCCATGGCCATGCTTCCGTTCATCGGTTACAACGTGGGTGATTACCTCCAGCACTGGCTGGACATCGGTAAGAAGGGTGGAGACAAACTTCCCAAGGTCTTCCTGGTTAACTGGTTCCGCCGCGGCGACGACGGACGTTTCCTCTGGCCCGGCTTCGGTGAAAACAGCCGTGTCCTCAAGTGGATCGTGGACCGCATCGAGGGTCGCGTCGATGCCAAGAAGACGGTGGTCGGATACACCGCTTACTCGAAGGACATCGATATCGATGGCCTCGACACAGATCCCAAGGACGTCAAAGCTGCGCTGACCGCACCCGCGGATAAGTGGCAGATGGATCTCTCCGATACCGAGGATTGGTTGAAGAGCTTGGGTCCGAAGGTTCCGCAGGAAATCTGGGACGAGTTCGACTTCCTCAAGACCAGGATCAAGACAGCCAATAAGGATGGCAACAAGGCCCTGGATGATATGAAGGCGAAGTAAAACCTTTCTCTTCTGAAGGAAGCAAGCCAAGGGCGCATATCATCTCTGGTGTGCGCCCTATGCGTGTAATATTGCTGGTCATGAGTCATGATCATCCAGTAGTACGACACACCATCTTCCAGAACTCTCTAATGACTGCTTTGTTGGATGGTATTTACGACGGAGAAATGACCATCGGCGAGTTACTGGGCAAAGGTAACTTCGGGTTGGGGACCTTCGATGCCCTCGATGGGGAGATGGTCATTATCGACGGGGTCTGTTACCAGTTGAAACACGACGGAACAGCCCGCCCCGCGGAACTCGAGCAGCGGACTCCTTACGCGGTGGCAACGAACTTCGTGCCCCGCATCGTCCGCGAGGCGCCATCACACATTAGCCGGGCGGATTTGTCGTCGTTTATCGACAGCATGACACCGTCGGAAAACTACATGTATGCCCTGCGTATTCGCGGTAAATTTACTGAAGTGCGAACTCGCACAGTGGTTCGTCAAGAGCGCCCCTATCGGCCCATGCACAAGGTGACCGAGGAGGACGCCGCCCAGGTGTTTAACGACGTATCGGGCATTATCGCTGGCTTCCGCACCCCCATTTATGAAAAAGGAATTTCGGTTCCAGGCTGCCACGTGCACTTCATTGACGACGATCGCACCAGCGGCGGCCACGTCTTGGACTTCGAGCTCGAAAAGGGCGTCATTGAGCTATGCCCCGGCACGGACCTCGAGCTCAAGCTCCCCTTGACGCAAGATTTCTCCCGTGCGAACCTCGCCCCGGAGGACTTGGACGAGAAACTCCACACAACTGAGGTGAAAGACTAGTGTCTACGGCCCGTCGAGGAGCGAACGTGGTAGAGGCATGGCGTCCGCGATTTCATGTGACGCCGGCGGGTGGCAGGCTCATGGCACCCCATGGTGTAGTGACAGATGACGGGCGTCTTCATGTCTTTTTTGCCCACGACCAGCGCTTCCCGGTGCAAAACTCACGCCTCCGCTGGGGGCACGCCAGCGTTGTGGTGACCCCGGCCCCCGATGGTCACACTCCGCGGCTGCGATCCGAATGGCGCTTCCACCCGGACGTGCTCGTCCCCAATCACGACTATGACCGGGACGGGTGTTTATCAGGCAGCGCCATTCGTGACGACGACGGCACCGTGCGCCTGGTGTACACCGGGATTGTCGCTCCACAAGGGGAGGGACGCCGCGTCCACAACTCGACGCCGACCGAAGACCCGGCCTCCGCCCATTTTTCTGCCGACTGGTGCGATACGTCGGTGAACATGGCCGCCCTGTTTGACACCAGTGGCCGGCATGGTGGGTGGTGCCGCCCCAGTAGCCATAACCCCTTGTTAGATAGCGCCGCCTCCCCGGACGGAGCCTGCGGGCCGTTCGTGTTCCGCGATCTCGATTCGCCCTTCGGGGGCTGGCGGATGGTCGTGGGCTCGGTGAAGGAGCCGTCGCTAACCCTGTATCGCTCGGATAATCTGCGGTCATGGACGGCCGACGGCCCGTTGACCCTCGACACGACGGATGCCGTCGAGGGCGACACCTTCGATATCGTCCCGGAGGCGTCGTCGTGGGAATACCCGAACCTGCTTCGTATGCGTGATTGCGCGACGGGGGAGGACAAGGATGCCCTCGTGGTCAGCATGCGGGGTGTTTCGCCGAATGCTTACTATTTTGCCAGCTCAGCGCAATGCGTGTACTGGGTCGGCCGGCTTGAGGGGACAACATTCCACGTTGAACGCGGGTGCAGTGAACTGGACCTCGGCCACGAGTTCTATGCCGCCCGGCTCGCTCCGGTAACGGGCGATGACACAGCCGTCGACGACGCCATCATGATCGCCTGGGCCGGTTTGCCAAACGCGGACGACCAACCGACGGCCGACGATGGGTGGGTGCATTGCCTCACCATGCCGCGCCGGGTTCGCTTGTGTGGCGGCCGTCTCGTTCAAGAATTCGTGACGACGTCGTCGGCAGCGGCAGATGTGGCGTCGGGAGTGATTGATTCCACGACCATCCCCGAAACGAATGTGTACGGCACCGTGGTGGGCGTGCGTCGGGATATTCCCGAGCCACGTCACCGCTCCCACCTGGGGCTGGTGTCGGCGGACGGAGTCCATGTTGATGTGGACATGATGCGCAACAAGGCCGGTGACCTGCTGGTTCGCATTGACCGGACGGAGCAGTTCTACCACGACGGCCCCGATGTTCGCGGCGTCATGATCCTGTCTGAGGCGATCGACAATTATCGCAACCACATTGGCAAGCCAGAATTGTTGTTGAGCGTAGATGGGTCGATAATGGAAGCTGACGTTGCGGGGTACACCTTGACCTCGCGACTGTTCTTGAATCGTGGGGATCATTGGGCCGAGGAGACGTGGTCATAGCTGGTGAAATGGTGGAATAGGTTTTGGGAGCTTTCCGGGCGGGAAGTCCGTAACTTTTTCTCTCTGCCGGAATCTCCAGGGACGGGTCGGTACACGATCCACGGGATGATTACGGGCCTCGTCACCCTTTTCACCTTGGCCATTGTTTTTTCGCCAGTGCTGGCCATGCCGGGCCTGACGGGCGTATTCATCGCGATGTCCGCCCGCGATATGCCCCCACTGCGCCGGCTCCGCATCCTCGTGGTTTTCGGCGTGTGTTTCGTTGCGTCGCAGGCTCTGGGGGTCGCGATCTCCGGCAACATCATGCTCATGGTTGTGGTGATGGCATTGATGGGCTGCCTCGGCAGCATCGTCTACCACAGCTTGATCACTTTCCCCCCGGGCGCCATGCAGTACGTCATCGCCTGTGCTGTGGCAACATATCTCCCTACCAGGGGTGTCGACGGGGTCACTCTCGTGACGGCGGGCGCCTGCGGGTTCGTCCTGGCGCTGTGCATTTCGATGGGGCTGCAGCTCGTGGACCGCAACAAGGCGATGCGCGATGACATCACCGCGGCGGAGGACGCCGTGGAAGCGATGCGTGAAGAAATCCTCACCCACACCGAAGCCGCTCGACGTCGCGTGGCCGCGCACGCAGCGGTTTTCACGGCACTGGAGGATGTGCGCTTGGGATACGGCTGGGGGCGTCAGCTCAAGCCATTCTCAGCATTCGGCCGGTACGCGGAGAAAAAGACGCGGGACATTCACACGCAATTCGTCGAAGCTGTCGTGTGGCGTCGGTGGCATACGCTCCGCAGGATGAAGTACCGCGTCAATGCAGATCACGCGCCGAAACTGTCGCGCGTGTCGCCACATTTGGGCCCGCCGTCGGCTCTTCGTCGTGTGAAATGGTCGCTGAGTTTCCGCTCGGCGGCGGTGCAGATTGGCCTGCGTATGGGCATGTCGATCTTCTTGACAGGCGCGCTGACCTATGGTCTGGGTTCTGGCCACCCGTATTGGGCGGTGATGACCTCCGCGATGGTGCTGAGTTTGGGTAAAGACCGGATTAGCACCACGCACCGCGGGTTCGATCGCGTCGTCGGCACCCTGGTGGGTATTGCACTCTTCGGCGTGATCCACGTGATCGACCCGCCGACGGTACCCCTGCTTCTGATCTGCGCCCTGTTGTATTCAACCACCCTCTTCACCATCGGACTCAACTACGCGTTGGGGTCGGTGTGGATCACCGCAATGATCCTCCTGATCCTCAACACCGCGCCCACCAACAACTTGACCGCCACCCAGATCGTGTCCCAGCGCGCGGGGGAGACGATTATCGGCGCCATCGTGGCTCTCTTCGTGTTGTGGGTGACAGGATCCTCCCGGGCGCCGACGTCGATCGTGCGGAGGCAGGCTCGTCGCGTTCTTCTTGCCGACGGTTTCCTCCTGGATTATGTGGCGGAGCGGACGGACCTGACGCGCCCGGGCATCGTGGCGCGACGCCAAGTGCTGCTGGAGCTCAGCGCATCCCGCCGGATGGAGGAGCTGTATGCCCGTGACCTGCCCAAGGGATTGGCCGAGTGGGAGGACCTCTCAGCGCTGATCAACGAGTTCTCCTATGTCGTGTTGTGCGGCTGCTGGGTGGAAAACCCGGACGAGGTGATCGATGCGCGGCGGGCGCGCCGGGCGCTGAACGAAATGATCCGACGCTTGCCCGCGATCGATGGCGTCCCGCTGGACACGCGCAACGCCAGCGACCTCATGAAACGCGTGCTGGTGGCGGCCAGGCCTACATCACTACGTCAATGACTCCATAGGCTCGAAGCGGTCCCCGTATTTTGCGGCGAGCTCACGGGCCCGTGCGACGAACCCGGGGATGCCGCGGGTGGGGTAATCGTCCCCGCATCGTCGGGGAGGTCAGCATCCTCAGGCCGGGCGTAGTTCTTGATGAACTGGCGCGTTCCACCTGTCCACGCCGGGAATCCGATCCCCATAATCGAGCCGATGTTGGCGTCGGCATCGTCCATCAGCACGCCCTCGTCGACGCACTTTTGTGTCTCCAGGGCTTCGGCGAAAAGTATCCGTTCCCGCAGGTCAGCGAAGGTGGGAGCGCCCTCGGACGGCTGGTTAGGGGCATCGCCGCGCCGCCCAACATGGTCCCCGTCGGACACTTTCGTTTCGTAGTCGCCAATGGACACACGACCGGCACCCAGCTCAGTCCACAGGCCATCCCACAGTCCGGTGCGCTTCCCATCGGTGTAGGTGTAGAAGCCTCGCCCTTCGAGCTTGCCCGGCCGGTCATAGTCGTCGAGCATGGCATCGACGATCCCAGCGACGCCTCCATCGTCAATCTGAACACCGGCTGCTTGGGCGGCCTTGGCGTTCTCGGTGTTGATTTTGCGTACGAGCTTGAGGTTGAGTTCGTCGGTCAGCTGCAGTGGCGGTGCCGGGTAGCCGGCTTGGCGGCCTGCTGCTTCGATCACGGCCGGGTCGATGCCCTCGGCGAGCATGCGCAGCGATTCGTCCAGCATGAACCCGATCACGTGCGATGCGTAGAACCCGCGAGAATCATTGACGACGATGGGCGTCTTGCGGATTTGTTGCGCGAAGTCGAGAGCTCCGGCGAGAGTCTCGTCATCGGTCTTGTCGCCTTTGATGACCTCGATGAGCGGCATTTTGTCCACGGGGGAGAAGAAGTGGATGCCGATGAAGTTCTGGGGGCGAGTGACGCCTTCAGCGAGGCCCGTGATCGGCAACGTCGAGGTGTTGGATCCGAGGAAGCAGTCGTCGGGGACGGCCTCTTCAATTTCGGCCCACACTTTGTGCTTGAGCTCGGTGTTTTCGAAGACCGCTTCGATGACGATGTCGCAGTCGGCAAGGTCGGCGTAGTCGGCCGTCGGGGTGATGCGGTCCAGGAGGGCTTGCGATTTTTCGGCGGTGGTACGCCCCCGGTTCAGCGCTTTCTTCTCCAGCCCCTCCGAGTAGGCCTTTCCGCGTTCGGCATTGGCGAGTTCGACGTCCTTCAGCGCGACCTCGAGCCCCGCCTTCGCCGCGACATAGGCAATGCCGGCACCCATCATTCCCGCGCCGACCATGCCCAGCTTTTTAAACTTTTTCTTCTCGACGTTCTTGGGTCGCGAACCTCCACCATTACAGTGCTGCAGATCGAAGAAAAACGCCTGCATCATGTTGGTTGCTGTGGGCCCGGTGACCAGCTCAACGAAGTATCGAGTTTCTATGTCGAGGGCGTGATCGAAATCCACCTGTGCCCCCTCAACCGCTGCGGACAGGATCGCTTTCGGCGCGGGCATAGGTGCGCCCTTGATCTGCTTGGTCACCGTCGCGGGGAATGAGGGAAGAATGCTCGCTAGCTTGGGCGATGTGGGCGTTCCACCAGGGATGCGGTAGCCCTCCCGGTCCCATGGTTGTGAGGGTTCGGGGTTGCTGGCTAGCCACTCGCGTGCGGCGTCGATGAGTTTCTCCGGAGCGACGACATCGTCGATGAGTCCGAGACCTTTTGCCTGCTCAGGGCGCATACGCTTACCAGTGGTGAGCACCGACATGAGCGCTTCCTGAATGCCCAGCATCCGGACGGTACGTGTCACTCCACCACCGCCAGTGAGGAGCCCCAGAGTCACTTCGGGAAGGCCAATCTTGGAGCCTTTAGCATCGGCGGCGATGCGATAGTGGCAGCTCAACGCGATTTCTAACCCGCCTCCGAGGGCTGCACCGTTGATCGCGGCGACGACGGGCACCCCGAGTGTTTCCAGTGTGCGAAGGTCCTTTTTCATGCTGGTCAGCATGTCGTAGGTGGCTTGGGCGTCCTCGGGGCCGGTGTTAATCATGGAGGTGATATCACCACCCGCGAAGAACGTTTTCTTCGCAGACGTAATAATGACGCCCGTGACGGTCTTGTCCTCGACGGCGGCGGTGAGTTTCTCCACCGTGTCGTGAAGGCTCGCGCGGAACGCGTCGTTCATCGTGTTGACGGGTGAGGCGGGATCATCCATGGTCAGGGTGACAATCCCGGAATTGTCGGTGTCCCAGTGGATCGTTGTGTTGGTCATCGTTGGCTCCTTGGGCTGGTGAGTGTGGTCATTCTTGTCGACGTTGGCCTGGGTAAAAGTGGGCTAGACGCGTTCGATGATGGTGGCGACCCCCATGCCACCAGCGACGCAAAGTGTGATCAGTGCGTAGCGGCCGCCAGAGCGGTGGAGTTCGTCGACAGCGTGTCCGATCAGCATGGCGCCGGTCGCGCCGAGTGGGTGGCCCATGGCGATGGCCCCACCATTGATGTTGAGCTTTTCGTCGGGAATGTGGAGCTCGCGTTGTGCGCGGAGGATGACAGCGGCGAAGGCTTCGTTAATTTCCCACACGTCGATATCGTCGGCAGTGAGTCCGGCCTTGTGGAGTGCGCCACGTGCGGCGGGCGCGGGGGCGGTCAGCATGATGGTGGGTTCGACGCCGGTGGTCGCGGTGGTCACGACGCGAGCGCGAGGGTTGAGCCCCATGTCCGTACCAGCTTGTTCCGTACCGATGAGCGTCATAGCGGCACCGTCGACAATGCCCGAGGAATTGCCTGCGTGATGGATGTGATTGATGTGCTGAACTTGCGGGTACCGGGTCAGTGCCGCGGCGTCGAAACCCCCGATCCTTCCCATTTTGGCGAACGACGGTTTGAGCCCGGAGAGCGATTCGACAGTAGCGTCAGGTCGTATCGTTTCGTCCTTATCGAGAAGCTTGAGGCCATTCTGATCTGTGACGGGGACGATGGAGTTGGAAAAGCGGCCCTCATCCCACGCGTGAGCAGCGCGTTGGTGGGAGCGGGCCGCGTAACTATCGGCGTCGTCACGCGTGACACCATCCAGCGTGGCAATGAGGTCGGCGGAGATTCCCTGGGGAACAAAGTCCGTGTGGAAGGCGGTTTCGGGGTCCATGGCGAGCGCTCCGCCGTCGGATCCCATAGGCACCCTGGACATGGATTCCACCCCACCAGCCAGGACGAGATCATCCCAGCCGGAACGAACCTTAGCGGCGGCCAAGTTGACCGTGCTCAAGCCCGACGCACAATAGCGGTTCACCTGGACGCCGGTGGCGGAGTAGGGGAGGTCCGCCATGAGGGCCGCTGTCCGCGCGATATCCATTCCCTGATCCCCGACGGGGGTCACGCAGCCGGTGATAACGTCGGAGATTCGTTGTTCGTCGATGTTGGGGTTGCGGCGGCGAATTTCTTTAATGAGTGTGGTGAGCAGGGTGACCGGTTTCGCGATGTGCAGCGAGCCCGTGCTTTTCCCTTTGCCGCGGGGTGTTCGAAGTGCCTCGTAAATGAATGCTTGGGGCTGGGTCTCGGCGGCAGGTGCCATGTGGTTTCTCCCTGGTTGATCATTTCCGTACAAGTGCGTGCGCACTCACATACCCGTTCAAATGTGTTATGAGTCACTATATGTGAGTGGGGCGGAAATGTGGCGAGAGAACAGGAATAAATTTTTCATGGGGGGTGACCGACGGCGACGCTGGAAGCTATGGCCTCCTACATAGCTCACTATTTCCCCAGCTGAGCCGTGCTTACGACGAATGATCGGTCAGATACTTCATGGCTGCGCGTCCCCCTCGATGGCCCGCGCGTGTAGCGCCCACGGTCGAGGCGGTTGATCCGTAGCCAAGGAGGAAAATCCGCGGATCTCGCTCAACGCGCACTTCATCGCGCATTTTTATCCCGCCGCCGGGCATGCGTAATTTCAGCGGCGCAAGGTGCTCGAGAGCATGGCGGAACCCCGTGTTCCAGAAGATGACGTCGACTGTTTCGTGGTGGTGGGCGTCGTAGGGTTGCCAACTTTCGGGAACGACGAGGTGATCGGAGGAACTGGGGCCAAGGCCGTCGGCCGATTCGGTTGTTGGTGGCTCAAAGTCAACGCCGTCGCTGGTTATTCGGGTGAACATTCCACGGCTCACCAGGACGCCATCGCGGACGCCGTCGAGGTAGGTGTCCCACAGCGGAATGCCGGTGGTTCGTACCACGCTGGCGGGTTCGTCGCCGGCATAGGTGCGGTCGCGAACAGCCTGTTCAACATCGCGGCCCCACCGGGTATCGAAAGTGCGGTCGGTGAAGTTTGGCGGCCGCCGGGTCGCCCACACCGTTTCTGTCACAGAGGCAAGCTGCAGAAGAAACTGCACCGCACTTAAACCGCCCCCAACGACCAGCGTTTTCTTGCCCGCGAAGTCGTCGGCAGTAGTGAAATTCACCGTGTGAAGCTGCGTGCCCCGAAAATCCGCAATACCGGGAATATAGGGGATGTACGGGTGCGTCCACGTTCCCGTCGCATTTAACACGACATCGCAGGTCACAGAGGTGCAGGTCCCGTTTTTCATCCACACCACGGTGAGCAATTCCGTGTTTTCGTCGTCGTTGCAGACACCGATGACCTTCGCGGGGCGTTCCACGGCAAGTCCGAATTTCTGCTCGTAGTTGCCGTAATACTGGGCGACGACGCGCGACGCGGGGATGTCCGAGTCAGGGTCGCCGAGTGGTAGGCCGGGGAGGTCGGCAATGCCGTGGGCTGCGTCGAAAGTGAGGGAGTCCCACCGGTTTCGCCACGCACCGCCGGGGCCGTCATTGGAGTCAAGAATGAGGAAGTCGTCCCCGGGCGTGAGGCCGCGGTGGACGAGTTCATGAGCGCCCGCGAGACCAGCCTGTCCTGCACCAATAATGACTGCCCGGTAGTGGTCTTTCATGCCTCCTCAGTGTAGCTAAGCGCGGGGGAGTGGCAGGGCGTGTTTACCGACTGCCTGTTGACCGCCCGCGCGTTCATAGCCCGGGCGTTTACAGCAGGATCGGAGCCACAAGGAATCCGAGAAGAACGCACACCGTAATGGATACTGTGCCAGGCAGGACGAAGGGGTGGGAGAGCGGTGTTTTGCCCACGCGGGTGGAACCGGTGTCGTCCATTTCCATCGCGGCAACCGTCGTCGGGTAGTTGGGGAGCAGGTAGTAGTTAGACACTGCAGGGTAGCTGGCCACCAATGCCGTTGCCGGGAGGCCGAGTTTCACGAACAGCGGCATGAAGGCGGACGTTGTCGCAGCATGGGAGAACATGAGCAGCGCGGCGAAGTAGAAGAACACGGCAGAGAGCCATGGTTGCGAATGCAAAGCGCCCGACAGGCCGTGGGAAATCGTGTCGGCATAGTGGCTGACGAACATGTTTCCTAACCATGCGAGGCCCATGATGCAGATAGCCGCGGTCATGCCGGAACGGAAGGTTTCCTGAGTGGTGATGTCGCCGAATGGTTTCTTCGCTAGACCGCAAATGACGGCTGCCGCGGTGAGCATGACGGCCATGATCGCTAGCGTCGCACTCAGCGGCGGGTTATCGACAATGCCCAGCTCTTTCGAGGTCACCGTCGCGTAGGTGACCACCAAAATAAGAGCAAGCAGGAAGACCCACAAACTAGGAACTGCGCTCTTCGCCGGAGTGTAGTTTTCAATACCAGCTGCCGACGGCTTCACAAGGCCCTGCTTCTTCCGCTCCTGGTAAACAGGGTCATCGGCCAGTTCCTTACCCTGTCGAGCGGCCACAAATGCGCCGGCCGCGCACCCGATGAACGTCGTCGGGATAACAATCGCTAAGCACTGCAAGTATCCAACATGGAAGGGATCCAAAGCGACAACCAACGCGGCCATAGCAGCAGAAATCGGCGATGCTGCCACACCAATTTGCGACGCCACGACGGCTATGGATAGCGGCCGGGAGGGACGAATTCCGCGCTCTTTAGCGACGTCGACAATGATTGGGATGACGGAATATGCGGTGTGGCCAGTTCCGCACAGGAGCGACATGACGAACGTGACCAGGGGAGATAAGTAGACGATGTGTTGCGGGTGCTTACGCAAGAGCCGTTCGGTCAGATGAACCAAGTAATCCATCGACCCGGCCACTTGCAGCGCGGCCACGGTGCAAATAACAGCCATGATGATTCCGATAACAGCCCACGGAATATCGTCTGTCGATGTTGAGACCCCGGTGATCGCGAGTACTAGGACACCTGCTGCACCCGCGAACCCAATGCCAATTCCCCCGAAACGAGCCCCCAGAATAATGAAGGCAAGAACGATAAGGAGATGAAACCAAATCATCAGTCACTCCGTTCAGCGCAATTTAATTTTATGATGATAAGCCGAAAACAGATTAGGACTACCGGCAGGCCCGACGCTATTCTGAGCCCACTTATGCCGGTGTGATATTTCTAATGGCTGTGATTTTGATCAAGTAGCAGAGCGATCAAAATAGCTCACGCGATCAAATAGTTAACGTGCTCGCGCAATTAGGGCGAATCAGGGGCGTCCGGGGACTTCCCCGCAGGTCGGCGCCCGGCTTGGCGCGCATCGAAATACAAGTACAACCCAGTCAGGATTAAGATCATCCCGCTCACGCCGGTTATCCAGGGCACTGCCTTGCTCCAGATATTGAGCGGCTTAATCACTCTCTGAATATCGTGTAGCCGTGCTTCTTTCGTACGGTCATCCCACTGAGCATCGAAGTGAAGCATAGTCCGAGAAGGAGAGGCTAATTCTTTATCCTGATTTTCCTTAATCGTTTTTGCTTCATTGTAATTTTGGGCATAAAAAACCCATAACGTAACCGAATTATTCGTTATTATTCCGGTAGTTGGTTCAACATTTATCGTTCGGGTAGCCACACAATAAGGATCCATTTGAATGGGGGCACCAGAACTCAATCCCCACGAGGACGCAGGAATGTTCCGCCGAAGTCTGTCTAATTCCTGCCGCTGTTCTTCCGACACATTGCCCGCATTGTCCATGAGCCGCCGTTGCGCATCATAAAGGTTGACGGGGCCTAAGTCCTGGCTGAACTGATAAACATCAATTCCCTCCGAATACACATCTTTTCCGCGCTGCTGAATCGCGTTCACAAAATCGATGGGGGTCGCGGTACCGGTGGCAGCATCAAAGAACCGATACGACCGTCGTTCAGACCCGAAGGGAAAGCGAAACTGGTAGCCATTGCGAACGAAATCATTGATGGATACCTTCACATCGTCGCCCACCCCCAGCGCGGATAAATCCATCGCTACAGAGGACTGAGGCTTTTTCGAGGGGAACGCCGTGTGGCGGTTCATCACGACCTCATCGTGGATCGACCCGATCTCATTATCCGCGTCTACCTGGCCCTTCGCGTCCGACCCGCTCTCTCTTTCCGGGGTATCTAGGTCTCCGGCGTAGAGCGTCGATACTGCGCGAAGCTTCGTCGTTTTTTTCGACGACGACGCCGTCGTCACTTTTTCGCTCGCACGCAGCGGCACATCTGTTTCGATGTAGCAGCGCGTCGGCATGGCTTGTCCGACGCAGGCGGGGTCCGAGGAATGCGACGCAGAGGGGTGGCCGGCCTTAAACGCTGCCGAGTCGATGAGGATCCCCCGGGTTGGCGCCGTGGACACGTCGTAGTCGATGTTTGCCGGCAATTCCTTGAGCGAGGGGACGATGAACGTCGGCGCGGCAATGGCAATGACTAATAAAATGGTGCCGACGTATAAGGAGCTGCGGGTGATAGCTCGGCGGTGCCGTGCACCGAATGCGCTACCGGGAAGTCTGGACAAGACGCTGCGGCCACCCGCGTTCGCATTCACGGACTCTCCTCATCGACGGTGTGATGTTCTAACCCTAGGTGGGGGATACGATCTGCGTCTACCTCCTGCCTCAGTCGACGGGGCACCGGGCAGGCACCGGGCGGGCGTTGGCGGGAATGAACGCGCCTACATATGTGCGCCGGGTCGCAACTATTTGGTGTCGGGAAGTGGAGGAACGATAAGCACTGGCTTGCCGGAATGACGCAAAACGTTATCCGACACACTGGCCTGGAAGAGCGACTTGAACCCGGTGAGGCCACGTGTACCGGAGACGATGACGTCAGCGTGCAGCTCTTCGGCGGCGTCGACGATCGCGCTCCAGATGGTGGTGGCGGACTCCACCAAGAACGGTTCTGCCTCAAAGCCGTTTTCACGGGCGATCTGCACCCCTTCTTTGCACGTCTGGAGGGCTTCGGCATGGGCGGGGTCGCCGTCCTCGGGGTTGTCGGCCGGCTGGTAAATGGCACCAGCCATGGAGGCGCCGACGCCACGGTTAGCTTGGTGCTGCAGCGGCTCCCACGCTGTCAAAATGTACGCGCGGGGGGTGCTGAGGAAGCGGCCTGCGTATTCCAGTGCCCTCTTCGCTTCGACTGAGCCGTCGTACGCGATGAGCATGGTGTCTTTGTGGTCCCCATTGGTGGCGTCGGGGGCTTGATTCGTCGGTTCTGTGTGAGATGAAGTGGTGTCAGACATTGGAAATCCTCTCGGTCGATACGGTCCCAGTGTAGGTCTCTTAGTTTAGGTACGGGGTTAGTGCATATAAGCTAATCGCTGTGTCTAGTAGTAAACACGCGCGTACGTCCGCTGGCCCCGGACGAAAACATCACCGTGCTGCCTGGTGGTCACTAGGTTTTCTGCTTTTCCTGTTGCTGATGGCGGGAATTGCATATGCCACTGATTTAGTGATGAGCCAGGGGCAAGTTCCCCGTGGCGTCAAGGTCGGTGGCGTCAGCATTGGTGGGATGAGCAAAACGAGTGCGGATACTATGCTCCGCAATGAACTAGGAGATAAGGTTCGCGAGCCTGTCTCTATTAATGCTGGCGATATGACATCGTCACTTGATCCGACGATGTCCGGTCTACGGGTCGATTGGGATCAGACGATTGAGAATGCCGGACATCAACCGAAGAATCCGTGGACGCGGATTGAGTCATTTTGGAAAACCCGCGAAGTCGGCATTGTTAACGATGTTGATGAGGGTTCCTTAGGTAATGCGCTCCAGCGCGTTGATAAAGAACTCACTCGTGAGCCCGTTAATGCTGAGCTCTCTATAGGTTCCGACGGTAAAGCCGATGTTAAAGATCCGGTCACTGGTCAAAAGATTAACCATGATGAGCTGGCCGAGAATGTCTCTAAACATTGGTTGAACACCACTCGCGTTGTGGAGATTCCGGCTGAAGAAGTTGAGCCTGAGATAGGCGACAAAGCGGTTAAGCAGACTGAGCGGGATGTTCTCAATAAAGTTGTCTCTGGCCCGTTAATTTTTAAGGGCCGCGATGATGTGAGCGGAATTATTGCTCCAGAAGATATGGGGCAAATCGTCACCTTCCGGGCCGATGGTGACCATTTCACAGCCGATTACGACGACAGCGCCGCGAAGTCCATTCTTTCCTCGCAATTAAGCTCCACCGAGCGAACAAAGAAGGATGCGGACGTCCTTATTGGCGACGACGGTTCGGTCACGGTGACTTCGCCTAGCCAAGATGGTGTGAGTATTAACTGGTCAAAAACTCTCGATGATTTGCAAGGGAAATTGACGAATACCACTGTTCGTGACTACGACGTCGCCTACACGGACGATAAAGCGACGTTTACCACGGAGATCGCGGAAAAGGCCGACTTTCGCGAAACAATGGGGGAATTCACGACGGGGGGATATGCGGCGGATTCCGGGGTCAACATTCGCCGCGTGGCGGAAATGGTGAATGGTGCCATCGTTTCGCCGGGCCAAACGTTTAGTCTGAATGGATTTACGGGCCCTCGTGGGGAAGCACAGGGATTCGTGAAAGCAGGCATCATTAAAAACGGCCACTCGGATGAAGGCGTCGGTGGGGGAATCAGCCAGTTTGCTACGACGCTTTATAACGCCACCTATTTCGCGGGAATGACCGATGTGGCACACACGCCCCACAGTTATTACATTTCCCGATACCCTGCAGGCCGGGAAGCCACCGTCTATGAGGGTGCTATTGACTTAAAATTTAAAAACCCTTTTGATACGCCGGTCATGATTAAAGCATTCACCGGTGACGATGACATTACTGTGCAGATTAAGGGCATTCCACAGGTGAAAGTGGATTCTATTCAGGGGGAGAAAACAAACTTTACGAGCCCATCGTCACAGCAATTGTCGGGCCCTGATTGTCATCCGTCGTCGGGGTCTCAGGGATTCACTGTGACGGATACGCGGGTGGTGACGTCGTTATCCACCGGGCAGGAAATTTCCCGTAATACAACGACAACCAAATATGATCCGTCGCCAAAAATAACCTGTTCTTAGAGAGATACGTGTGAGCTTTTCTTCCCCCGGTCCGTATTCCGGAGGCCGATATCCGGGCGGTGTCAGTAGCCCCTCGGGATCGTCGCGCCGTCGAGGCGTTGGGTGGGGGCTGGTGACCCTCGTCGTCGGCGTTATTGCTTATTCCGTCGTGATGCGCGTCATGGTTCGGACGGATAATCTCAATCTGTTCCCGACGCTGCTCCTCATCGGTGCGGTCACGGTTCCGCTCGCTGTGCTCTTCGTTGCCTATGCCGCTGACCAGCGCGTTCACGGCCATGAGGGGCTGGTTGCGCTTACCGCCGTGTTCGGCGGAATTGTCGGCACAACCACTGCAGGTTCGCTGGAGTTCGACGTACTCCACCGCATGCCTTGGTTAGGCATGCTGGCTGTGGCCGTCATCGAGGAAACGGCCAAGCTCATCGTTCCCGGAGTGATTTACCTGTGGGGTCGCCGTCGAACCGCGGGAATGGGCGTCGTCTTGGGTGTCGCCTCGGGTGCGGGATTCGCCGTGCTGGAAACGATGGGATACGGCCTCAACGCGCTGATTGCCACGCACGGGAACGTGGATGCCGTGAGCGCGACCCTACTGTTGCGTGGGCTCTTGTCCCCGGCAGGACACGTGGCGTGGACGGGCTTCACAGTGTGGGCATTGTGGCGGTGCGCTGATACGCCCAAACCGAGCAATGGCCGACGGGTGTTTGTCTGGGCGTGGGTGACCGCGGTCATTTTGCACGCTGTGTGGGATGGGACATCCCTGTGGATCCTGCACGTCGGCGTCGTATTCATAAGCGTGCTCGGATTGTTGTCGCTGATCGTGTGGTCACGGTCGACGTCGCGCCAACAACCGGTGTCCCCGTGGGAGGTTGTGTGACAGCGACTGACATTTATCCCGACCAGAAGAATGATCAGGCCCGCCAGGACCGATCCGACGGAGATCGATCGGTGAAAGAGCGGTGGACTGATCATTGCCGACGCCGGTTCGCCGACAAAGGTACGTATCGCTATCGGCTTCCGTGGTTACGGTCCCTCTCGCAGGAGCAATTAGTCACGACGCGGCGTGTGGGAATGAACCTATGGGCAGTGGCGGTCTGTGCGATCGGCGTACTCGCTGGCTGGTCGGAAGTGGGATCGTTCCTGGTTCCACTACTTTTTGTCGGTTTCGCAATCTATTCGTTGGGGCACAGCCGCCTGGCCTACATCCTGGTCGACTGGGGCCCGTTCATTCTCTTCTTGCTCGCGTACCGCGGCATCAAAACCGTCGTCGGTTGGATGGGGATCCCGGTCCAGTGGCACTTGGCCCCCGACGTTGATCGCTGGCTCTTCGGTGGAACCTTGCCGAATGTGTGGCTTCAGGAGCATTGGCGGTATGAGCATGCGCCCTGGTGGGAATTCATTCTCATGGCCGTGTATTCGTCATATTTCTTCATGCCCTATACGGTGGCATTTATTGAATGGCTACGGTCGCGCGTGGAATTCCGGCGCTACATTGTTGGTTTGCTCGCCGTTTCATTTATTGGTTTGGGAATTTATGTTTTTGTTCCCGCGGCTCCTCCGTGGGCGGCCGCGCGATGCACCCCTGCCGACGTCGCCGACCAACCGTCCCACACGCCGTGCATGTTCTCCGCCGAACACGCTGGTGAGGGCTCTATTTTGGGGCCAGTTAACAATAAGAACGACTCGCCTGAGCCGTGGGTTGAGCGCCTTACCGCCCATGCCTGGAGCCAGATTGCCCCCTTCAGGCTGGCTGAGGGCGTCAAAGATTTTCAGGATGGTGCTCGACGTGAGGAACGCGCTGATGGTCCGACCTTAGGTCCTGTGGAGCCTGTTCCGGTGGGCGAAGGCCCGCTCGCTAAAGCACAAGCGTCGTCGAATTTGGTCTCGGCGATTCCGTCCTTGCATGCCGGAATAACGATGTATTTCGCTACTTTTCTCTTCAGCCGTCGTCGGTGGAAATGGGGAAGTGTTGCGTTGATTTACGCGCTATCAATGGGATTTGCGTTGGTTTTCTTCGCTGAGCACTACGTTTTCGATATTATTCTCGGATGGACCTTGGCTGCCGCGGTGCCGCTTGTTCAGACATGGTGGATGTCCCGTCGTCGTGAATCGATTAATAAATAATAAGTAATAGATAAGCTGAACACTTTCGGGTGGGTTCCCTTTTCAATTGGTGTGATGGACGCTATTGTCCTGCGTAAAGCTCTCACGGAAGATCACTATGCGCGCATCACAGACCGTTCATTCCCAGCTCCCCACGCGTTCTGACCGGCTCGATTCATTGCCGTTTGGCCGCGAGCATCGCAAACTTCTCGTTGGCTCAGGTGTCGGGTGGGCCCTGGACGCGATGGACGTCGGTTTGATCAGCTATGTGATGGCCCCGCTTGTGGCCGAGTGGTCACTGTCGAACACTCAAGCGTCGTGGCTGGGGTCCATCGGTTTCGTGGGCATGATGATTGGCGCCTCCGTCGGCGGTTTGCTCGCTGACAAGTGGGGGCGCCGCAATGTTTTCGCACTCACTTTGCTGACTTACGGCATTGCGACGGGTATCGCAGCGTTTTCTGTCGGCTTAGTCATGCTGCTTATCCTGCGGTTCATCGTGGGCGTTGGTCTGGGTGCGGAACTGCCGGTCGCGTCGACGCTGGTCTCCGAGTTTGCCCCGCGCAAGAACCGTGGCCGCATCGTTGTGGCGTTGGAATCGTTCTGGGCGGTTGGCTGGATCATGTCCGCGCTGCTCGGTTACTTCCTGGTGCCGAAGGAATGGGGCGGCTGGCCCGGCTGGCGGTGGGCACTGCTGGTGGGAATCGTCCCCGCCGTTTACGCGCTAGTCGTTCGTCATGGGCTACCTGAGTCTGTGCGGTTCTTGGAGAGCCGGGGTCGCCTTGCCGAGGCCGAGCGCAGCGTTCGGCTCTTCGAAAAGGGATCGTCACGTGATTCGACGGTTCCTTTCGACGAAGCAGTGGCGTTGACGCCGACGTCCGTCGCTAAGGGAGATGCGCCGGAGCGTACGTCGGAGAGGGACACGTCGTCGGGCGATACTCCAACGGGTAACCGCCCTGGTGAAGGTGCTGCTGGGGACGCTGTAGGGGAGTCGTCGATATTCAGTGCCCACATGCGAGGCCGCACGACTGCCCTGTGGGTGGTGTGGTTCTTCGTCAACCTGGCCTATTACGGAGCGTTTACGTGGATGCCGACCTTGCTGTATCTGCAGGGGCACTCACTGGTGAAGTCCTTCGAGTTCACATTGATGATGACCTTGGCGCAGCTGCCCGGTTACGCGGCGGCGGCATGGTTGATTGAAAAATGGGGCCGACGCCTGACGCTGTCGGTGTTCTTGTGTGGTTCTGCGGTATCGGCGATTCTGTTTGGTCTGCAGTCCGGGGCGACGGGGATCATCGTCACAGGCCTGTTGCTGAGCTTCTTTAACTTGGGCGCGTGGGGTGCCTTGTACGCGATCGGCCCGGAGATCTATCCGACGGCGATGCGGGGGACCGGAACTGGTGCAGCTGCAGCCGTCGGCCGAGTGGCCGGTGTGGTCGCGCCCTTGATCGTCCCGATAATTCTGGAGTGGGGGTCTACTCCATTGGTCTTCATTGGTCTTCACTATTTTCGGCGCGTCATTCTTCATCGCGGTTGCTGGTGCTGTGGCTCTGCCGGAGCGACACAACCTGGACATGGTGGAGTAAGCGGGGTTCTGCGGGAATACAACGACAAGCCCCTGGCCACAACCTCGTGACCAGGGGCTTGTTGAAATGGAGCCGATGACGGGAATCGAACCCGCGCCGCTTGCTTGGGAAGCAAGAGTTCTACCATTGAACTACATCGGCATAGGGGACTACTACGAAAAATGCGTGATACGCATGATCTGCACGTGATCAGCGGACACTGTAACGCATGTTCCCCCTTTACCGTAGCATTGCCACTTTTGAGCCAACAAAACTCCCGGTCAACGTGCTGGGGATAGCTCAGCGAATAGAGTCATATGCTTGTGGGGTTCCGGCAGTCCCGGGGTAAACTATGGCCTGTGATTCTCTCCGACCGTGACATTCGTTCTGCAATAGATTCTGGACACCTAGGCATTTCTCCCTTCGATCCGACGATGGTCCAACCCAGCAGTATTGATGTTCGCCTGGACCGCTACTTCCGCGTCTTCAACAATGCGCGCTACACGCATATTGATCCCAAACAAGAGCAAGAGGATCTCACGTCGTTAGTGGAGGTGAAGGAGGGTGACGCATTCATCCTTCACCCCGGGGAGTTCGTGTTGGGGTCGACGTTGGAAGAGTTTGCCCTGCCAGCGGATTTGGCTGGCCGTCTTGAGGGGAAGTCGTCCTTGGGCCGGTTGGGGTTATTGACGCACTCCACGGCTGGGTTCATTGACCCTGGCTTTAACGGCTACATCACGTTTGAATTGTCGAATGCCTCTAATCTCCCGATCGCCCTGTATCCAGAGATGAAAGTAGGCCAGCTGGCGTTGTTTATGATGTCCAGTCCTGCGGAAACACCGTACGGGTCCGGGTCATTGGGCTCGAAGTATCAGGGGCAACGCGGGCCGACGGCGTCGAAAGCTTATATGAACTTCCGCTGATCACTCGCATTCTCGCAGCGAGCGACGGCTGAACATGCTTCGGCGGTAGCTTCCGCGTAAATTCATGGGCATGCGGATGTCTGTGATTGGAACGGGATACCTGGGGTCAACGCATGCGGCGTGCATGGCGGAATTGGGGCATGAGGTCATCGGGGTGGACGTTGATCCGCAGAAAATCGAGCTCCTGTCGCGCGGAGAGACGCCCTTTTTCGAGCCCGGTTTGGACGGTCTTATTCGGAAACATATTTCCTCGGGGCGGCTCCATTTCACGACGTCATACCAGGAAGCGGCCGATTTCGCTCATGTTCATTTCTTAGGTGTCGGCACTCCGCAGCAGAAGAACTCGTATGCAGCTGATATGACTTTTGTTCGCTCTGCTGTGACGAATTTGGTGCCGTTATTGCGGGGACGGCACATTATTTTTGGGAAATCGACGGTTCCGGTGGGGACCGCGCGTGCGCTTCAGGAGTTGACCGATCGTTTGGTTGCTTCGCAGGATTCGGATAGCGCGTCGACTGCCGCGGGTAACGTCCCTGGTGCCGCGGATAGCTCCACCACTTCTGCTAAGGAGACGTCGGTGGATATTGCGTGGAATCCGGAGTTCCTTCGCGAAGGCCACGCTGTGCAGGACACGATTCATCCGGATCGCATTGTCCTCGGCGTGGAGAATTCGCCTTCCGAGGTGGAAGACGTCGCTAGGAAGATTTATGCGCAACCCTTGGCAGAGGGAACACCGTTGTTGGTCACTGATTTTGCGACGTCCGAGCTGGTGAAAGTCTCGGCGAATGCGTTTCTCGCGACAAAAATTAGCTTCATTAACGCGGTGTCCGAGGTGTGCGAGGCGTCGGGGGCGGATATCACGGTGCTTGCCGACGCGATCGGCGCGGATGAACGTATCGGGCGGAAGTTCCTCAACGCCGGGCTCGGCTTCGGCGGCGGTTGCCTGCCGAAGGATATCCGGGCGTTTATGGCCCGCGCCGGCGAATTGGGCGCTGACCAGGCGTTGACCTTCTTACGCGAGGTGGACGCGATCAATCTTCGGCGTCGGGAAAAATTGGTCAGCATGGTGAAAGATGCGTGCGGCGGCTCCTTGCACGACGCGCGGGTTACTGTGCTGGGGGCGGCGTTCAAGCCGGAGTCGGACGACGTTCGCGACTCGCCGGCGTTGGCGGTTGCGGGGGCGTTGAGCCTCGCGGGTGCACAGGTCAGCGTGTACGACCCTCAGGCGATGACGAATGCGTCCAAGGTTTTCCCGACCCTCATGTATGCGGACACGGTGTGGGATGCGCTGCACAATGCCGATGTGGTGGTCGTGGCGACGGAGTGGACGGAGTTCAAGCAGTTGGACCCGTCGGAGGCGAGGGCGTGTGTCGCGTCGCCAACTATTATCGACGGCCGGAACTGCCTGGATGTTGACGCGTGGATGCAGGCGGGTTGGTCTGTGCGGGCGCTGGGGCGCAGTTTGTAGCGCCGGGCTGACGCGACTTCTAGTGATGGTGGACATGAACGTGGCCATGTCCACCCGCGTTGCTGGCGTCGGGATCAGGTTTGACGGTGACCGCCGCGATGATCGTCGTGATTGGAACCGCGAGCGCAAGTGCAATAGCGCCGACGGCCGACCTGACGATTTCAGTGGCGATGAGGTCCGAGGTCAACACCTGCCCCAGCGGCCGCTCCGACGCAGTGATCAACAATAACATCGGAAGTGCTGCGCCCGCGTAGCTGAGGATCAGCGTGTACAACATGGACGCGATATGGTCCCGCCCTACTTGCATACCGCCCGCGAAGAGTCGCCAGGGTGATGCCTTGCGGTCGATGATGGCCAGCTCGTTGACGGTGGATGCCTGCGCCACGGTGGCGTCGTTGAGCGCACCGACCGCGCCAACGATGAATCCCGCCAGCATCAACCCGTGGACGGTGGCGTCGGGAAGATAAAGCTGAACCAGGAGGTTATCCTCTTCGCCGAGGCCCCGGAGCCGGGTTCCGTTGATACCCCACCCAGCCATGATCGCGGCCAGGCCCAGCGCGATGATTGTTCCGGCGAGCGCGGAACTGGATTTCCAACTGATTCCGTGGACCAGGTAAATCACGACGAACATGATGAGGGCGCACGATGTGACGGCAAGCAGGAGCGGATCGCCGCCGCGGAGGAGGGCGGGGAGCATGAATACGCCGATAATCGCCATCGTGATGACGAGCCCGACGAGTGAGCGCGCGCCTCGCCATGAGCCGATCGCCACCATGGCGATAGCCGTGATGATGAGCCACGCGATCACGGGTACTTTGCGTTGGTAATCGTTGAACGCGTAGCCCATGCTGCCATCGTCGGTGGCGTGGCGGGTCATTCGGATTTTGTCGCCCTCGCGGAGGTCGGGGTCGCCCGGTTTGTGGGACGTCTCAATGAGCGTGCGTTTCCCCTTGTCAGGGCCACTCGTGATGTCGACAATCGCGCGGGTGCACGTGCCCGTCGATGTGGTGGGCTCGCGTGGTGTGTCGTCGAATGTTCGGCCGACGCTGGGGGATCCGCATGCTGCCTCAGTTGTGACGGCGACGGTTCCGTCGGCAATGTTTTGGGGGAGGGACGACGTTTCTTGGAAGGACTTATCGACGCGGGCCGGGGTGTTTGATGGCCACAGGGCGACGGTGGAGATGGCGCTGAGGATGAAGCCGATGAGCAAAAACCCGGCGAGGATGCGTTGGCCTAGTGTCCAGTCTTTGATGTGTGGGCGGAAGCGTTTGTTGGTTTTGCTGGCCTGAGCTTGTGGGGTTGCGGGTTGCGACGGTTTTGGTTGCGACGCGGCTACCTGTGGCGCCGATGCCTGTTGCTGAGTTTCTGCGCGCGCGGCGTTGAGTTGTGACCTTCGGGTTTTCGTCGGAATGGGTGCCTGCTGGGGCGACGAGTCGGCCGTGTGGGTGCCACGCGGCTGGTATGGTTCGTCGCCTGACGCTGAGTGTTTACCCACAAGAACTCCTCATTGTGAACGGATCTGCCGGTAAAAAACGCAGCTCAGGTCGCAGATGTGCAGGCCAGTTAAAAGGGAGCGTAGGCCGAATAAATCTGAGCGACGACGCCTAACCGACAGTATGTTCCAGTAACAGTAACGTGTTTTCACAATAGCGTGCGTGGGTATGCCGCTGGCGATGGGTGCCCGTGGATTTTACTGGTGATAGCTGGACAGGAAATTGCCGAGTCGCTCGATCGCATCTGCCAGATCACGAGCCCACGGGAGAGTGACAACGCGGAAGTGGTCAGGCTCCGGCCAATTGAATCCGGTGCCTTGGACGAGGTGGATCTTTTCTGCGCGCAAGAGATCAAACATGAATTGCTCGTCATCATGAATGTCGTAAACATTCCGATCCAATTTGGGGAAGGCATACAAAGCGCCCATGGGTTTAACAACCGAAACGCCCGGGATCTCATTGAGCTTTTCGTACGCTACATTCCGCTGCTCTAGCAGACGGCCACCGGGGAGCGTGAGGTCGTAGATGGATTGCTTGCCCCCAAGCGCCACCTGAATCGCGTGCTGAGCAGGCACGTTGGGGCACAAGCGTGTCGATGCGAGCAAGTCCAGCCCCTCGATGAACCCGTGGGCGTGTTCCTTCGGGCCGGTGAGGACCATCCAGCCCGACCGGTATCCGGCCACGCGATACGCCTTGGACAATCCATTGAATGTGATGCACAGCAGATCAGGTGCTAGGGAAGCAATGCTGATGTGTTCGGCATCGTCGTAAAGAATCCGGTCGTAGATTTCATCGGCAAGAATGAGAAGTGAATTCTCGCGGGCGATATCGACGATTTTCTGGAGTGTTTCCCGGCTATAGACAGCCCCAGTGGGGTTATTCGGGTTAATAACGACGATTGCCTTGGTTTTCGGAGTGACCTTGGCTTTGATGTCCTCGATGTCCGGGTTCCAATTATCGTCCTCGCGACAGAAATAATGCACAGGTTTTCCGCCGGCCAACGAGGTCGCCGCCGTCCAGAGGGGATAATCGGGAGCAGGAATGAGCACTTCATCACCATCGTCGAGAAGAGCCTGAGTAGTCATGGTGATGAGCTCGGAAACCCCATTACCCAAGTAGATATCGTCGATATCGGCGCTGGGGAATCCGGGAACTAATTCGTATCGCGTGGCAATGGCACGGCGCGCCGGGATGATGCCTTTTGCCGTGCTATACCCCTGGGTGGTGGGCAGAGCCGCGATCATGTCGCGCATGATGACATCGGGTGCTTCGAAGCCGAAGACCGCAGGGTTACCCGTGTTGAGCTGCAGAATTCTGTGACCATCGGCGATCATGCGTTCTGCTTCGGCATTGACCGGCCCGCGGATTTCGTAGAGGACGTTGCGCAGTTTGCTGGACTGATCCAGGTGCTTGAGCCGCGGGCGCCCAGTGACCTGGGGCGGGTTTGCGCTGCTGGTGTTGGTGTTTTCGGGTGCGGGTGTCGCGTTTTTATCGGAAGAGCTCACCCGACCACTATGCCACGCGGGAGGGGCAAAAGTGTGAATTCGTTTTTAATTACCAATGGTGGCTAATTGCCGATGTAGATGTGGATATCGTCGTCTTTATTTTCGCAGCGCACGAGCTCGGGTTTAAATTCTTGGCATTCCAGTTTGAATGTCGAATCAGAAATGGGGCTATCTATGGTTATGCTTCCCCGATTAGCCTTCGGGGTGTCGTTATAGACCTGGCGTGCCGTGTCCGCCACGGAGCAATCCCACCCGACCGGGATCGCGGAGCGCGTGTATTCGCCCGTGCTGCTGCCACATATTTGAACTTGGCGTGCGTCAAGATCGATATTTTGCCCGATCGATCCTTTGATTGTCTTTCCACCGGGAGTCGGGAAGTTCTGTTGGGGTTGATCAGCTTGATTATCTTCCGACGGAGCGGTGGTTGTTTTTTCCGACGAACCAACGGTGAAATTATCGTTATTAGCCATCCAAATAGCGCCGAATAGTGCCGCAAGAATTAAGACAGCGACGACGAAGACCAGTGCTCTTGCAGGTGTGGTGGCAATCCAGTTCTTGAACTTTTCTTTCCGCGAGTTTTCTGTGGACTCTTGGTCGGCGTCGGTCTGATCGTTGGAGTGATCGGTATCTGCTTGAACGTTGGCTGCCTTCTTGCTCCCGTCGGAGGCGCCGCGTGAACCTGCGGAACGGCCAGAGACAGAGGAGCCAGAGGCAGCTGCCGATCTCTGAGCTGCAGCGTGAGGCGTCTTGTCTCCTGTTGCGTTTTCCGACGTGTTGGATGCTGCGGGAACCTGTCGTCCTTGGTTGTTATCTTCCTTGCCGACGCTTCCCCGACCGGCGTTTTTACCGACCGAGCCGTTTTGGGCTTGAGCCTGGGATGCGCTCCCAACGGGGCGTGATCCGTGCGTCGTGGTGCTAGGCGACAGGTTATATGCGTCGGACGTCACCGTCGACGGTTTGCCCGTTGCTGAGTTTCCCGTCGTCGGGCTACTAATTGCGCCATCCTGATGACGCTCAGAATCCGGCTGTGTGGAATCCGATTGCACAGAGTGGTTCGGTTGCGCAGAGTTGGCCGGTTGCGCGGACGTATCAGATTCTGCGGAACCGTCGGCCGATGACGTCGTGTGGCTATTAGCCTCACGCATCATTTCCGGAGTGATGACAGGAAAACCCGCCGCTCCATTCGTCGAAAATCCGCTTTTTGTGTCCGGATTGTTTGACTCAGCGTCGTGTGATTGAGTCTCGTGCGATTGGGCTTCGTGCGTCTGTGGCTCGTCGAATGCGCGGTCTTCACCGAGTGAATCGTTTTCGGGGAGGACATCGCGAGCAGTGGGAACGTCGGAAAACTCAGCATCGATAGGGGCAGAGCTCGAAGAGCTGTGTGAAGAGCTGGTCTCAGTGGTGTCCTGACCTCGTTCTTCCCCTGGGTGCTGAGCTCCCTCGGAACGCTGTTCTTGCCCTTGGCGTTGTTCTTCTGCACGATGTTGTTCGAATGAGCTGCCCGACGTGGGCCGGTTTTCTGTGGAAAACTGGTCATTGGGTTGGGTGGAATAGCCTTCCGAATCAGACTGTGAAGTCGGGTCGGAGGGGGTTGTGCTCATTCGTCATCCTCAGGCTGTAAAAGTGATACGGGACAATATACATGCGGGCGTACAGGCCCACAGTAATAATGCGATAACTAGCTTAGTGTTTTTGTATGCGCGGCGTGAATGGGCGGGTGCGGTCCTGTCCCCGTTCGCTGCGCTGGTCGTCGCGGGAAAATGGCATCGCTTATCGAACGTCGGCACGTTTCTGTTTTCCGATTGCTCGCTGTGCTTTCTACCGGCACATAAGATTTCCTAGTAAGCTTTATTGTGACGAGGCTCGTGCATGGTTTTTCACTAGCCCATGTACCAGCCATCCGGTATTCCTCGGGCATGACTGTGGTGGAAGAGCAACGCAGTTTCCTCATCAGTGGCCCGTTGTAAAAATATGAGAAAGGTTTGACTGATGAACGAAGTTATTTTGGCTGCGGCATCCGCTCCACCGCTAGGAATTATTGGGTGGATCATTATCGGTGGCCTCGCCGGATGGATCGCATCGAAGATCATGGGTACCGACGCTCAAATGGGCGTCCCGCTCAATATCATCGTTGGTATTATCGGCGGTTTCCTCGGAGGATGGCTGCTTGGTGCAGTTGGATTTGATGTCGAAGGTGGAGGAAAGTTCTTCAGCTTCCTTACCTGTTTGCTTGGTGCGGTAATCCTCTTGTGGATTGTTGGCCTAGTAACCAAAAAGAAGTAGAGAATAAAAACGTAGGGCGTTGGCTCTACAACGTGTCGCGTTAGGGCGTAAGCGTAAGGCCTTAAGTGAGCGCCCGAGTACATGCTCAACGAGCCCGGAGCTAGAGCCGATCTAGTTCTGGGCTCGTAGTGTTTGCTTATGAGGTATTACATAGTCAACGGAATTCAGTACTCACCGTGACTCAACACTGGGTGATCCAGATTGGGAATTATCTCAGAGTGGAGCATAGTGAATTTTTCTTCTACCAAACGTAGGTGAGGGAATTGGTTACTACGATGTCTGGTGAATGCTATGTCTAAGACGAGAATGTACCGAAACGCGGGCGCCCGCTATCTCGTCGACTATTTCTCGTTCGCGGCCAAACAGTGCTCCTTCCGTTCCCACCACACGTCGGGCCATCATCACGCTTCGGGCGTTCGCCGTCGAGTTGATAGTTCCACGATTAAAAAATGGCTGGTGAATAAATTCGCATTCAATAAGGATCATGATTGCTTTTCACACGAGAAAAAGCGTCACAGGTATTTAGGCGCCGGCCGTCGTGCCGATTGTGTACTGGCGGGAATCCTGTTCGTCATGGGCGCAGCCCTCATCCCGTGGATGGCCATTCTGCTGTTCACGATGCCATTCCCCGGCGTTCTCGACTGGATTGCGTTAGATTGCGCAGAGATAGCCGCCCTATGGACCAGCGCCTGGTGGGTGCTCAAGCGTCGGCCTCACGCCGCTGCGGGTTTGTGGGGTGTCGCTGCTTTATTGCTTGCCGACGCGATTGCCGACGTGACAACGTCGTTTCCGAATATCGGCAGCGCGGTTGTGACTATCCCGGTCGAGTTGTTCGTGAGTGGTTGGGCCGCATGGTGTGCTTATGCGTGGGGAAAGAGCGTGTAAGCGTGCGGTCGGAATTTTACGTGTGGAATGAAACCCTTCGCGTGGAATGAGATCATTTACGGCCGCGATAAAAAGGCGTAAATGTGGAATGAGAGCGTAGGAGGTAAAGCCATGATCACGACGGAGAAGATTCACGACCAGCCGCCGGAGGGTGAGGGGACGCGGATCCTTGTAGATCGGCTGTGGCCGCGCGGAGTAAAGAAAGCCACGGCACCGGTTGATGAATGGTTGAAAAGCCTCGCCCCCTCGCCCGAGCTGCGAAAAGACTGGGGACACGATCCAGCGCGCTTTTCCGAATTCGCCGACAGATATCGCTCTGAGCTGGATGAACGCCTGACCGCCTATAAAGACACCGAAACATCGAGTGACGACGGCGACAGCTCGGAGGCCGATTCCGATTCGGAGGCTGCTCAAGTGGGGAAGTTATGCGAGCGGGCAGCGTCGGGAGAAAACATCATTTTGGTCTTTGCAGCGAAAGATCGGGTGTTTAACCATGCCGTCGTTTTGAAAGCGTGGCTTGACGAGCACACGCGTTAATGCTGCGCGCGTAATACGTGCGTTAATGACGAGATCACGCCGGGTTTAGTGCGTCAGCTTTAGGCCGCCGACGACAGCATGCCGTTACGTACTAAAACCTTCCCACGGAGGCTCAACCGTGCGCAGGAGACGTCGCTTATGTGTGTCAAGGAAACGCGCGGGAAACGTCGGTTAGGGGCGTCGGCTATACATCGGTTATACGTACAGAAAGACACATCCACACACCAAAAACACCACCTTGACCAGCGTCGATAAGAAAAGTTGAGTCGTGCGGAATAACTTTGAGCACGCCGTCGTTACATCTAATGTCGCAAGGTTGAGCGAGGAAGACTCAAGTTAGCTTGACAAGCCTGAGCCTTCTGGGTCAGACTGTGACAGGTCGTTGAGTCTGATTCACTCAGTCTCACCAAATACGTAGATGCTCCGGGTGAGATCACGGGCAGGACAGCAGACGAAAGCCGAGAGTGCCCGCCGAATGATCCGCCGGGCACAACAAATGTAACGAAAGGAAACACAGATAATGGGACGTGCAGTTGGAATTGACTTGGGTACTACGAACTCAGTGGTATCCGTTTTGGAAGGTGGAGACCCCACCGTTATCGCTAACTCCGAGGGTTCGCGGACGACGCCGTCGGTTGTAGCTTTTTCGAAGAACGGCGAGGTGCTCGTTGGACAGTCGGCAAAGAACCAGGCCGTGACAAACGTTGACCGCACTATTCGCTCGGTCAAGCGCCACATCGGCGACGACTCCTGGAATGTCGATATTGACGACAAGAAGTACACGGCGCAGGAAATTTCCGCCCGTATTCTTCAAAAACTGAAGAGAGACGCTGAGAGCTACCTCGGCGAGGACGTGACCGACGCCGTTATTACCGTTCCGGCTTACTTCTCCGACGCTCAGCGTCAGGCAACGAAGGACGCTGGCCAGATCGCAGGCCTCAACGTGCTTCGTATTGTGAACGAGCCGACGGCTGCCGCGCTGGCATACGGCCTTGAAAAGGGTGAAGACGACCAGACCATCCTGGTGTACGACCTCGGTGGCGGTACCTTCGACGTCTCCCTCCTGGAGATCGGCGAGGGTGTTGTTGAGGTCCGCGCAACCAACGGTGACAACAAGCTCGGTGGCGATGACTGGGATCAGCGCATCGTTGACTGGCTGACCGACAAGTTCAAGTCCTCACACGGCATTGACCTGACCAAGGACAAGATGGCTATGCAGCGTCTGCGTGAGGCCGCTGAGAAAGCCAAGATTGAGCTGTCCTCCTCGCAGCAGACCAGCATCAACCTGCCGTACATCACGGTTGACGAGGACAAGAACCCGCTCTTCCTCGACGAGACACTGTCCCGCACGGAATTCCAGCGCATTACCCAGGATCTCCTGGACCGCACCCGTAAGCCGTTCCAGCAGGTTCTTTCCGACGCCGGCATTTCCGTTTCCGACATCGACCACGTCGTTCTCGTCGGTGGTTCGACCCGTATGCCGGCCGTGACCGACCTGGTCATGGAACTGACAGGTGGTAAAGAGCCTAACAAGGGCGTTAACCCGGACGAGGTTGTCGCTGTCGGTGCTGCTCTGCAGGCCGGTGTGCTGCGCGGCGAGGTCAAGGACGTTCTTCTTCTGGATGTCACCCCGCTATCCCTCGGTATTGAAACCAAGGGCGGCGTGATGACCAAGCTCATCGAACGCAACACGACCATCCCGACGAAGCGCTCCGAGACCTTCACCACGGCGGAAGACAACCAGCCTTCCGTGCAGATTCAGGTCTTTCAGGGTGAGCGCGAGATGGCGTCGGCTAACAAACTGCTCGGCTCTTTCGAGTTGGGCGGAATTGCGCCGGCTCCGCGTGGTATCCCGCAGATCGAGGTCACGTTCGACATCGATGCCAACGGCATTGTCCACGTCACCGCGAAGGACAAGGGCACCGGTAAGGAAAACACCATTAAAATCCAGGACGGTTCTGGCCTGTCCCAGGACGAGATCGATCGCATGGTGAAGGACGCCGAGGCTCACGCGGAAGAGGACAAGAAGCGTCGCGAGGAGCAGGAAGTTCGCAACTCTGCGGAGTCCATGGTTTACCAGACACGCAAGTTCGTCGACGACAACAAGGAGAAGGTCTCCCAGGACATCCAGGACAAGGTTGAGGAAGCTGCCAAGGGTGTCGACGAAGCCCTCAAGGGTGACGACATCGAGGCCATCAAGTCCACTGTTGAGAAGCTGTCCGCAGAGTCTCAGGAGATGGGCAAGTCCCTCTACGAATCCGAGGCTGCTAACAGTGGAGCTGCCGGTGGCGTAGGTGCTGCAGGTGCCGCGGGTGCCGACGCAGGATCTGACAACTCCGACCCCAACGTTGTTGACGCCGAGGTAGTTGACGAAGATAAGAAGGATGATGACAAGTGAGTCTAGGCAACGACATGCCCGATGACCCGGGTGCGCCGGCCAACACAGACCCCGAAGGCGCATCCCCCAACGAGGTTGAAGCTGCGGTTGACGAAGCCCGCCTTACGCAGGAAACGCCCGACGGAGACGCTCCGGAAGGGGCTGTCGACGGTGAGAACGTTGCCGAAGAGCTTGACGACATCGACGCTGAAGTAGATGGTCTTCAAGACGACCCCGACGTAGCAGTCGAATCCGCCGAGGACGACGCCGCCCGCGACCTCCAGGACGAGGGGCAAGAGCCCGTCGATGATGGTGCTGGTGCTGGTGCCGCGTCCCCCGTCGAGAAGCAACTCGAAGAAATGACTGCCGACCTGAAGCGAGTCTCCGCCGAGTACACCAACTACCGGCGTCGGGCTGAGCGCGATCGGGCAGCCACATTCGAGCTGGCCAAAGCGCAAGTCGCGAGTGACCTTCTGCCCATGGCGGATGACTTCGACCTCGCGGAAAAGCACGGCGATTTGAAAGAGGAAGGGCCGCTCAAGGCCTTCTCGGACAAATTCACCAAGCTGATTGCGGATTTGGGCGTTGAAAAGTTCGGCCAGGAAGGCGATGCTTTCGACCCCAACTTCCACGAGGCCGTTCAAGACATGTCATCTGGCGACGAGAAAATCGTGGCGACGGTTCTGCGCGCCGGGTACCGAATGGGCGATCGTGTATTGCGAACCGCGATGGTCGTGATCGGCGACCCAGCGTGATTGGGTCGGCCCTGACCAGGGGTCATCGTGAGTAACTCTTATCTTTAGCCCGGGTGGTTAATAGCCGCCCGGGCTTTTTCATGCGTTGATTAGCGTTGGGGCTGGAAGAGTGCAGTGCGTTGCCCGTGTCTGTTGTCCTCCCTGTCGTCCTCCTTATAGAGCCCTGGGGGCCGACGCCCTGCGGAGAGCAAAATTGCAGCCTCAGTAGCTTACTGAAACAAAATATCCTCCACTGGCGAATTAAATAGAGTCCCGGGCATACTATGTGCACAGCTGACCCAATCGTCGGCAGTACATATAGGTGTCTGCGTGGAGCGCAATTCCTAGGTGCGAGGCCGATCCCGCGATGGCCGCCATGAAACATGGCGTAGTCGTCGTACAAAACGGGTGAAGCCACCGTCCCTTTTGGTATGGTCACCTTTCACAATTAACTCCGCGCAGTGAGCCACTAGTTCTCCGCCTAGTTATCAGTTCCCCAATGATGGAAGCTTTATGAAAGAAGCAGCAGCCCCTGAGCAACGTGTTCAGCTTGACGAATCACCTATTAACAACACTCAGACAGGGAAGCGGTATTCGCCCCGAATGGGTTTGGGCGAATTTACCATGAATGTCCTCAACGGCATTTCGGTTGCCGTGGTTGTGGCATTGGTTCCCCAAGCGCTGTTAGGAGAGCTATTTAAGGCCCTTCTTCCCGTTTTCCCGCAGGGGAAGGAAATCATCGGGATGGTGTCCGTCGCCTCCAGTATGTTGCCGATAGCCATCGGCCTCCTGGTTGCGATGCAATTCAAAATGACGCACATTCAGACCGCTACGGTCGCGATCTCCGCTGTCATGGGGTCAGGCGTCGTCAAGGGGATAAACTCCGACGGAATCCTCCAGCTCAAAGGCACCGGGCTGGTGATCAACACCGGGCTGACCGCTGCCTTCGCCGTCATCATGATTCTCCTCATTGGCGACAGGCTTAAGAGCTACACCATCTTGGTGCTTCCGCCGACGGTCATCGTGATAGCTGGAGGGCTCGGTAAATTTGTGACGTACCCGGCGGTGCTGGTCTTCACGAAGTGGCTGGGGGATCTCGTCGTCGGGGCGGCGGATCTACAGCCCATTGTGATGGGGCTCATCCTGGGCATTGCTTTCGGCCTGATGATGGCGTCGCCAATTTCGACGGTCGGAATCGCCACCGCTATCTTCCTGTCCGGTATTGCCTCGGGCGTGGCGAACGTTGGATGCTGCGCCGTTGCGTTCACCATGATGTGGGCCGGGTGGAAAGTGAATGGGCCGGGTGGATCGCTTGTGCACGTGGTGGGATCCGCGAAAGTTCAGGTTGCCAACATGATGCGACGGCCTGTTGCGCTGTTGCCGGCGATAGTTGCGTGTGGCGTTAGTGGCATTGTGGCAGGCATTTTCCGGGTGCAAGGTACGCCCATTTCGGCCGGCTTCGGGATTTCCGGGCTCGTTGGGCCGCTGGCGGCGCTGAATGCCGAGGGCTGGGGATGGAGTGTTCGGAACATCCTGGTTGTCGTGTTTGTTTACGCGGTCGTGCCGTGTGTGTCGGCGTATTTCGCGGTCAAACTCTTCGATAAGAAGCTCGGCATGACGAACCAAGACATGTATGCCCTGAAGTTCGACTAAATCTCTATTGGGGGAGCGATCTGAGATTTGGTTGGTGGGGGGCGGGGCCTGGTGTTGGTGGGGCGCAATCAGTCTGGGTAGCGCCTGGTGTCCGGTGTCCATGGGGGGCTGAGCTGGGCTTTTTGGGGTGGGGATCTCCGGGCCCAGACTGCCTTCCGTGCTTAGCGCCTAAAACCGCGGGAGTATATCGCGGGTCTATGTGAAAACTGTGGGGGATATGGTCAATTTTCGGCCGATTTTCGCCCATATACCCCCGCACTTTTAAAACGTCCCAATATTCCCCCGCAGTTTTCACGCTTCACTCAGGTCGCGACGATGCCTGACGGCTCTCAGGCGTGTGACCCGCCGGTTCTGAGGCTCTCAGCCGCGCCTTATTCACCGGCTTAGTGACTCGCGCCGCACTTTATCTAGGTCTGAATTATGAGATGGACCGGTTCAAGGTCCAGCCTCGAAAACGTGGCTCGGGCCTGGAATATTTTCCCTGTTTAAACCGTTATTCCCAATGTAAAGTTAAGTCTACTAGACTCAACCTTGAGGCTTGGTGGGCGATCCACGTGTGTGGTGGCGTTAGTTCGCCCGGCAGTTGTGGCATGCGCCGACGGTTACCGCGCGTCTGGAACCACGGACACGAACCCGACGCCAGCCGGGCGGCTCTAAATAGCCGGAAGCGAGTGGCCAAGGCGCCACGTGGCACCCCACACGCCACCACAGCGCACCGACGACACCAACCAATACAAGACAACAACACAGTAGCAAGCAAGAGCAAGCAACAAAGCGACAAATAGCGGAAGAAGGCAAACATGACGGCTCAACGAGAATGGGCAGAGAAGGATTATTACAAGGACTTAGGAGTTTCTCGCAGTGCCAGCGAGGACGAGATTAAGAAGGCGTACCGCAAGATCGCGCGGGATAACCACCCGGACAGCCACCCGGGCGACTCCGCCGCGGAGGAGCGGTTTAAGCAAGCCAGCGAGGCGTATTCCGTCGTCGGCGATGCCAAAAAACGCAAGGAATACGACGAATTGAAGGACATGCTCGCTTCCGGCGGCCTCGGAGGCTTCGGTGGCAGTGGCTTCAATAACGGCGGCTTTAACTCGGGCGGATTCGGCGGCCAGTACGGGTCGTCGGGAGGTTTCCGCACCACTTTTAGCAATTACGATACGGGCAGCGGATTCTCCGCCTCCGACCTGTTCGGCGGCGGGTCCGGCGGAGGAATCGGCGATATCCTCGGCGACCTCTTCAACGGCCGGGGTAGCGCGTCTGCTGCCGCTAGCCGTGGCCAGCGTAACCTCCGCGGTGCCGACGTCGAAACGGAAATTACGTTGGGTTTCCGCGAGGCCACCAAAGGCGCCACCGTGCCGATCCGTTTGACGAACCCCTCGTCGTGCCAGGAGTGTCACGGTTCGGGTGCGAAACCTGGGACGTCGCCGCATACATGTTCGGCGTGTAATGGCAAGGGTGTTGTGTCCGACAATCGGGGCGCGTTCGGGTTGTCGCGGCCGTGTTCCGATTGCGGCGGGACGGGCACGAAGATCGACGATCCCTGCTCGGCCTGCAAGGGTAGCGGTGTGGCCAACCGCACTCGGACGGTTACCGTGCGTGTGCCGTCGGGCGTTGTCGATGGCCAGAAGGTTCGCTTAGCTGGTCAGGGCGAGGCGGGAATGCGCGGCCGTCCGGCGGGCGATTTGTTCGTCACGGTCCATGTGCGGCCGGACAAGCTCTTCACTCGGAAGGGCGACGACTTGCGCGTCACCGTCCCGGTTAGTTTTTCTGAGCTCGCGTTGGGCGGGGTCGTCACAGTGCCGACGCTGGACAACAAGGTTCGCGTCAAGATCCCCGCGGGCACTAACGACGGCCGTACGCTGCGTGTTCGTGGCCGCGGTGTGCCGAAGCGCAATCAGAAGAATGGCGACCTCCTCGTGACGGTGAAGGTGGCGGTCCCGCCGAAGTTGGACGAAGGGGCTGCCTCTGCGCTCCGTAGTTACGTGGCCGAAGAGAAGCGCCTGGGCTTTGACCCGCGCGCTAACTGGCCAGAGAAGGAGGGGTAAGTCATGGCTTCGAACTCTGATCGACGACGCAACACGACGGACCCCTCGAGCGCTGGCGGAGCTGGCGGAACGCGTGGGGCTGGCGCTGGCGCGACCGGCGGAATTGGCGGCGAAAACCGCGCGACCAGCGACAGGTCTCGGCAAACACACACCAGAGGACGTGGACAGCCGCTGGGCGAGGTACGTCGGGAAGAAGTTTATGTCATCTCGGTGGCAGCGGAACTGACCGGACTCCACGCTCAGACGCTCCGCACCTACGACCGCATGGGGCTGGTCACACCCGAGCGGACGCGCGGAGGTGGGCGTCGATACTCGCCCGATGACATTGAGATGCTTCGCGAAATACAGAAGCTTTCTCACGAAGATGGTGTTAACCTCGCGGGGATACGGGCGATCATTGACCTGAAGTCTCAAGTGGATGAGCTGCAGGTGGAGAACCATCAGCTTCGGGAGCGGTTGGCTCGTATGGAAGCTCAACATGGCAGGTCACGTGGGGAAATTGTGCATGTGCCTCGGTCTACCGCTGTTGTGATGTGGGAACCGGGGGCTCGCCGTAGAAAGGATAGGCGTGATAGAAGGTAGCCGGCCGCGCGGCCATGACTCTGTGACGCAGGATGGCGACGCCACCTCCGGAGTTCATGAAGCATCTCTGGTCCCCGTGGTCACTGTCCTTCAAACTGACGGGTCGCGCTTCGTTGATGCCGTGTTTACTCACCTGTTCGCTCGCCGTCCCTCGTTTATCCGGCGGCTCCCGGCGGACTTGTCGCAGCTTAAGCCCAGTTTTCGGCGTGCGCTGGTACATGTGTACGCCAAGCAGGCGACAGGCAACGGGCTGGATCGACGCACCCGGCGTTTTCTCCGGCACCTCGCCGAAGACCACCGCAGCTTCGGCGTCGAAGCCCCCGACTATGTTGCGATGGGGGACGCCATTATCGACGCCGGCCGCGAGATAATCGCGCCGCAGGTCACGTTGGAAGAATTCGAGCTCTTCGCGATGGCAACCGGCCAGATCATCGGCCTTATGGAGGAAGGTGCCGCCGAATACAGCGAAGTCCCCGTGCGCTGGGGCGCCACTGTCCTGGATGTCGATCACCGGTCCGACGCCATCACGGTCGTCCGGCTCGCCGCGGATTCGCCGATTCCGTACCGCGCCGGGCAGTTGGTGTCGGTCCTGGCGCCGCAGTCGTCGGGTAAGCGGAAATGGCTGGCGCCCGCCATCCCGCACAGCGACGATGGGCTGATCGAGTTTCATCTGGAAGTGCCGCGGCTCGAGGGGTCCCGGCAGCAGGCGCTAACGGGCAGTTCAGCGCTGGTTTTTGACCTCGCGCGCATGACTCGCCCTGGCGACGTGTGGGAGATCGGCGCCGCGCGCGGTTCCATGACGGTTGATCTTCTCGACGGTTCGCGCCCCGTATTGATGGTGGCCCACGGTGCCTATCTGGCGGCGATTCGCGCGATAATCCTCGACCTTGCGTCGAAACCGTCGCCGCCGCAGACGTACCTATTCTTCGGCGCCGAGTACCCCAGCGACCTGTACGAACTCCGGACGCTCTGGTCATTCGACACGGCCATGGACTGGCTGACCGTGCACCCGTCGACGGTGCATGCGGAGGAAGACCAGTTCGCCCGCATGTCGGCCTACGCTGTCGCGCCACGCGATTTCACTGTTCGGGAGGGTATTTCACTTGCCGACGACGTTATGGCGCGCGGCCCGTGGCTCGGCCATGAAACGCTGTTGGCGGGGCCGAAGACGATAGTGGGGGACATCAAACGGAAGCTTATGGCGTCGGGCATGAACCCGGCGCTGATCACCATGACCTCGTAGACACTTCCCGGCGCGAAAACGGCGCTGCGCTAATCAGCGAGGCACGTGCGCCGCGCCCACGCACAAGTGCGCTACGAAATAACCACCACGAGGTCGCCACCATCAACGTGGAAGGTCCCGTCGGAAATAATGCGCTCGATGGTTCCATCCACGGGGGCCGTGATGCTCGCCTCCATCTTCATCGCCTCGATCACCGCGATCTTGTCGCCGGCGTGAATAGTGTCGCCTTCGTTCACGGTCACCGTGACATTGCCCGCGTAGGGTGCGGCGACGTGGCCGGGGTTGGAGCGGTCGGCTTTCTCCGCGGGGTTGACGTCGGCTTCGACGGATTCGTCGCGAACAAAGACGGGCCGCAGTTCACCATTAAGGAAGCACATGACGGTCCGCACGCCGCGCGCGTCGGGCTCCGAAATGGACTGCAGCTGCACGATAAGGTCGATGCCCTTTGCCAGCTGAATCTTTTGTTCTTCGTTGGGGTACAGGCCGAAGAAGAACTGGTTCGTGGAGAGGCGGCTGACCTCACCATATTCGTTGCGGTGGGTATCAAAATCGGCGGCGGGCCCGGGGAAGAGGAGCCGGTTCAGCGTGTTCCGACGATCCTCCGACGACCCATTCAAGTGGTCCTCATCCTCGGCCGATACCGGCGTGATCTCCGGTGTTTTCTCCCGACCCTTGAGCGCCTGGGTACGGAACGGCTCGGGCCACCCACCGGGCGGCGTTCCCAGCTCACCGTTGAGGAACCCGATGACCGAATCCGGGATGTCATAGTCATTCGGATTTGCAGCGAAGTCCGCCGGATCAATACCCGCACCGACCAGCTGTAACGCGAGGTCACCGACCACCTTGGACGACGGCGTCACCTTCACCAGGTGCCCGAGCATCTTATCGGCCGCGGCATAGGCGTCCTCGATTTGCTCGAAGTTGTGCTCCAAGCCCAGCGCCGTCGCCTGCGCACGAAGGTTCGTCAGCTGGCCACCAGGAATTTCGTGGTTGTACACCCGGCCCGTCGGGGCAGCTAGCCCCTTGTCGAACGGTGCATACACCGAGCGCACTCCCTCCCAGTACGGTTCCAATGCGCTCACAGCCGCAAGGTCCAGGCCAGTGTCGTACTTCGTGTTCGCCGTGGCGGCGACGATGGCCGACAGTGACGGCTGCGAGGTCGTCCCCGCCATAGGAGCCGATGCGCCATCGATAGCATCCGCACCAGCTTCCCACGCCGCCATGTACGTGGCCAGCGATCCGCCGGCAGTGTCATGCGTGTGAATGTGGATGGGTAGGTCGAATTCCTTACGCAGCGCGGTGACAAGCATGCGCGCCGCCTCGGGGCGGAGCAGCCCGGCCATGTCCTTGATCGCCAGAATGTGCGCGCCCGCATCCACGATCGTGTGCGCCAGATTCATGTAGTAATCCAGCGTGTAGAGCTTTTCGTTGGGGTCGGCGACGTTGCCGGCGTAGCTCATCGCCACTTCCGCCACAGCGGTTCCGGTTTCCCGGACGGCGTCGATCGCGGCCTTCATCTGGCTCACGTCGTTCAGGGCGTCGAAAATTCGGAAAATGTCGACGCCAGACGCGGCAGCTTCCTTCACGAACGCCTTCGTGACGGTCTCGGGGTACGGCGTGTATCCGACGGTGTTGCGCCCGCGGAGCAGCATCTGGATACACACGTTGGGCATCGCTTGGCGCAGACGATCCAGCCGCGCCCACGGATCCTCCTTGAGGAACCGCATCGCGACGTCATACGTGGCGCCGCCCCACGCTTCGACAGACAACAGCTGAGGTGTCGTGCGCGCGACGTGGCCCGCGGCGGCCACGAGGTCGTTGGTGCGGACGCGGGTGGCCAGTAATGACTGGTGCGCATCGCGGAACGTCGTATCGGTCACCGCAACACCGCGGCGTTGGCGCAGATCCTGCGCGAATTTCTCGGGCCCGAGCTTCAGAAGGCGGTCGCGCGATCCCTCGGGCAGCGGAGCCGACGTGTCCAGGGTCGGCAATTTATCTGCCGGGTTGAGAGTGGTAGCGCGCTCACCGTTCGGCTTATTCACCGTCACATTGCCCAGGTACCGCATGATTTTGTCGGCCCGGTTGGCATACGGCTTGGTCGTGAGCAGATCGGGGTGATCCGCAATAAATGACGTGGTGAAATTGCCGGCGCGGAAATCCGGGTTATCCAGAACACCGCGAAGGAAGCGGATGTTCGTCGCGACGCCCCGAATGCGGAACTCATCGAGCGCGCGTCGGGCACGATGGACGGCGGAGTTGAAGTCTCGACCGCGACACGTGAGCTTGACCAGCAGCGAATCGAAGTGCCCGGTGACCTCGGCACCCGTGGCGGTGCCCCCGTCGAGGCGAATACCGGAACCGCCTGGCGACCTATAGGCCGTGATGTACCCGGTGTCGGGGCGGAAGTCGTTGGCCGGATCCTCCGTGGTGATGCGGCATTGCATCGCGGCACCGTGGAAAGAAATAGTGTCCTGGGTCAGCCCAATTTCGGGCAGCGATGCGCCCGCCGCGATCTGCAGCTGTGCCCGGACAATGTCGATGTCGGTGATTTCCTCGGTGACCGTGTGCTCGACCTGCACGCGGGGGTTCATTTCGATGAACACGTGGTTGCCGTCTTCATCAACAAGGAATTCGACGGTTCCTGCGCCGCAGTAGTTGATGTGCTGCGCGAAGTTCACCGCGTCGGTACAGATGGCCTCGCGCTGTTCAGGTGTTAGGCTAGGCGCGGGCGCGAGTTCCACAACTTTTTGGTGGCGACGCTGCACGGAGCAATCGCGCTCAAAGAGGTGGGCGACGTTGCCTTGCCTGTCAGCGAGGATCTGGACCTCGATATGCTTCGGGTTAACCACGGCCTGCTCAAGGAAAACGGTGGGGTCGCCGAAGGCGGTTTTGGCCTCGTTAGATGCGGTTTCGCACAGCTCGCGGAGTTTGTCGCGGGAGGGGATGAGGCGCATACCGCGCCCGCCACCACCGGCAACGGCCTTGACGAAGAGCGGGTAGGGCATATCTGATTCGTCGGCCAGGCGTTCTAGTTCGTCGAGGTCATCGGTGGCGGGGGTGTCGCCGAGGGTGGGCAGCCCAGCCTCTTTCGCGTTGTGGATCGCGGTGGCTTTGTTGCCCGTCATATCGAGGACGTCGGCGGTGGGGCCGACGAACGCGATGCCCTCGCGTTCACAGGCGCGTGCGAGCTCAGGGTTTTCGGAGAGGAACCCGTAGCCGGGGTAAATGGCTTCGGCCCCGGAGTTTTTGGCGACGGAGATGATTTCGTCGACGTTGAGGTAGGCCTTGACCGGGTGGCCTTCTTCCCCGATTTCGTAGGCTTCATCAGCCTTGATGCGGTGGGAGGAGTGTCGATCCTCCCAGGGGTAGACCGCGACTGTGCTGGACTCGAGTTCGTGTGCTGCGCGGAACGCGCGGATGGCGATCTCGCCGCGGTTGGCGACGAGAACTTTAGAGAACTGACGTAGTGGCATAGCTTCCTATCTCAACATTGAGGCGAGCTGGTCGTGTCGATGAGTTTAGCGGTAACCACGCCAACAAACGATGTCAGTTGGTCAGGCCCTTGATGTAACCAAACCGGTGGTTCGTGATCGATACCGCTTGTTCCAGCAGGAATGGAAGAATTTCACGACGTCCATCGGCAAGAACCGGATGATCAATAACAATCGATCCCGAGTGCGCCGCCGCTTTGTACAGCGCCGGGTCGACGTCGCCGAGGGTGCGCACACGAACGGACTCCGCGTTTTCCACTTCGGCCGCGTAGGTGGCGTCTTCCACACGACGGATGCTGAATCCCATGGCACCCAGCTCGGTGGCGGTCTCTGCGGTGGCGGAAACGTCCATCGGAGTACCAGAGATTTCCGACGCCAGCGTCAGACGAACAAGGTCGCGAATGAGTGTCGGTGACGAGCTGGGCGATCCAACTCGGACACGCAACGGTGCCAATAGAGGCCGGTAGCGGAAGATATTGGACTCCGCGATCAGCGCGGTGTTGTCGTGCTCAACGCCGAACTCGGTGCTCCACGCGTAGGCGTCAGACTCGGCAGCACGACGCAGCCAATACAGGTCGGCTGGTGTGAGCGTGTTGTCCAACTGGCCTTTGATCCGACGGAGTCGCTGGGCAACGTGGCGCTGGAGCCCTGCCCGAGGTAGCTCGTCGACGTCCCCTTCGGACCATGTTCCCTGTTGTGCCACGTAGTTCGGGCCGCCAGCTTTCGCACCCGATCCGAGCGCGGAGGCTTTCCACCCGCCGAAGGATTGCCGCTGCACGATGGCCCCAGTGATACCCCTGTTGACGTAGGCATTGCCGACTTCCACGTGGTCAATCCACCAGTCGATCTCGTCCGGGTCGAGGGCGTGCAGTCCGCCGGTGAGCCCGTAGCCTGTGGAGTTTTGCCATTCGGTGGCTTCCTCCAGGGTGGCGGCGTGCATGATGCCGAGAACTGGCCCGAAGCACTCGTGGGTGTGGTACCACGATCCGGGTTTGACATTGTCGCGCAGCCCGGGGGACCAAAGCGTCCCTTCTTTGTTCAGCTTCCGCGGCTTGACCAGCCATTTCTCACCGCTTTCGAGCTGGGTCAGCCCCCGCATGAGTTTGTCGGGTGGGGGCTCGATGATTCCATTCATGGTGGTGGAGATATCGGTTCCCGGGCCCACTTTGAGGGTCTCGACGGCGTCGATCAGCTGGTTCATGAATCGCTTTGACTTGCCGACGCTACCCACCACGATGACTAGCGACGACGCAGAGCATTTTTGCCCTGCATGCCCGAAGGCGGACCGGTAGACGTCGGAGACGGCGAGGTCCGGGTCGGCAGACGGGGTGACGATGATGGCGTTCTTGCCGGACGTTTCCGCGTTGATCACCATCTGTGGTTTCCAACTCCGGAAGAGTCGCGCTGTGTCGGATGCGCCGGTGAGGATGATGGAGTCCACCGCCGGGTGGGAGACGAGGTGTTGGCCGGCCTCATTCTCGGCAACGTTGACGAGTTGGAGGAGTTCCTCGTCGATGCCTGCTTCACGAAGTATCCCCACCGCAACTTCGGCGATGCGGACGACTTGTGGTGCAGGTTTGATGACGACGGCCGCGCCGGCAGCGAGGCCGGCGAACACGCCACCCATGGGGATGGCCAGCGGGAAGTTCCACGGCGGGGTAATGAGGACAACAGAGTACGGGGTGAACCGCGATCCCTTGACGCCATCGAGCGCGCGAGCGGATTCTGCGTAGTAGCGGGCGAAGTCGATGGCCTCAGAGATCTCGGGGTCGGATTCCGCCACGGTCTTGTTCGCCTCGTGCGTCATGGCGGCCAGCAGTTCGCCGCGGTGCGCGGCCAGTGCGTTAGCGGCGGCGTCGAGCACCTCGGCGCGGTCGTGCCCGCTGGTGTTGCCCCACGCGGAGGAGCGTGACCGTGCGCGGGCGACGATGGCGCCGATATCCGACTTTTCTGTGATCAGCGGGCTGGTGACGGGCCCCGGATCGTGGTCTAGCCACCGCAGGGCCCACTCGCGGTTGGCGGGCAGCGACGGGTCAGTGTCCGGCTCGTTGACGAAGTGCCCGGGGACGGACTCGACTCGCTTGGACACATCTGCGGCAGATCGTTCTTGCCGACGGTCCTGCTGGCGCCGTGGCCCCGCGAACGTGGTCCACCGGTCGTTGACGGCGTTGAGGTAGCGCTTTTCTTGCTCCTGCATCGGCGTCATATCGTCATCGCCGGCGACATCGGGCGCGAACAGCGCGTAGAGGAAGTTTTGGTGCGCGCCGTTTTCTTCGAGCCGTCGGACCAGGTAGGACACGGCAACGTCGAAGTCTTCCGCGTGGACGACGGGGGTGTACAGGATGACCGTCCCCGTGATCTGACGCACGGCCCGGGCCTGGGCGGGCGCCATACCTTGGAGCATTTCGATATCGAGCTGATCTTCGACGCCACGCTGCACAGAGAGTTCGTGCGCGGTGGCCACCGTGTAAAGGTTGTGAGACGCCGCACCAATGCGAATGGCGGTCGCGTGCTCAGGCTGCAGCGCAACATCCAGGAGCCGCAGGTAGTTGGCGTCGACCTCGGCCTTCGTCAAGTACGGGGTCTGCTTCCAGTCGTGAATTTCGGAGTCCACGCGCTCCATGGACAGGTTCGCGCCCTTCACAATGCGCACCTTGATGGGCGCACCGCCCTTGTTGACGCGCTCGTGCGCGAAGTCGATGAGTTCGTGCAGGGCATCCAGGGTGTCGGGAAGGTAGGCCTGGAGCACAATGCCGGCTTCCAGGTCCATGAACTCGTCTTCGCTCATGAGCTCCTTGAAGAGCTTGATGGTGAGGTCGAGGTCCCTATATTCCTCCATATCCATATTGATGAAGGGGTGCGGTGTGCGTTTGACCGCTTCTCGATAGAGAGGACGGAGGCGTTCCTTCAGCCGACGCGTGTTTCCTTCGATATCCCACGGGTTGAGCTGGGAGCATACCGACGACGCCTTGATGGACACGTAGTCCACCTTGGGGTTGCGGAGGAGCTCGATGGTCCGGTCTAACCGGCGTGTTGCCTCGCGCTCGCCGAGGACAGCCTCGCCGAGGAGGTTGATGTTGAGCCGGAACCCGTTGGCGTGCGCGTCGTCGAGCAGTTTGTCAAGAGCCTTGCCATTGGCATCGAGCACCAGGTGCCCGACCATTTTCCGCAGGTAGCCACGGGCGATGGGCATCACGATGCTGGGCAGCACCTGTCCAGCTAGCGCTCCGAGGGAGACTAGTGCCGTATTCAGTGGCCCGAGAAAGTCGGGGAGGGGTTCTTTCCGTCCGAATGGGCTGCCCAAGGAGGCAAATTCCTTCGCGGCGACGGCGTTGTCTTCTGGTCGTGCGACGCGATCGACGAAGCCCATAGTGAAGTCGATGCCCTGTGGATCGTGAACGAGGGCCGCGAGTTGTTCAGTGGACGACGATTCCTTGCGCGTCTGCTCCCCGTTGGTCGCCTCGAGCCATTCGTGTGCGCGGGCGATGGCGCGGTCGGTGATGTCGTCGAGGTCGTGGGAGTTCGGCGGTGGCTTAAGGAAGTCAGGATCGTCGACGTTGCTGGCGGTTGTGGTGGTGGCGGAGATTTCGTCACCGGTGGCGTTCAGCTTCTTATCTTTCTTGTTTTTCTTACCGCTTTTGTTGTGTTTGCTGCTCATGGGGTGCTCCCTTGTGGAGTGTGGGTGGTTGGTGTGCGTCCTGACTCAGTGTGTGGCCGAAAGTCACAATTGCGCTGGTCAGTATGTGTGAAAACCACATTATTGCGCTGTTGCACCTCCTGCAATGATCACCCCTGAGATGTGTGGGCATCGGCCGGCACCCCGTCGGTAATGACCTGCGCAAGCGCCGCCGAGTAGTCCCTGTACCGGTGGTTTTCCATCAGCTCACTGAAATCCATCTCAGAAATAACGACGCCTCCCAGGTCGCGGATTTTCTGGTCACTGGGGGGAGTAGCCGCCAGACCGTTGGGGGTGAGCCACGCATCGGCACCCCAGCGTGCGTAGGACGGGTCTGGGCCGTGCGCACCGACGTCTGGTCCGGTTGCGAACATGATGGGATCAGCATCATTCCTACCGACGACGATCTCCGCGTGCCCGTCCAGCGCGTGTGGCGCTAATTCGTGCGCATGATTCGCGCCGGTTCCTGGGGAGCCGACGATGACGACGGTGTCGGCTTCGAGTGGCGGTGTTGTGTCTGACGGTGTTGCGTCCGAGGATCGTGCCGCATGCCCGACGACGACGCTGCCGTAGCTGTACCCGGTGACGGTGAGTTGCGCGGACGGGTTGCGAGTCCGGAGCGATTGTTGGAATGAACGCAGGTTTTGTGCTCCGCGGGTGGCGTTATCGGTGCTGGCTGCAGCGGGTAGCGATCTGGGCGCTGGGTAGGCAGACCATGCGATGACGCTGGCTTTGTTGCCACTGGCTTGCCTGATTTTATGTGCCCAGTCTGTGTGCCCGTGAATACGCCCGGGTTCACTCGAGCCGACTCCGCCGACGAGGGTGGCGACGGCGGGACTTGTGGTGGGGTCTCCTAGCGCGATGACTACTCCGTCATGGTCGAGGTGGACGAGGTAAGCGTCGTCGTTGTCGGCAAGTGTCTTCAGTATTCCCTCCAAGTACTGCTTTTCTTTGTCGTTGTGCGCGGTAGAAAGCCAAGTGTCGAGGCGTTCTCCGAGGATACGGTCGGTGTCTTCAACGGTGCGTCCGTCGAGCCAGGGTTGTGAGTTGTCGCGTTGGGGGTCCGGGTCGGGCACGGTAGTGGGTAGGAAGGCGTCGGTGATCCCGGCGTCGGCGAGGACATGGGCGAGTGGTTTGAAGTTGGGGCTATTCCATACGTCGACCAGGAGGTGCGCGAGCACACCGTCGATAGTGTCCAGGAACTTGAGTAGGAGGGCGAGGTCGGCCTTGCATGCCGTTTCGATGATGTACAGGCCGGTGCTAATGAACGGGTCGGCGGTGGCGTCGCGTTGAGCTTGGAGCTCTTTGATGGTGTGCTCGAGGGATTGCGCGTGGCAGAGGGGGCCGCGGAGTGCCGACGAGTGCGCGCGCAATAGGCCGACGGACTGTGTGATGTGGTCGATGACCGCGCGCGTCTCCGCATTAATCGATTTCAGTGATGCATTGGCGGCGTCGCCGTTGATTCCGCCGATGATGTTGGCGGGGATGGGGCTGTCTGAAATGCGGCTGGTCAAGGGCCCGATGAGTCCGGCCATTGAGGCGGCGACGGCATTGAGCTCGTCGGGGCTCCACTGAGGGACATGTGTGAGCGGGCCTCCTCCGAGCAGGCCGTGTGTCAGCGGTCCTCGCATTACCGACGCTTGAGCTGCCAAGGTTTTGTTCACCGTCGAGGTTGCATTAAGTGCCATGAGCTGCACCTTTAACCGATGTTGTCCGCAGGCGTGGCAGTGTCACCTGCACGCATCGGGGACAGTTCGCTCAAGTGCGTTGATGAGGCATCGTCCGCGGCGCAGACACGGCGTCGTAACGAATCGACGGATTCCGCGAACCGCGTATGCCGTGCGCTCAGTTCGTGGACCTGGGCATAGGCGGCGTCGGCCATAGCGAGCAAAGCGGCGTGGGTTCGTGATGAGTGGAAGCTGGGCGCTTGTTCATGCGCGGCGTCGCATACAGCGCCGACGTGCTCGGCGTGTTCCGCATGGTCGTGGTGGTCGTGCATCAGGGTGCGCAGTGCGGACGGAGTGATCGTGAGAGTCATGCGCCACATCGTGCCAAGAACATGAGTGTTGTGTGCGTCGTCAATAGTGCTAAACGCTTTTTCTGTGGATAACTCCGCGCCTGTGGATAACTGGGGGTCGGCGGCCAAAATAGCCCCTAACGTGTCACACCCTGCCGTTAAACTGCCACGGGGGGCTTCTATGCCCTGACAGCAAGCCCCTATGCCGTTACCCCAAACTGATCGAGCGCCAACTTCCCGGCCATCAATACAACCACGACAAGCAAAACAATGCGGACGAATCCAGCACCTTTATAGAGGACCATTCTTGCCCCGATCTGCGCCCCCACAATGTTGGTGACGGCCAGCCCAAAGCCCAGCAGCCACCAGATATCCCCATTGATCGCAAAAACAACCAGAGCACCTAAGTTCGTGAAAGTATTGAGGATTTTGGCCCACGCGGCACTGTTCAAAAAGTCCTCACCCAGCAGCGATGTGATCGTAAGGATTAAGAACAAACCGGTACCGGGGCCGAACGCGCCATCGTAAATTCCGAGCCCCGTGATCAGTACCAATGTCACCACCCATCGCCCACGCGTGACGGTCCGTCGGACAGTGACCTGCCCAAACGATGGCCGGAGCAGGACGAACGCACCGATGGTGACAAGGAGCACGACAACTATCGGCCGCATAATGTTCTTATCAACGGACGACGCGAGAATCGCGCCGAGCGCCGACCCTATGAACGCCAGGGGAGCGTAACGGAAAGCGGTCCGTGCGGTAGGGACGCGCCGAGCCATGGTGATCGCAGAACTGCCGGTGCCGCAGATAGCAGCGATTTTGTTCACCCCGAGCGCCTGAGCATACGTGAAGCTGGGGTTCAGGATCATGATGAAAGGAAGGAGGATAAGCCCACCACCGCCGACGACGGCGTCGACCCACCCAGCGAAGAGTGAGGCGGTCAGCATGAGGACGATCACGGCGGCGGACATGCGAAAATCGTATCGCTTTCCTTCCTGCTCTTCGCTTATAGCTACTGCAACCCGCTGCTAGTCTGTGGCGTATGCGCATTTCACTGGCCCAGATTTGTTCCGTCCCCGATGTTTCTAGGAATACGGATGCTGTGTGTGAGTTGATCATGCGTGCGTCGTCGGAGAACTCTGATCTCATCGTGTTCCCGGAGGCCTCGATGTACCCGTTCGGTCAGGGTCGGTTGGACACGATCGCGGAGCCCCTGGATGGTCGGTTTGCAACGTCTGTTCGTGAGACTGCCGAGGCTGCCGGCATCGTTGCCGTGGTGGGCATGTTCGTGCCGGCCGATTCTGTCGAGACCGAGAAGGGTACGCGCCATCGGGTCGACAACGTTGCGTTGGCGGTTGGCCGTGATGGGGCCGACGGTGACCGCGTCAACGCGGCGTACCGCAAGATCCATTGCTATGACGCGTTCGGCTACCGCGAGTCGGACACGGTTCGCCCAGGTGATGAGCTGGAGTATTTCCAGTGCGCGGGTATGACTGTCGGACTGTCGACGTGTTACGACATTCGTTTCCCGCAGCAGTTTAAGGATCTGGCACGGGGTGGTGCGCAGGTTATTGTCGTGCCGACGTCGTGGTCGGATGGCCCGGGCAAGCGCGACCAGTGGCGGACATTAACTGCTGCACGAGCGTTGGATTCGACGACGTGGATCGCGGCTGCGGGGCAGGCCCGCCCGGGCGGATATGACAAGATCGGCCAGTCCGACGGACCGACCGGGATTGGCCACAGTGTTGTGGTTGGGCCCGACGGAACGAGGGTCGCGGAATTGGGCTACACCTGCGGATATGTCACCGCCACCATCGACACTGATCGTCTAGACTCCGTGCGACGAAGCATCCCGGTGCTTGGCGACGATTAGTTCCGACGGTTGTTTAACACCGACGGCTATTCAGTGCCGAGGGAAGATTAGTGCCGACGGCCGAACCGAGGTAGACGTCTAGGCGGTGATCTAGTGTGATCGCTTCCGTACGTAGGTGGCGAATGAGGTCAGTAAAGCGCCTCCACCGACATAGGCGATTAGGGAAGGTGAGAAGATTTCGTCTTCCTCTTGCTGGGTAACCCCGTACCAAATTCCGAAAATAATTAAAACGGCGCCCGCAATCCAGACAAAGTACTGATGTTTTGAATCAATCAACGTGACGGGGAAAAGAGGATTAGCCCAATAACGGCAACGATGGTTAAGCCGATTCCCACCATACCGACTGGCCACGCGCCATTTATCACGGAGCCAACCACAATTAAGAGAACACCAATGCCTACCGAGGCGAGTTCAATAATTGGCAATTTGCTGGATTGAGCATTCATCTTTGTCCCCTGTAACGAATATAGAAATTTTTCTTTTTAAGTCTTTAAGTCGGTTAGTTTTGTAATCTTTGGCAGTGACGGTATCAGTGTTGCACGTGTGGTTCTAGGGTAGATTAGCGATCGTAACCCTTTGATACCCCTTAATTGGGGTGAAAAAGTTAAAAATAACTGGTCCAAATTGAGTGATCGAGCCCGAGTGGAAGGTGAAATCATCAAGGTTTGGTAGTGGTTTCTATGTCATCATTTTTGCTGGGCCCAGGGTATGGACCTCTTTTTACGGTAAATGCTAAAGGTGTCCTTTGGTGAACTCCGACGGTTGGGTGGGGGTGTCCAGCTCCGCGGGACCACTTTTCTGAAGTAGTAGCATCTGTACACTAAGAAACTATGCTCATAGAAGTAACCGAGTTACGTTTTTCGTATAAAAAGGCTAAGTCCGTGTTGGACGGAATTTCGTGCTCTTTTTCCGGCGGAATTAATATCGTGCTCGGTTCTAATGGCGCGGGGAAAAGTACCTTAATGAGGCTTCTCGCGACAGAGCTTAAACCCCGGTCCGGCGTGATCAGGTATGACGGCAAAACAGTGGAACGAAAAAACCGTCCTACCATCGTCTCGCGCTTAGGTTGGGTGCCACAGCATAATGCGGTCGATACATCTCAAACTGTGCGGGACTTAGTTCAGACGGCAGCGTGGCTTCATGGTTATTCCAGGAGCGAGGCCCGGAGAGCAGCGTCCGAGGCCATTGCGCTCGTCCATTTGTCCGATATAACGAAGGCGACCGTTTTTCTTCGTTGTCCGGTGGCATGCAACGTCGGGCGATGGTTGCTGTCGGGATAGCGCACCGTCCCGACGTCCTTATTTTGGATGAGCCGACATCGGGATTAGACCCGAACCACCGGGCGTCGCTCCTGAATATAATTCGTCGCCTCAGTGAGAAAACCTCAGTCATTATGTCGACTCACATTTCCTCTGATATTGAGCCTACTGATCGTGTTCTTTTCCTTGATTCCGGACACATTGTCGCTGATGTGCGCTCGGAAGAGCTCGAAAGGAAATATGGAAGTATTGATGCTGCTTTCGGTCAATTGACTGCGGGAGTGATCTAATGGGGTGGCGACGACATCTCCGTTATTTTGTCCCAGTGCCCTTCGTTGCTTTTCTTTTATTCTCCGCGTGGCGAGTGGGCTACATTATTGGCTATTGGCCGGACGTTAACGAAGTACATTGTGAAACACTTGCCCTTATCGGAGTGTGCTTAGCGGGGTGTACTGCCTATGACATCGCGCGTCATGATGTTGACTATCTCCGCACGATATCGTCAACCTCCATAAGACTAAGCTGGTATCTCTGCGGGCTCGGTGCATTGTATGCATTGATATACAACATCGTAACAATAGTTGTGTTGTATGCCGTGTGTTTATCCGGAGATCCCGGCGGTTCTCCATGGTGGTCGATTCTGATTATGGGACTGATCTGGTCCCTGTTCTCCGTGGGGCTCGGCGGAGTTATTGGCCGATCACTCCATGCCAAACCGCGTTTAGCGGCGATTGTCGGCTTCATTGCGGGGATGGCCGTCGTGGTTCTCACTTTGATGGCAGGGCTGCTACGCGTAGTTCCGAAAATTCTATTCTTGAGGCCGTATTCATCGGGGAACTACGTGGGGTACGTAGAGCAATCAGTCCAATTACGTCCAGTTGTTGTTGGTGTTGTTATAGGAATTGCACTGGTAGCAGTACTCATTTTCGTCACCACGGCCGATTTGGTAAGGGGTAAAAAGCTTTTATCGTTAGCTCTACCTGGAATCGTTATCGTCTCTGTGGTGGCAACTCTCGTCGGAATAAATGGGCCTCTGGTGACTGCACGTGAGAAACCATCGAATCCTTCATGCACTCATTCAGCCGACGGTGCTCGGTATTGCAGTTGGCCAGAAGATGAATCCACTGTGCGTGAAGTGGATAAAAACTGGTCTGCCTTTTTGTCTGAATTGGACGAGTTGGGGTTCGGGGTCGACGCTGGTGAGTATGCTCCCAAAAGAGTTGGTGGCGACGTCACTTTGATGGCGGCTGACGCGGGACGATCCTCAACTCTTGTGTTCCATGACGTGGCTGAAACCGTCATTGCACAAGACAGCGATAAATCGGGGTGTGAGCTTTCCGAAAAGGATGGAGTATCGACTATCTATATCGTCGCAGAATGGATTGCCGATCATTTCGGAGACAAGCCAGTTCGCGACGTCATCGGTGGGGCGAATGGCCCGGGTACCAGTGATGCCCAGAAGTGGATGGACAAGAACGCTGAGGGGCGGCCATTTCAGGAGCAAGAAGAGCGAATTAAAAACATCACGGGGGATCTTAAGGCCTGTATAGCTTCTTCTGAGAAAGGCAATGCCCAGGATAATCCGGGAAAATAAAGCACCCTGAAGTGAAAGAAGTGTGAGGATTACATATGAGTAATAGCGTCTTCCCCTATCTCTGCCTTCGTGGCTGGCGTGAGGCGCTATTGCTGTGTTGCGTCGTCATTCCTCTGGTCTGGTTTCATGATTTTTCGCTCCCGCAATTGTTTGGTCCAGAACTGAGCATCCCTGTTTTCCTTCCGAATCTGGTCCCGGTGGTGATGGCAGGGGCGATGGGTGTTCTGCTGGGGAGTCAATGGTCGGAATCGTATGAGCGCGCCGTGACGTCCCGCTCGACGCAGCGCCCGCGCCTGATTCTGTCTGTCATATGTGTTCTCATCTTGGTTGCTGTAGACGGCCTGATGAGGGCTCGTTATCTGGGGTGGGAAACGGTTAGTTTGATCACCGCTCACAGCATTGTGGCTATTGGGTGTGCGGCTTCAATTGGTGGCCGTTGGGGGTCGGCCGTGTCTTTGCGCCTAGTGCCGGCTCTTTCTCTTATCCTTTGCCTCAGCCCGTGGTTTGTGGGGGAGAGCACGGCGTTGGGGAATTCGGTCGGGATCGGTACGAGTCCCGCGGTGTTGATAGGTGAGGCTGTTTTGGGGGTTATAGGTTTGGTCGTCTGGGTCCGTCAGGGCCGCTAGTTCATCTGGGTGCGGTGGCCCGTCACTGCCGACGTTCCTATCACGAGCACATCTACCCAAAATTTTTCTAAAAAATCTGCCTTGAGTGGAATAGACTCAACTTCGCGCTAGTTGTACTAGATGTGATTAAAACTTGCGTGACGTACACTCAACAATGATTATAGCAACGTTCGTCGTCGGCTAGCGGTCATCAACCCGGTCGGTTCCGCCGACTGAGCCACAAAGCTTCCGCCGCACAGGCCGCACACAGAACGGTCAACATAGAAACAACAAACACAGAACAACGAACAAAGAACAGAAAGGTGACATCATGAGCTCTTTTACACCCACAACACGCACAGCTGAAGCCCTCCAGGCTGCACTTCAGGACGCCTCGAAACGAGGTAACCCGGACATCCGCCCAGCGCACTTACTCGTCGCTCTCCTCGAGCAGGTCGATTCTATTGCGTCGCCAGTTATTCAGGCTGTCGGCGCCGACCCGAACCAGGTCCTCACTCGGGCACGAAGTCTGGTTGGCGGCTACCCCACCGCCAGCGGCCAACAAATGGCGAACCCGCAGTTCAACCGCGATTCCCTCAACGCGCTAACCACCGCGCAGGAATTAGCAGGCCAGCTGGGTGATAGCTACGTGTCCACCGAGGTTTTGCTCGCCGGCATCGCATCCGGCGATAGCGATGCAGCGAAATTGCTGCAGGAGTTCGGTGCCACCGCGGACGCGCTCAAGGCAGCGTTCCCGTCGGTACGCGGAAACCAAAAGGTGACCACCGAGGACCCAGAAGGCCAGTTCCAGGCCCTCGAAAAGTACTCGACGGACCTCACCGCCCGGGCACGCGACGGCAAAATCGACCCCGTCATCGGCCGCGACGCCGAAATTCGACGCGTCGTCCAAGTTCTGTCACGGCGGACGAAGAACAACCCGGTGCTCATCGGTGAGCCCGGCGTCGGTAAAACCGCCATCGTTGAAGGCCTCGCACGGCGTATCGTCGCTGGTGATGTGCCTGAATCGCTGAAGGATAAGAAACTCGTCTCGCTCGACCTCGGGTCCATGGTCGCAGGTGCAAAATACCGTGGCGAATTCGAGGAACGGTTAAAGGCCGTCCTTGACGAAATCAAGAACGCCGACGGCGAAATCATCACCTTTATCGACGAGCTCCACACCATCGTCGGTGCGGGTGCGACCGGGGAATCCGCAATGGACGCCGGCAACATGATTAAGCCGTTGCTGGCTCGTGGTGAGCTCCGGCTCGTGGGCGCAACCACCCTGGAGGAATACCGCAAGTACATCGAAAAGGACGCCGCCCTTGAGCGTCGGTTCCAGCAGGTGTACGTGGGTGAGCCCAGCGTCGAGGACACCGTCGGCATTTTGCGTGGGCTCAAAGAGCGCTACGAGGTTCACCACGGTGTTCGGATCATGGACTCCGCGCTGGTCTCGGCCGCGACGCTGTCCGACCGCTACATCACAGCCCGGTTCCTTCCCGATAAAGCCATCGACCTTATCGACGAAGCCGCCTCGCGGTTGCGCATGGAAATCGACTCCCGGCCAGAGGAAATCGATACCGCTGAGCGCGTCGTGCGTCGGCTAGAGATCGAGGAAATGGCCCTGGAGAAGGAGACCGACGAAGCGTCGAAAATCAGGCTTGAGCATTTGAAAGAAGAGCTTGCCGACGAGCGCGAAAACCTGAAGGCCCTGACCGCCCGGTGGGAGAACGAAAAGTCTGCCATTACCGAGGTGCAAAGTGTCAAGGAAAAGCTGGAGAAGGCCCGGTCTGATTCGGAAATCGCGGAGCGCGACGGCGACTACGAGCGGGTAGCAAAGCTGCGCTACGGCACTATTCCTGAACTGGAAAAGAAGCTGCACGTGGCCGAAAAATCCGTGAACTCCACCGAAGAGAACGCCATGCTCTCTGAGGAAGTCACACCCGAGACTGTGGCCGAAGTTGTCTCCGCATGGACCGGCATCCCCGCCGGCAAGATGATGCAAGGCGAAACCGAAAAGCTCCTGGCCATGGAGAAAGTTTTGGGTCGTCGCGTGGTCGGCCAGGACGAAGCCGTGAAGGCCGTGTCCGACGCGGTGCGCCGTGCGCGTGCTGGTGTTGCGGACGAGAATCGCCCGACAGGGTCGTTCCTTTTCCTCGGCACCACCGGCGTCGGCAAGACCGAGCTGGCCAAGGCGTTGGCGGACTTCCTCTTCGACGATGAAAAAGCCATGGTCCGCATCGACATGTCGGAGTACGGCGAGAAGCACTCCGTGGCGCGGTTGGTCGGTGCCCCTCCGGGATACGTCGGCTACGACGCCGGTGGTCAGCTGACCGAAGCAGTGCGTCGTCGGCCATACACGGTGGTCCTGTTCGACGAGGTCGAGAAGGCTCACCCCGACGTCTTCGATGTCCTCCTGCAGGTGCTCGATGAAGGCCGCCTGACCGATGGACAAGGCCGCACGGTGGACTTCCGGAACACCATCCTGATCCTGACCTCGAACTTGGGCGCAGGCGGGACCAAGGAGCAGATGGAAGCGGCCGTCAAGGCCACCTTCAAGCCGGAATTCATCAACCGACTTGACGACGTCGTTATGTTCGACGGTCTGACCAGCGAACAGCTGACCAAGATCGTGGACATTCAGATCGACGCCCTGGCCAAGAGGCTGGAGTCTCGACGCCTCGTGTTGGACGTTCACGACGATGCGAAGGAATGGCTGGCCAACCGCGGTTACGACCCCGCGTACGGTGCCCGTCCACTGCGTCGGTTAGTGCAGCAAGCCATTGGCGACGAACTGGCGAAGGAACTCCTCGCCGGGGATGTTCGCGACGGCGACGTTGTCGAGGTCACGGTGGCCGAGGGCGGAGACAAACTCGACGTCCACGGTGGTGGTGTGTCGACGCTGTAAGCGAGAATTTTTATAGCCCTTCCGGAGTGGTGTCCGGGAGGGCTTTTCGGGTTTCGTAACACTATTGGCCGTTAAGACAATGCTGGAGTTGGATGAGGTCTTCTTCAGGTGGTGGAGGATTGTCCGGACTCCCTGGAGCGGGAGTAGCTAGATAGAGCGCTGAACTCGCCTGCACATCTTTGCAGGAGTTCCCTATCGTTTGGCCAAGTTCGGAGGAAATATCCGTGCTCGGCAAAGCTTGGGGGACTGTGGGCGAGCGTTTGTGGTAGAGACCAAACTTAGCCATCGGGCTATCTGAGGGAGCGAAGGCATTATCGACCAAGTACAAAGTCTGCGGAAGGTATTGCTTGGCCGGTGCATCAGCATACAGATCACTTAGTGTGCGTGTCGCTGCATATAGAAATGGTGCATTCGTTTCGCTTGAACAAACTTGGCGGTTGAGCTCTGGAATTGATGCACAAGCAGTCAGTTTGTCCCGTCGGTCGGTGGAAACGTGATCGATCTGACTATGTCCCGCTATCAGCATGATGAGGGTGAGGATAAAAGCGACAGATGGGACCCAAATCCCTTTGCGTATGTGACCAATTGCGACTCCCGCTAGTGCTAACGCGGCGACAATAATAAAGAAAGCGCCAATAGTTGTTGCTGCTGAAATTGCCTCAGCGGTGACACCGGATGAGGGGACATCATGTGAAATAAGGAACCAGCTATTGGCGGCCAGAGCGATAACACTGACTGTGATGATAGGGATGAGAACAGCGTTAGTTACGGAAAGCGCTGGTTTTTTTAAGGAGTGCAATGGTGGGGTAGTTACTTAGTTTCTCCCAGACTGCGATCCCAGTGCGCCAGCGAGTTTGCCCCATAAAGGCTCCAATGGCCATAGCTACGGAACCGAAAACAAAAATGCCATTGAGACACGTGGAGGCTAATTCAGCTGGGCTGCCGCCCCAATTCTTTTTATCCTGGAGCAGGTAATACGAATAGCTTATAGTTATTATCAAGCCGATGGCGATTTGTTGCGTAATTCGTCGCCACCCGCGAGCTCGTAATTGTGCGACAGGAATATTACCTGCACGGTACACAGTGGAACGGCTAAAAATATTGGACTGGTGGTTGGCATGAAAACGACCCCGACCGACAGTGTCCTGACGTAAATATATGACGCTTAAAAGGATAAAACTGCCTAGGCAGAGGGGAATACTCAGGTCGATAGTGCCATCCGAGTAGAAAGACCCAGGACTTCGCAAAGCGCCATATACGGTGTCCCAAACAGTTGGATACTGTGGCCAGGAAAATAGCATGGATCCCGCTGCTGCGATGAGCGGGAGAACCCATATCCGAGTTTGTCCTAGAAGTTCGCGCCCAAGCAATCCAAGTGTGAGAAAGCCAAGAATATTTCGAAATATGGCAACAGATCCAAAATCGGTGAGATTAGTGGGATAACAGACGATCGAGACAATAGCTCCGGTAATAACGGCAGATGCCAACAGAATAAGTCGACGCCGGGTGAGCGATCTAGGGGCACAGAGATCAGGTTTTGTCTCGTGACTGAAGATGAATACTAAAGGCAGGCTTGCAATAAAACTCAGCCACAATGGTTCAATTTCAATGGTGCCCCCGTTAGACTCCAAGGTAAGAAGGATAGCCATTCGCAGCGCGAGCGTAGACACCACGGCGATAACAATATTGTGTGGTAGCCGATGAAAACGTGCCCATAACCACCAGCCTGGTGTTTTTCGTTGCAGTACCATGAGCTAGCGCTCACCTACTAGGTCTAAGTACTGGGCTTTCAGCTCGGGAAGCTGGCGGGTATGGCAAAACTCATCCCACCCTCCGGAGAACATGAAAGCGCCCCGGGACATGACGGTGAGGGTGTCGGCGATGTCAATAATGTCTTCGACAATATGAGTCGAGGTAAGGACGACGGCATCTTGAGCAACAGCCGCAACGATTCTTCGAAGTGAATCACGCTGTGCCATGTCAAGTCCGGCCGAAGCTTCATCAAGTATGAGTAGACATGGGGAACCTACCAGCGCAGAAGCGATTCCGACGCGCCGTCTCATGCCGCCGGATAGTGACGCAATGGTGGCATCCGCTTTGTCTGATAGCTCTGTCAGATTTATCAACCGATCAACTTCGGCCGACACGTTCCCATCCGGTATTTGTTTGAGCCAGCACATATAAGCCAAATGCTCCCGGACGGTAAAACGTGATTTCGGCAGGTTCTCTTGTGGTAGATATCCCAGAATGTGCCGCAGATCCATGCCTGTGTAGTCATTCCGATTAGCCAAATCGGGAGCATTGTCAGTAAAACGAAAACTTCCCGACGAAGGCTTACGTAATGTAGCGATTACCTCAAGTAGTGAAGATTTACCCGCACCATTGGGGCCCAGCAGGGCATGAACACCAGTTCCCAAAATTAGATTGGCATCCTGCACCGCCACCGTGGAGCCGTATTTCACGGTCACATTGTCGATGCATAAATGCATGTCAAACTCCCTTGTCTGAAATTAACTCAGCTTTGGAAACTAATACTATACGAAGCCTACCCTCAATACGTGGGAGCAACCGGACGGCAGGTTGTTAGAAGGTAACCGTTGTCGTTACCAGGAGCATCTCACAACCTGCCATACTGCAGTCTGGAGCTCGTCCGCATAAGCTAGTGCCCATGACCGTGTACGTTTCTCCAGATATCTTGTCCAAAGCTATCAACAAATCGAATCGTACTAGTATCTTGAGCACCCACTGGTCCAGTGGAAGCCGCACCGCGTATTCGAGGTTCGTGTCCGAACACATTCCGGACGCTCAGTTCTGCCCGCCAGAGTTGGCCCTCACGGGGCTTCCTTCGCGCGAAGCCGGGCGTAACCCGCTTCCGAACAAAGGGATCCTGCAGGACTGGGTCTACAAGTGGGGCCTGGACAAGAAGACGCCGATCATCATTTACGGCCAGCACCACGGCATTTTCTCCGCCCGCGCCTGGTGGATTCTCAAGTGGGCTGGGTTCACCGACATTCATATTCTCGACGGTGGCCTTCCGGCGTGGGAAGACGCCGGCCATCCCGTCATCGCCGGGCCGGGGAGCCTCCCGCAGCGGTTCCGCACAGAGATCACCGTCGGCAATATGCCCACCATTGAAGCCGATGAGATCGACCAGTGGATCAAGGATGGTGGTTTTCTCCTTGATGCGCGCGACGAGCGTCGTTTCAATGGGATCGCCGAAAAGTTGGACTTCCGCGCTGGCCACATCCCGGGTGCGATCAACATGCCGGTCCAGGACTTTTATAACGAGGACCGGACGGTGCTGTCGCCCGACGAGATTCGGGCACGGTTCAACAGGGCGGGAATTACCGACGGCTCGAAAGTGGCTGTGTATTCCGGATCCGCGCTGCACTCGTGCGCGATGATTGCCGTGATGGAGCATGGTGGGATCGACGGTGCCACGCTGTTCACCGGTGGTTGGTCGCAGTGGGCGGGGAATCCTGAGAATCCCATCGAGCGCTCGGGCGATTAAGCATTGCGCGACCCCGTCACCGCCCGAACCATGTGACGTTCGTGTAAATATTTCTGCCCGTCGGGGGTAACCTACCGGCGTCGTGCCTGGTCATTGCCTCGAAATGAGGTGAGTAGATGACGAAGTGTGCTCGACATGTCCGGGGTTGCAGATATAGTCGAGTGACGAACATGCCGTTACGAGTTGCAACGGGAGAGCTTGCTTTCCGCGCCGGGCGCATTGTGCTTCCGGCCAGGAAAGTAGCGCCGTAGGAGCAAACCCTCCCCGGGAATCTCTCAGGCCCAGTACCGCTGCAATGAGGCACCACTGGAAAGAGCTGTGCATGCAGCCGCCGAAGGAGAAAAGCAGACCGAAACAACGCCACCTGGAGGGTTCTATACATCTGTAGGGCTCCATGCAGGGCCAAACACAGCGCGTTGCTCAGGCTGCCGAAGCTCTCAGGTACAGGAGACAGTGCGGGGGAGGCGACCGGTCATCGCCTTCGACGAATGGGAAACAATGTCTCATCCACAGTCTCAGCAGCAGTCCCCCCAACAGGCTCACCCGAAATTCGATCCGCAGAACACGCAGGGTGCGGCCCCCGCGTCTATTAAAACCACGGCCGACCTCACCGCGCCGTTGAGTTCACCGCGTGTGTCGGCCGCGTCGTTCCCGGCGCGCCACATCGGCCCCAACTCGTCGAGCATTCAGCAGATGCTGCAGACTTTGGGGTATTCGTCCGCACGCGAACTTGCCGAGGCAGCGTTGCCTGATTCCATCAAGAACCGGGATCTCAATCTGCCGCCTCGTCGCACTGAGCAGGACGTATTGTCCGCGCTGCAGGTGTATGCCGATAAAAATGTTCAGAAGAAGCAGCTGATTGGCGCGGGTTATTATGACACCGTCACGCCGTCTGTGATCAGGCGAAACATTGTGGAAAACCCGGGGTGGTACACCGCGTATACGCCGTATCAACCGGAGATCTCGCAGGGCCGCCTGGAGGCGCTGCTGAATTTCCAAACCGCGGTGGGGGATTTAACCGGGTTCGACGTCGTTAATGCGTCGCTGCTGGATGAGGCCACTGCCGTCGCGGAGGCCGTTCAGCTGATGATCCGCGGTGGGCGTCGGCGTAAGGGTGGGGAGTCGGTTGTGCTCCTCGATAGCGCCTGCCACCCGCAGGTGATCGCGGTTGTACGGTCGCGTGCGAAGGCTGCTGGTATTTCGCTTCGCGTATCGACGATTACCACCGACACGATTGCCGACGAGGAGAATCTTGCCGGCGTCGTTATTGCTCAGCCCGGGACGACGGGTGAGGTGCGTGACCTGAAGCCCCTGATCGACGCCGCGAAAGAGAAGAAAGCGCTGGTCACGGTGGATTGTGACCTTCTTGCGCAGACGCTTCTGGCATCGCCGGGTGAGCTTGGCGCGGACATCGCGGTGGGTTCTGCGCAACGCTTCGGTGTGCCGCTTTTCTTCGGTGGGCCGCATGCGGCGTTTATGGCCGTGACAACCTCGCTGACCAGGAAGATGCCGGGCCGCATCGTCGGTGTGTCGAAGGATGAAGAAGGAACTCCCGCGTATCGCTTGGCCCTGCAGACCCGCGAGCAACATATTCGACGCGACCGCGCGACCTCTAATATCTGCACGGCGCAAGCGCTGTTGGCTGTTGTGGCCGGCATGTACGCCGTGTGGCATGGCCCGGATGGTTTGAAAGAGATCGCTGGCCGTATTCACGCGCATGCTGCTGCACTGGCCGACGCCGTCGTCGCGGCTGGTCTTCGCATTGAGCATGAGACGTTCTTCGACACTGTGACCGTGAAACACAGCACTGATAATGCAGCGCGTATTGCCGTCGCGCGGGCCCTTGAAGAGGGCTTTAACCTGCGAGAACTCGGTGGCCGGCTGGTTGGCATTTCCATTGGTGAATCCACGACTGACACGGATATTCGTCAGTTGGCCGCGATATTGATCAGCGCTGAGGGGCGCGATAGCGGTTCCGGGCCTGACAGTTTGGATGAAGTGCGTGAGCTCACCGCCGGGCTACCTGGTGATCACCGCGATGTGGCGACGGCCGGGACAGCGCATCTGCCTGCGGATCTTCTTCGTCTCGATGAGATTTTGACGCACCCGATCTTCCACGCCATTACCTCAGAAACCGAAATGATGAGGTATCTGCGCATGCTCTCCGACCGCGACCTCGCCCTCGACCGCACCATGATCCCGCTGGGATCGTGCACGATGAAGCTGAACTCTGCAGTAGAGATGGAGCCGATCACGTGGCCGGGCTTTGCTTCGATTCACCCGATGGCTCCCGACGACCAGACGGCGGGGTGGCGTGAACTTATCCACGACCTGCAGGACAGTCTGGCGGAGATGACCGGCTACGCGGCTGTGAGCGTGCAGCCCAACGCGGGGTCGCAGGGCGAATTCGCTGGTCTGCTGGCTATTCGCCGCTACCACCAGTCGCGCGGCGATAATGAGCGCACCATCTGCCTGATCCCGGAGTCCGCCCACGGTACCAATGCGGCGTCGGCGGCATTGGCTGGTCTGAAAGTTGTCGCGGTGAAATCTCGCGACGACGGATCCATCGACCTCGATGACCTGGACGCGAAGCTGGAGAAGCAAGGCGACAAAGTTGCCGCCATCATGATCACGTACCCCTCCACACATGGCGTCTACGAAGAGCATGTTCGTGACGTGTGCGATAAGGTCCACGCGGCCGGTGCGCAGGTGTACATCGACGGCGCCAACCTCAACGCGCTGGTCGGCTTGGCGAAGCCCGGGCAGTTCGGTGGCGACGTCAGCCACCTTAACCTGCACAAGACCTTCACGATTCCTCATGGTGGCGGCGGCCCCGGCGTCGGCCCGCTGTGTGTTGCTGAGCACCTGGTGCCGTTCCTGCCTACTGATCCGATGGAAACAACAAGTGACGACGCGGAGCGCCCCGGTGATGATGCGGAAAGCTCTTCCGACGGCGCAGAAGGCTCCGACGAGGCCGCGTCCGAGGCGCACGGCGTGCCGATTGCCGGTGCCACCTACGGTTCCGCCGGAGTCGTCCCGATCTCCTGGGCATACATCGCGCTCATGGGGGGCGACGGCCTGGCAGCCGCGTCGGAAATGGCCCTGGTGAATGCCAACTACATCTCTCACCAGCTCGCCGACGATTTCCCGACCCTGTACACGGGCAAGAACGGTTTGGTTGCGCACGAATGCATCCTTGACCTGCGCGAGATCACGAAACGCTCCGGGATCACCGCGGAGGACGTTTCCAAGCGGCTCATGGACTTCGGCTTCCACGCGCCGACCCTGGCCTTCCCCGTGCCTGGGACTCTCATGGTGGAGCCCACCGAGAGTGAGGACAAGGGCGAACTCGATCGCTTTATCGAAGCGATGCGCACTATCCGCCGCGAAATCGATGAGGTGATCGACGGCACCGTCGCCGAGGAAGATTCCGTGATTCGCCACGCCCCCTATACGGCCTGGTCAGTGACGCGCGACGACTTCGACGACGCCGTGTCCCACGGCCACTTCACTCGCGAGAAAGCGGCATTCCCCGTCCCTGGCCTGCGTCGGACCAAGTACTTTCCACCAGTTCGCCGCATTGACAATGCCTACGGCGACCGCCATGTGGCGTGCTCGTGCCCGCCCTTGGAGGATTTCGCCATCACCGACGATGAATTCAACAGCCTGGATAAATAGGCACCCACACCAGCACCAATTCCACATACCGCAGCACTAACCCCAGCGATGTTGACAGGAGAACGCGACGTGACAGACCAACTCGCCACAGGATCCGGCGCAGGATCATCCACCCCGCAGAAGACCGCATTGCACGATGTCCACGAGGAACTCGGCGCCCGCTTCACCGATTTCGGCGGCTGGGATATGCCCCTCAAATACGGCAGTGAACTGGACGAACACAAAGCCGTTCGCACGGACGCCGGCATTTTCGACCTCTCCCACATGGGCGAGGTCCGAGTCAGCGGCCCACAGGCAGCCGAAGCGCTCGACCACGCACTGATCTCACGGTTATCCGCTGTGGCCGTCGGCAAGGCGAAGTACTCCATGATGTGTACCGAGGACGGCACCATCATTGACGACCTCATCACCTACCGCTTCGGCGACGACGAATTCCTGGTCATCCCCAACGCCGGCAACGCCCCCACGGTGGCCGCGGAATTAGTTTCCCGCGCTGAGTCCTTTGACTGCACCGTGGCCGACGAATCCAGCGAAACGTCGTTAATCGCGGTCCAAGGCCCCAACGCGGAGCGCGTCTTGGCCTCGCTCCCCGGCGCGGATGTCCGCAACCTGGCCGAGGTGAAGTACTACGCCTTCTTCCGCGGCACCGTCGCCGGGCACGACGTGATCATCGCCCGCACGGGATACACCGGGGAGGATGGGTTCGAGATCTTCGTCCCGAACAGCGGTGCTCACGACGTATGGGCCGCGATCATGGGTACCGACGCGGTGACGCCATGCGGGCTGGCTAGTCGCGATACGCTCCGCCTGGAGGCGGGCATGCCTCTCTACGGCCACGAACTGGACCGGTCACACACCCCGGTCGACGCGGGCCTCGGCGTGTTGGCGGCGACGAAGAGCAAGGACGCCTTCGTCGGCCGGGACGCCATCGTCGCTGCGAAGAAGAACGGTGCGGCACGGAAACTCGTCGGGCTGAAAGGGGACGGTCGACGAGCTGCCCGCGCTGGCTACACCGTTTTGACCAGCGAAGATAAAGAGGTCGGGGAGGTCACCTCGGGCGCATTGTCGCCGACACTCGGCTACCCCGTGGCTATGGCCTATGTGGACGCGGACGTCGCGGAACCGGGAACCGCGCTTTCCGTGGACATTCGTGGTAAGCATTATCCCTACACGGTGGTTCAGCTTCCGTTCTATAAGCGCGACCGCTAGCCCCAACAATCGACCCCATCAATCGACGGTAAAGACCATTCATCCGCAGCGACGAATGCGGATAACAATGCGAAGGAGATCCTGATGTCCAACGTTTCATTGCCCGCTGACTACCTGTACTCCAGCGACCACGAGTGGATCGACAACGACGCCGCCGAGCCCGGCGACACCGTCCGCGTCGGCATTACCCATGTTGCCGCTGATCAGCTGGGCGAGATCGTCTATGTTGACCTGCCCGACGTCGGCACGGAGGTCGAAGCCGGAGAGGCTTTCGGTGAGGTGGAATCCACCAAGTCAGTCTCCGACATTTTCGCTCCCGTCTCGGGCGAAGTGGTCTCGATCAATGAGGACCTTGGCGACGACGCCGGCGTGATCAACTCCGACCCCTACGGCGATGGCTGGCTGTACGAGGTTCGCATCTCTGACCTTGGGGAGTTGTTAGACCAGAGTGCCTACGCCGCCGAGAACGATATTGACGTGTAGGGTCTGTCAGCGAATAACTGGTCAACGACGGCTGCCACTACTCCCTGTCGGGCTCGACGGCATGATCCCCAGGGGCAGGGGCGGCGGCCTTTGTGTGCGGGTGGAGGCATTGTCCGCGTAAGCGGATAGACTATCTAACGATGAATTCCGCAGTTTTCCTGATTCTTGGCGCTCTGCTGCTCCTCGCGGCCGCAGCGCTGCTGTGGGCTGCCAACCGACCGGCTGATGATAGGGAGTGGCGTCGAGTTCTCAACCGCCGCGCCGGCGTGCACGAACGGTCGACGTCTTCCCTGGTGGGGCGGGGTGACCGTTCGTTTGAAGGGGAGAGGGCGTCTGGCGATTCGCGCGGTGCGTCTGATGACGTCCCGTTTAATGATGCCAACGCTGGCTCTGGTGACTCATTGCCGCGCCGTCGCAGAAACCCGCGCTTTAATCCCCAGCAGACCCAGACTGCGGATGAAGCATTCTCACATTTCGGTGTGCACCCACATGTAGGGGCGGAAGACGAGCGCGCTGATCAGGAATGGTCCGACGCTGGCCTGCCTGGTAACGACGTCTCGATGACGCACGCGGATGAGCCAGTGGATTCCCCGCGCGGAATGGACTCCCACGATGACGGCGAGGACAACTCGTTTGCTGTGACGCATAATGACGGGAACGAACGTCGGGACACAGTTTCGTCATCCGGTAGCGTCCCCGCAGGTAACGCGGTTGCCACGTCGGAATCGACGGCGGATTCATCAGAAGATGCAGCTGCAACTACAGATACACCAGCAGAATCACCAGAAGACACTGCCGAGGAGTGGTTCGCGAACCCCACGCGAGCGACCCGTCGGGCACGTCGATCATGGGCAGCTGAGCATGGATGGCAGTTTGATCGCACCGATCCCGACTTGGCTCACGAGTGGGCTGACCACGTCGGCACGTCTCCGAGCGAAGCCAAAGACGTCGTCTCGGGACGGATGCGCGCACGCCGCGCCCACGTCGCCGACGTAAACGACAACTCCTACCTGGGATTACGCCGATCCGGATCCTCCGACATACTCATCGACTTCCGAGACCGCGACCGCTGGGCACCGCAGAACCAGTCCAGCGAAGCCCCCGGCCACATCAAACCTCCTCGGCCCGACCAAGAATACGTGGGATCGTGCGGAGGATTCGAGGTGTTCTCCTCGGACCCCCTATCCGTCCGGCTCATGATGGATTCCCGCGCCGACCGCGCACTCGCCCACCTCCGCGGGGCAACCGCAGCCATCGTCATCGACCCGTGGTGGATCCTCGTCCGGTGCAACCGCCGCCCCACCATCGACGATATCCCCAGGATATTCGCCTATATCGCCGATCTTGACGACGCCACCCGCGTCCTACCCAACCCGACAGCCGAATACTTGGACATGACGGATGGGGACCCCGGCCGTGCATATTCGTACGACATCTTCACCCTGGGCGACGGCCCACGGATGCAGGCCGTGCCCGACGCTGGCCTCGCCGATCAACCCGGTACCGCCAGCCAATCCGGCAGTGCCGACGTCGGCAATAATGATGAGCCGGCCGGCCAGGAAGAGCGCTCTGGCACGGATGCTCACATCGGATGGTCGGATCGGCCCGAGTTCCGCCACGAGTATGTTGATTTGCCGCGCCGGGATCGAAGCCGACGAGAGGGGACCACGACGGACGACGAAGTGTGGGATGAAGTGGGGAAATCCACCGGAGATATTCCCGTTGTGGGTAGCGATCCTGACCACTCGGGGGCGCATGAGCGGTCCGGGCGAGTCATTCGTGTGGAGTCTGATTACGACAAGTCCACCATTTTCGGCGACCCGCCGTCGGAGGGGCGGCACCGCAAGAGCTCGGCCCGGCGAGGCGCGTCTCACCGTCGGGAGGATGACGATGTGCCCATCGTCGATGGTGAACTCGAGCCCGAGAATCGGCTAGACCAGGATTAAACGGAACTACAAGCCGGGCGATAACAACCCAGCAGCCAAAAGGAGTTTCTTTTCATGACGGATCACACTAACCCAGGAGCGAAGGATGCCCAGCCTACGTCTGTTGCTCAGCCCACGTCCGCCGCGCAGAATTTGGACCCAGAGCGCCGGACCCGGCTGGCAGAGCTGGTCAAAGAGCTGGCAGTCGTAATGGGGAAAGTGACCTTATCCTCCGGCAAAGAGGCCGATTATTACGTCGATTTGCGCCGGGCGACGTTGCATCACGAGGCATCGCCATTGATCGGCGCTCTTCTGCGGCAGCTCACCAAGGATTGGGATTTCGACGCCGTCGGTGGTCTGACCTTGGGCGCAGACCCCGTCGCCGACTCCGTTTTGCACGCACCCGGCCGGTCCATCGATGCGTTTGTCGTGCGCAAAGAGGCGAAGAAACATGGCATGCAGCGTCGCATTGAAGGCCCCGACATTAAGGGCAAGCGCGTCCTCGTCGTCGAAGATACGACAACCACAGGAAATAGCCCATTGACCGCGGTCAAGGCGGCACGCGAAGCGGGGGCCGAGGTTGTCGGTGTCGCTACCGTCGTGGACCGCAACACGGGCGCGGCCGATGCCATCCACAAGGAAGGGTTGGAGTACCGATCCATCCTGGGGCTGAAGGATCTCGGACTTGAGTGATTCACCCCACGCGGCGGATCCCCACGCGTCAGGCTCAGGCACGGTCAAACCACCAGCTGGCGTCGGTGCCACCGAGTGGAATCCGCACCCCGTCGGCGTTGGCCCGTGGGAGGTTGAGCATCCTGGCCAACCACGTCCGACGGATGATCGTTATGATCCCACGCTCTTGGACGAGGGCGACCGGCGCAATGTCGTTGACGCGTACCGGTATTGGAAGCGCGAGGCCATCGTCGCGGACCTGGACACGCGCCGCTTCCCGTTCCACGTTGCGATCGAGAATTTCACGTCGGACCACAACATCGGGACCGTCGTGAGGACCGCGAACGCGTTTGCAGCGGAGGCGGTGCACATCGTCGGCAAGAAGCGGTGGAACCGTCGCGGAGCCATGGTGACCGACCGCTACCAGCATCTTTATCATCACTCGACGGTTAACGACGTGCTCCAGTGGGCGCATGAGCATGATCTCACCGTGATTGCTGTGGACAATGTGCCTGGTTCGGTTCCTGTGGAAACGGTCGGGTTGCCGGAGCGGTGCGTCCTCCTGTTTGGCCAAGAGGGGCCGGGGGTGAGTGAGGAAGCGCAGCGCGGTGCTGTGCAGACGGTGTCGATTGCCCAGTTTGGTTCAACGCGGTCAATTAATGCGGGGGTTGCGGCGGGGATCGCGATGCATGCGTGGGTGAGGCAGCACGTGGACCTGTCGCGAGCGTGGTGAGTCGCGCGGGTTCTCGGCGGCGACCACCAGCGGGGCCGCGCAGTACCTGCACAGCGCTCGCCCAATCGTGTGGGTTCAGTAGCGCCTACACCGTCGATAGGGCACGATTAATACAATGCAGGGTAAACGAAATAGCAATCAGACTGACGCGTCCGCAGACGTTAGCGCGGACGCTACCGCCGGCGACACTCCCGACCACGAGGGCAGTTCGCGAATTAACCGCGCCGAGCAGGTCAACCATCGTGGCAGCTCGTTGCGGCCGCAGCGTCGCCAACAGGAGCTGTGGGAGAAGTGGGACCACCGCGCCGATTTAGCCGAGGACGCCATCCATGAGCGCCATGCGCGCCGGGTCTGGGGCCTGCCGGGGACGAACCTCGCTGTGGTCTCGTGGCCGGCCTTGACGCGGGATAAATTCTTCTTGCGCTGGCATTACTGGTGGCAAGCCCACTATTTGGATTGCTTAGTGGACGCGGCGTCGCGCCGTCCGCTGAAGTCCCGCTCGCGCCGAATCAGCCGGACCATGCGGGGAATCCGCCTCCGCAACGGGGCGCCGCTGACCAAGAACCGCTACTACGACGACAAATCCTGGTTAGCGTTGGCACTGGACCGCGCGGAGGGCCTGGGCCACGGCCACCAGGCGAGGAGCCTGAAAGACCTCCAGCAGAACATTATCGACGGTGTCGACTCGCTGACCGGGGTTGTTCCCTGGCGCGTGGGGGAGGCGTTTTATAACGTCCCGACGAATGGCCCGGCGGCGATCATGATGGCGCGGATGGGTCGCGTGGACGAGGCCGAGGCCCTCACCGACTGGATGTTCGAGAACCTGATCAACCAGGACGGTCTCTTGATCGATGGCATCCGCATGAAGATGGATGGCCCGGAGCCCTCGACGGCTGTGTACGCCTACAACCAGGGCGTTGCTTTAGGCGCGTGCGTCGAGATTGCTCAACGACGCCGCGAGGAAGTTGGCATCACGGATGATCCGTCCAGCGCCGGGGCGCACGCCGGTTCCGACGTGGCGATGTCCTCGATCACCAGGGTCCACAACCTAGTCCACGCCATCGCGGTCAACTTGGCGACGGACACCGGCGTGATCAAGGGTTCCGGCAGTGGTGATGGCGGACTCTTCCGCGGCATTCTGGTGCGGTACTTAGCTTTAGTGGCGACGGACCTCCCGGACGATCAGAAACTATCGCGCGCGACAAAGCGCTTGGCAGCGAAACTTGTCGTGTCGACGGCAGACGCGGTGTGGGACCAGCGCCTGGAAGTCAACGGCCTCCCCGTTTTTAGTGCGGATTGGACGCGTCAGGCGGAAATCCCGCGCTCGGGTGGCCGGATTGCCGGCTCGAGCGGTAGGGCAGTAGCAGGTTCGGAGATCGCCGAGCGTGATCTGTCCGTACAGTTGTCGGGCTGGAGGGCGATTGAAGCTGCTGCCCGGGTGGTTAATAACGAGCGGTTGCGAGGGGCCTAGTGGCTATGGCACGCCACCCCGCTGACGCATCGTGATAAACCTGGGGCGTCAGCGGTCTTTGACCGGGGTAAGCAGGCTGGATTCGTATTTGATCTCACCGGCGCGAACTTTGTCGTAGTAGCTGAGCTTCGAATCGATGAAGGCCAGCATGTCCCGCAAGCTTGCGATCTTGTCTTCGACAACGTGGCGTTGGTTATGGAGGATGTCCTTGCGCTGAGGAATACTGCTTTCCCCCTTCAGGCACAGCTCCATGTACTCACGCATCTGCTCAATCCCCATGCCGCATTCTCGCAAGCAGCGAAGCCCCCGCAGCCAGGCAATATCGTGTTCATCAAAGACACGATAATTGTTTTCATCGCGCATGACTCGTGGTACGAGCCCGATTTTGCAGTAATAGCGCACGGTGTCAATGGAGATTCCGCTGGCTTCGGAGGCCTCGCTAGTCGAATACAACATGGTGTGTTCTTAGTTGTTGGAGCTCCGCTGGTCGATGAGATCCTTGAAGAAATCGACAGTCTCGACCGCCTCGTGATCGAAGAACAGGGAGGAACCTGAATCCAGCTTAGCGATGGCGGCCATGTCGTCGTCGGTCAGGCTGAAATCCTCGATGTCAATATTCTGCTGGATGCGCTCGGCGTGGACAGACTTTGCCAGCCCAACGATGTTGCGCTGGTAGAGCCACCGTAGTACCACTTGGGCGACTGACTTCTCGTATTGCTTACCGATCTCGGTCAGCACAGGGTTTTCGAAGAGCCCATTACGACCCTCGCCGAAGGGGGCCCAGGCTTCGACGGTCACGCCGAGTTTCTGCAGCTGAGCAACACGCTCGGTTTGCTGATTGAACGGGTTAATCTCAATCTGGTTTACAACTGGGTAGGCGGAGTTGAAGGATCCCAAGTCGTGTAAGCGTGATGGGGTGAAGTTCGATACACCGATCGAGCGGATCAGCCCTTCTTTCTGAGCGCGCTCGAGCGCCTTCCAAGCTCCATAAACATCGTTGAAGGGCTGGTGGAGCAGCATGAGGTCAACGTAATCGGTGCCCAGTTTGTCCAGTGAGGCTTTCACGCTTTCGTACGTGGCATCCTCGCCGTAACTGTCCAGCCACACCTTGGTGGTGAGGAACAACTGATCGCGAGCAATACCGCTACGGCTGATTCCTTCGCCGACGGCTTCTTCATTGAAATATGCCTGGGCGGTGTCGATGTGGCGGTAACCAGCCTCGATGGCGTGGGCGACCGCGTCGGCCGTCTGGTCAGCGGGAATCTGATAGACGCCGAATCCCTGAACAGGGATCGTGTGGCGGTCGGACATAGTCAGTGGTTTCAGCATGATGCACTCCTTTGAGATTGACTAGGTCCAATTCAACAACTTGGGAGTGACTCCCAAGTTGTTGAATTGGGATGTGTAGTGGTGTATTTTTTGGGTGCTGAATAGGTCGCCTTAGTCAGCCTGGTAGGCGAATCAGGACGTACCGGCATCGTGACGAGTTCCCCTCGGAATCGTGATTTTCCTCCGTGTGTGGTGCAAGATCGTCTTTGCATGGGCCACATTTAATTAGCTGGGCTTGAGTTTGTTAGTTTCCGTGGGTGATGGCTGAGGGTAAAACACCAGGTTTTGAGTCTTTCTGCGGACCCTTATGCAGGGGTCTAGTGGGGCTTATTCTGGCAAGAGCTATGGTTGATTTAGAGAGCCGGTCGCGTTGATAGCGTGAATAGCAGGAATAAGGGTCCTGTTTGTCGGTCATATTTTAACTAATTGGATAGGTTCGGTACGGTGCTTTAGGAGGAATCTGAGTCGACTACCTTTGCAGTTCACATTCCGAATTATTCTTTGTTTTCCACTTTGTAGTAGGTCTGAATGGGCCTAGTCGGAGCGAGTAGATAGCTGGATCAACAAGAGTGCCTTAGAGTGTACTTTTACTTTCTGCTATGCGGTGACCAGGTAGGAGAATGGAACGTTCAACTTTGAGAGCCGGGTAGTTGCCGGCGGGATACAGAAAAGAAGAATGCTGGGTAGCTTAAGCCGGTATCCTCAAGGTTGCTTCGGGTTGTTTTACCGGGGACGGCGTAGAACATAGCGTGGAGTTTGTTCTCGATCTGTCGGCTAGGATTTTCACTGTAGTCTTACGAATCCCGAGTTTTTGATTGTCGATCATCTCTTCGGAAGGTGCTTGCGGATGTTTTCTTTTGACGGTTTAGGCTCACTATCTGACTTTCTCGGCGCAATGGCATCGCTCGCGGGGTTGGGTATCAGCCTATACGCACTGAAGCAATCTTACGATGCTGAGAAAGCCTCTAGGGAAAACAGTGAGGCCTTGCGTTATCAGCAAGAACAGCAACAGAAATTCGAACAAGAACGTGCCCATCGAAGAGAGGAGCATGATAGATGGATGAAGGAAAACTCCCGTATTCAGAGTGAAATCGAGCTAGAGCGTCACGAACGGGAAAGGACTAATGAAGCTCGGAGCATGGCTCGCTCTGTAATCTCCTGGTGGGCTAAAGATAATGACGATCATTGGGGTCTTATTGTTTTAAATGATGGCAGTTCGGCAGGAGTTGTTCGTGATGTAGAGATTAAAGCAAGTACTAAGAATTATGAAAAAGATCCATTAAAGATTCAGTTTTTACCACCGGGCCAGTTTTTCGTTAAAAGTCTCGGATGGGGAAAGCCTCATATTAGCTGGGATTTTCCGAAGGCCATCAATAGCTTAGAGGAATATTCTCCTATAGTGACTTCGAATGATTATTGTGTGTATTCTATTGAATTTGAGGACTCTGTGGGGGAAAGATGGAGATGGACGCCCGAGTCTAGTCTTCAAAAAATTCAATAATCCCGATAAAGCTTTGGTATTTCGAGGATGAAGCTGTCATGCGCTAGAGGTGGTTTATCTTCCACGGCTGGCAGGCAGGTATTGAACATTCCTGCAACAGCTAAGTCCCTGTCCTCTGTGAACGATTTTAATAGAAGAGCTCTTCTATCACTTTGTCGATCGAGTCCAGAGGAGCTACAAAACACTCGGTGACATGAGTAGCCTTTGCTGAACTGTCTAAGGAATTGGGGTCTTGAGCAGTAATTTCTAATCGGGCGTGGGAGAACGCTCTATGGATCGCAGCTTCGACAGCCGACGCCTTGACGTTATACAGCCTGTAGGTTGCGGCTACTTCGACAGGCGCAAATAGATAGGTAGCTGATTTTTCTGCGCCTCGAATGCGTCCTTCGACGGTGTCAGTAGTGAAACCGATTTTGTACAGGTTCTTGATCTGTTTGATGTCAGGATCATCGCTCAAGGAGCGCAGGACATAGATATACCCAGAAGCAATCTCTTCGCCATCGATTTCCGAGGTTTGGATAGGTGTCGTCCGGGCAAGCACTTTTCCATCCTCCTCGTAAAGGCGAATCGCGAAAGACTGTACATACATGGCGCTCTCGGTTCCGTTTTCAAAAATCAGCCGCAAGCGGGCTTTCGGCTTGCCTTTAGAATCGAGTGGCGCATTGGGCTCGGGGTCGTGAACTTCCGCTACGAATACGAGAGCACCTTTGAGCAGAAAGAACTTGCCTTCGGCGATAGACGTTTCGCCGGAGAACTCTGCGAGTGCAGCGGCGCCGTTTCGCAATTCTTCGTGCTTTTTCTTGAAAAAGTCACGGAATTGGTCAAAGTCCTTCGCTTTTTTACGCTTGGCTACAGAGTCGGCACTCTTACGCGTCGTCTTCGGAAGGATACTGACATCGTAGAGGTCAGATTCTTTCTCCCCATCAGACAGGATGTTGCCGAGTATATCATCGCCGAACTCTGGGTCTTCCAGAAGGGCATCGACGGAGTCCGGTACCTCAGGAGGATCTAGCAGTCCTACATCATCGAGGTGGGCGAGGGCGGATCGTTTCTTGTCGTCGGCGCGGATACCAACAAGGCGAGCCCCGAGCTTCCGCTCTGCAATGTTGAGAGTATCCGGTGATGGCTCACGACCGTTCTGGTCATAGAACTCGAGAACTTCTATAAAAGCCCGCTCAAGCCGATCATCACTGGTGAGTTTGCGTGGCTTGGCCGGCTCATCAAAGAGCCCCTCCGTGTCATTTTCCAGTAATTCTAAGAGTTCAGGAGAAAACTCCTCTGACATCTATCCTTCACCCCTCTGGGGCTCCTGCTCGCCTTCCGTGTTCTGTTTAGTGGCATTCAGTTGCCGCTTCTTTGCTTGCAACCACAGCAGAATCTCGCCTAGCCGCTTTTCCTGCGGACTGTCAGAGCGTGAGTCGGGCCTGCGCTTGTGCATTTCCACGAACGCCTTAATCTTCGGCGCCATCTGTAGCGCCTCAGCTTCTGTCACTTCGACTTTAGAAGCCGTGATCGCATCCTGAATCGTTCGCAACACTGTGGTGTCCACGTTTTTGCTCATGATCTCAAACGCTTTTGGAACGGGTTGATGGAATCAATGAGGTTGATATTGATTTCCTCGATATCCACAAATTTGTCCGCCATGCGGATAAAACGATCGTCGCCTACTTCCCTTACTTCGCCGTTCTTAATCACAGAGTCAACCACTACCTGCTGTCGGACTTCTTCGACTTCCGCCTCATTGAGGTCTGGGTAGCGCTCTCGGATAATCCGCGGAATCAGCACCTTATTGGTGGTCTCAGGCTCCATTCCACCGGCGGCAGCTTTAGCGAATGTGACGTCTTGCAGAATTGTGGCCTTGAGATCGCTTAAATCTGTGTCCACGATCTGTTTGACTCGCGCTGTAGAGGGCTCCTGGAAGCCCTGGATCTTGACTACGCCTCTGTCCGTTTCGTTGTTAGAATCATCAGTTTTCTTTGCTTTGAAGGTGAAATTCGGCGCGAGAACTTGTTCCATCAGCAGGGATGCAGTGATGGCTTTGAGCATATTGTTCACTGCTAGGGTCACATCGCCGGTATCCGCGTCAGGCTGAGCGACCAGGTTGGTGAATTGCGCGTGCGATTTCCCTTCGCAGTCTCGTGTAACCCGTCCGATGATCTGAATGATCTCCGTCAGGGAAGCGCGGTAGCCGATGGTCAGAGCGTGTTCGGCATAAGGCCAGTCGAAGCCTTCTTTTGTCATGCCGAGAGCAATGATGATGTCTACTGCATCTCTGTCCTTAGATGCCACGGTGGAAAGGTAGTGAAGCACCTCTACACGCTGCTTTTGGTCTGTGTCATCCACGAGATCTGCTACGCGGATGAGTTTGCCATTATCTCGGCGGCGTACAACGTGTATTCCGTGCTCATTGGTTTCGACCACCTTACCGATGGCGTCTATTATCCTGCCGACCTCTTCATATTTGTCTTTGGTGGAATCGCCAGAGTTTACCGACGGGATATGAATGATCGTTTTGCGGTCAAGATCGAGAGCTCCGCCGATGCTATCGGTGTATTGACCTTGGTAAAAGTGGTGTCCGATGCCTAGGGAGTGTAGGTATCGGTATCCGTTGAGCTGGTCATAGTAGTTGAAGGTAACTGGTGTGAATTTGGCTTCATCTTCTGCAGTGAGCACGGGCACACTGTCGCCACGAAAATAAGAGCCAGTCATTGCGATTACATGGACATCGGACTTGGCCATGACGTCGCGCAGCACTCCGTCCAGGCGGTTGTTCTCTAGGTCGGCGGAGACGTGGTGGAATTCGTCGATCGCCAGCACACAGCCGTTGAAATCCTTGGGGGAGGGCGCATCGAAGGCATAGCGCAGTGTGGCATGGGTACAAACGAGTATGGCATCTTTGTTTGCCATAAAACGCCTAAAGGATTCCACCATGGATGCCGTGGATCCCGGTCTGCATAGGTTGTTTTCCGGTTTGACGCTCCAGTTGGCGAAGAACCCGTTAGCCTGCAGGTCAGTATCACCGAAGGATCCGCCGATAGATCTTTCTGGGACAGCGACGATGACTTTCTTGCGCCCCTGGTTGAAGAGCTTATCCAGCGCTACGAACATGAGCGCGCGCGATTTACCGGAGGCCGGGGGCGCTTTAATGAGCAGGTATTGTGCACCACGCGCTTCCCACACACGTGCCTGCATTTCGCGCATGCCCAGCTCATTCATGGCCACGGACTTCCCTGATTGCTGGTAGGTCACATCCACGATGTTCATGGCGTTGATGTCAGGCTTTGATTGCTCACTCATTTATCTGCCTCTTTCTTGGTTTTCCGACGCCGCCGCGTGGTGGTTTTAGCTGCTTTCTTGGCTGCTCTTTCGGCTTCGAGAGCTTTTGCTTCTTCTGAGGCCAACTTCTCGTAGAGTTTGAAGAGAGCTGCAAGTCGTTCTTCATCGGAGGCGAACCCTGATTTGCGGTAGATGCTATCCACGAGCGCGTCATTGTCGGCATGAGCTTCATGCAACATGTGCGGCATCGTGTCTGGGTCATACAGCTCAGCAAGGGTGAGTTCGCAGAAGTATTCCCGCACATCCAGGATCCTCAGTGCCGTTCGCGTGAGCTTTTCTTTCATCGGGCCCGTGAGGTGCGGGACGGGGAAGTTGTTGTAGACGATGGTGTTGGAATAGCGGTAGTCCGTCTTCATCTTCCCGCCAACGGCGCCCAGCCAGACCATGTGGATCTTGGAGGTGAGTAGGGCGAAGAGCCACGGTTCGGCGTTGTAGATAGCGAAGGCCAGGTTCGAAATGACGGTATCGGGGCCAAGAAAACCAATCGGGACGTATTCGCGCCGTTCAGATGAGACGCTGGGCACGATGATCGAGTCCGTGGGCTTGTAGCGGTTTTCCGTAAAAGCCCACGGTTTTGAAGCCCACTTTTGAGTAGCAGCTTTTGGGCTAGCCAATCTTTGAGCTTTAACAAGTTCGAACCGTTGGGAGAGCTCTGATAGCTGATAGGCATCCTCAGCGTATTTATCGGGTACCCAGATGCAAAACGTTCACTTCTATCGATAAACTCATCTGAGCCGATAAAAGGCTTAATATACCGAAAAGATTCAGGAGAGTTACTTAATAGACTAATTCGTTCTTCCGCTGAAAGCGTTAAGTACGCTGCGCCAGTCGCCTGCGATCCCTTAACTATTGATGGTAGGTTAGTTGAAATTTGTTTATTTTTTCTACTTTTAACGATAGGAATCTCGGAGTCAAGCAAATAACAATTTATGTGATTGACATTCCGACGTATTGAGTCATCAAAAACCCATTTTGGCTTATTGGAAGTGTTTCTGATAGAAAGAACCACCACTGTAACTCCTGCATTGTACTTTGCTGAGTTAGTCCACTTGAACGAAGTGTATGTATAGCCGATCTCTAAGCCTCGACCAAATATTTCCTCATAAAGAATATTTGCTTGTTCACCTTGCGTAACAGAGTTAGTGGAGACGAATGCGATCTGAGCTTGTGTCCCTTTGATGTACTTTGTTCCAAGAGTGAACCAACCAAAGATGTAATCAGCTTTTTTAGGATGGCTTGATAAATTGAAAGCAATTCTTAGATCTTCTTTTTGCTCCTTTGTTTGCCCATTTGAACCCAGATAAGGCGGGTTGCTAATCAGATACACCTCGTCCTCAGGATTATGGGGACAAACTTCATCCCAGTCGATGCGACAGGCATTTGCGCAGGTAATTTGCCCCATGCTTCGTAGCGGAATCATTGGTAGTTGAAAGCCGAACTTATCCAGATACTCCTGGTTCATCTGGTGTTTGGCGATCCACAGAGCCAGAATGGCAACCTCGGCTGCAAAATCGTCGATCTCGATTCCATAGAAGTGATCGACCTTCACGACGGAATCAGAAAATAGCGTCTGGTGCTTGGGACTCAGATATGCGAGCCGGTCCAGAATCGCATGCTCTAGACGTCGCAGTTCCTTGTAGGCGATGACAAGGAAGTTCCCCGATCCACAAGCAGGATCGAAAACTTTGATACCGGCGATCCGATTCAGCAACTTCTCCAGTTTCGGGACGGAGTTGTAGGCGGCGTCGAACTGTTCCTTGAGGTCATCGAGGAACAGCGGCTCGATGGTTTTCAGGATGTTGGGCACAGAGGTGTAGTGCTGTCCCAGCTCGGAGCGAGAGCCCGTTTGCACTACAGCTTGGAACATGGAACCAAAGATGTCGGGGTTCACGTCTTTCCAGATCACCCGTCCCAGTTCGATCAACAGATCCCGGGACTCTCGGTCAAAACTGGGAACCTGGTAGAGAGCGTCGGCAGAAAAGAGATGTCCATTGACATAGGGGAAAACCTGGAGGTGTTCAGGTAGGCGGGACTTATCGTCCATATCTAACGCAGCAAAAATCTCGGTGATGACGCTCGCAACATCGTAGCCGTCCTCCTGCGTGTAGGACGCGATCGCCTTGGTAAAGGCTCCCTCGGGAAAGAGGTTGGTATCTTCCGCGAAGTAGCAGAAGAGTAGTCGAGTGAAGAAGATATTGAGTCCGTGGCGGTCCGCATCTGTGGCCAGCGTGACTGCATTGTTGGTGACGAGGGCGTCGAAGAGCTTCCCCATTTTTTCTGCAGCTTTAGTATCTGCATGTTTTTCGGGCTTGAACTGTGCCTTTTCCATTCCCGCCCAGGGGAGGAAGAAGGCGTAGTGCTTATTGATCTGCGCGATGGGGAAGATTCGGTTCTCGTTAGTCTTTGTATCTATAGCCGCTAACCACTCATTGTCCGAGGCGATGACGAAGCGGGTAGTGAAACGAACGACGCGCTCGTGCTGGCGGAGTCCTTGGACCGCCTTTAGAAGGCGAGTTTCCCGCTCAGCGGGGGAAAGCTGTGTGATTGACCGGTTAGCATCCGAGGTCTCACTGGGATCGGCGATATTCTGGTAGTACACGACATTTTCTGTGCGTATTCCCGCGAGGGATCCTCGGCTATGTTGATAGAGCCGTTGCGGAGCCGGGTGATGCTGCTATTAGAGCGGCCATATGCCGAGAGAAGTTCGAAGAGCAGCTCATCATCGTACTCTTCGCGTCCGGCGAGAGCTTTGACTCGTTCTTCGATTGTTTTGATGTTGAGCAGGGGCACGGGTAGAGCCTTCTAAATGTCACGGCGGGAGTTACGTGCTGCCAGTTTATCGGACCGCACTGACCTTGAGAATGGTTTCCTCACGATATGGGTGTACTTCTGACTGTCATCTCTCTCCCCGGCTGGTAGTGCTTTTTGTTTGCCGTCAGCCACGGAAAGTTGCACAAAGTTACACTTAAACCGACAAAAAGTGACACTTTTGACAGTTTAGTGACAGTTTCGCGGTCTGGAAACTATAAACGAGCAGTTCAGAGTGCATTTTTAAACTACAAATGTTTGTAACTTTTGTGACTGTTTGTCACTCACAAACTCCCACTAAGTGGCGTTGAGCGCCGCAGTTCACGCCAAATATCCAAAACTTTAAGACTTAACTCGAAGTTTTCGTCAGTTTGTTTGTGACTTTGGAGGCAGCGGGCACCGGTTGTAACGCTCCCCGCGCGATGCGCTTCATAAACCGGTGAGATTACGACTCGCTAGCCTCGCGCTCGTGCAGGGTCTCTTTAGCATCACGCGCAGCCAGCGGAGCAGCAGAGTCGTCGCTAGTAGCAGCCCCCTTCGATGCACGTGACTTCTTAATCGCACCGATAATCCCCGGCAGGATAGAGATGAACACGATCGCCAGGAAGATAAGCTCGATATTCTCGCGCACGAAGGTGAAGCTCCCCAGCCACACGCCGAGAACCGTCACGCCACCGGCCCACAGGAACCCGCCGCAAATGTCGAAAAGGAAGAAGCGGGCATAGTTCATCCGCGCCATGCCGATAGTCATAGGGGCATAGGTGCGGACAATAGGCACGAACCGGCACAGGATCACAGCTAGCGCCCCCCACTTCTTAAAGAACGCCTCGCCTTCAGTGATATAGGCCTTCTTAAAGATGCGACCGTCAGGGCGTTTCCGGATTCGGTCGCCGAGCTTCCGACCAATCCAATAGGAGGACTGGTCGCCAGCGATAGCGCAGGCAATGGAGACCAAAAGCACCTGCCACACGGGGGCGAAGCCGTTGTGTTGGTTAGCCAGCATGCCCGCGGTGAACAACAGGGAATCACCGGGGAGGAGGGGGAACCCGAGCCCGGTTTCCACGAAAATAATGAGCCCGAGGCCGGGAAGAATGAGGTGCCCGAAGGGGCTATCGGCGCCCAGCCAGTACATCGGGTCCAGCAGTTTCGGAGCTGCTGTCACCGTCTCGCTCGCCTGGGCGAGGACGCTGGTGCGCAGCTGCGGTACCAGGTCGGCAGAGGCCGCTAGCGTTGCTCGTGCCGACGTAGCAGCGTCGGCAAGCATGTTTGTGCCGTTAGCAAGAGCGGCGGAAGCGAATGTTTTTACCCCTGTACCACCCATGGTGAACGCTTGGGTAAGAACAGTGAGGTCGACAGCGGTCAGTGCACTCATGATCCCACAGCATACTTGGTACCGATCCATCCTTTTGACTCCGAAACCGTGAGTTTCCTGTGAAATTCCTTAATGGGGCATCACGATGCAGGTCATGAGTGGTAAAGGACGTGGTGTACGGGATAGGGGCGGCGAGTTGCTATGGGTAGTGACGTAGCTAACATTGGTATCCAATTCCGTTTGCTATGGCCAAATTCCCCTCACCATGCACGGCTTTTCTCGCCGTGCCGTATCTTCTTACGTGTGAATCATTTCCACGGTGTAGAGCGGCTTAGCGACGGCAAAATGATAGTGATCCAGGGCTCCGTTGCCGCCGGGATTGCATTTTGGTTTGCGCACCATGTGATCGGTCACCCTCAGCCGTTCTTCGCTCCCATGGCGTCGGTGATTGCGCTCGGCACCAGCACTGTCGGCCGGTTGCGCCGCTCGGTCGAACTTGTTGTGGGAGTGGCCTTAGGGATTGGGATCGGAGACATTATTATCTCCCGAATTGGGACGGGATCTTGGCAGATCGCCATCACCGTGGCCTGTGCCCTGGCGGCCGCGTTATTCCTCGATAAGTCCCCACTGGCTCCTATCCAGGCAACGTGCTCGGCTGTTTTGGTAGCGACGATTATGCCTCCGGGGACAATGGGTGGCATCACCCGAATGATCGATGCCCTGGTCGGCGGCCTCATTGGGATTATGGTGATCGCCTTGGTGCCTAATAGCGCCGTTCGTCCTGCGCGCCGTGAAGTAAGCCGAGTGATTGGCCATGCGGGGCGTGTTCTTGGCACTGTGTCGCGCGGACTGAGGAGCAACGACGTGGGAGTGGTCTCTGACGCGTTGGTATCTGCCCGAGGAACTCAGGCGCGGATTAATGCCATGATTGCCGCTGTACAGGGCGGTACGGAGGTCGCTGCACTGTCCCCATTCTATTGGGGTGCGCGTCGTGACATGCGGAAGATGAGTCAGATTTTGTCGCCAGTGGACAATACGATGCGCAATTCTCGTGTTCTAGCGCGCCGGGCCGCCACGATCATTTCGGACCAGAAAGATGTTGATGAGCGTATTCCAGTTATTTTGCATGCGTTGGCACATGCCTGTCAGGAATTAGAATCGATCTTTGCTGAGCAGGGGAAATCGGGAAAGGTCCATGAGGCCCAGCGCTTACCCGCTGTGATTGAGCAGCTGAAGAATACAGCGGCGGTGACGTCCGGAGATCATGGTGAGAAATCCGGTGTTTCTGGCATTGTTGTGATGGCGCAGGCAAGGTCCATCATCGTGGATCTGCTCCAAGTGTGTGGTTTGTCGCGTGAATCGGCTGTAGTTGTGTTGCGGCCGGAAGGCAAGAAAGGTGACGGCTCTAACCTACAGATTTGGGAAGGTTAAACGCGGGCGTGGGTTCGCGCGATGGCGTCGCGCTCGCTTTCGCTCAGTCCGCCCCAAATGCCGTAGGTCTCGCCTACAGAGAGCGCGTGTTCTCTGCATTGGTTAATAACTGGGCACGTTGCGCATACTGATTTTGCAGCGTGTTCGCGGGCGGCACGGGCGCGTCCGCGTTCGCCTTCCGGGTGAAAGAAGAGGGATGCGTCGGTGTCTCGGCATGATCCATGCCGTTGCCATTCCCAAGACTGGATGGTGGGGGTGGGCAGGTTGTGGATCTGAGGAAGCATGTTCTCCTCCGTCGGGTGTGATGTGGGTCGTGGTATGTAGATGTGTGGTGCCGCTCATGTTTGTTTTGGTTTCTACCGGGTGCAGTAGCAGTACCTCTTCATCTACGGGGCGGGTGGTTGCCCATTCTTCAGTCAAGACCGCGTTGGTGAACGGAACGTAACGAGAACACGACTTTTAGGTTGCAAAAGTAATTGACGTATCTGGTTGTAGGTGGCCTGCCTCTTGTTGAGCAATCGTGAGCGTTCTACGCAGAGACTTGTTGGGGATAGTTCCAATCAACGGCTCGTCGGATGATCGTCCACTAAGAACGCGGTTCGTTGGGCGATTGGCAAAAACCGACTCTGCGACGGACAGGTACCCCCGTGCTGAGGGGTAAATAATCGCCAATTCTGTGCATTTAATACATAGGATTGTTTTCTCTGTTTTGTCGTAGTTTTGAGTGGCGGACGGTTGTAGGCGCGGTCATGTAGTCTGGTTTCTCAGGTTCTATAGTGCTCATCCGCGTTCTATAGAATCGCAGCAATATTTTTACGACACATCGTCGTATAAATTGTCCATTTTCAATAAGCGAAAACACCGCCGATCAGGCTCTTTGTCTGTTTATATATTCATCGACGCAAATAAAATTGTCTTTTTCTGATCTTCACGTCAGAATAAGGCAAGAGGAATCGCGGTGTAGTGCCCGAGGCTGCGATTGGGTGTGTTCTCGTCGGTGGTGACGGCGCCGACGAGCCGTCGTCGGCAGTGAAAGAAGAGAAAGTTAATGTCTGCAGCAGCTAGCGATGGGGCCATTAATGGCCTGGTTGCCGCAGCTGCACGCGGGGATCGGGATGCCTTGCAGAAAGTCATGGATTACATCCACCCAAAAGTGGTGGTGTACTGCCGACATCGTCTGTCAGATGATTCTTTCCCTGGTCCGGAGGATATGGCTCAAGAGATTTGCATGGCCGTATTGAGGTCGATAGATCGCTTTGTTGACCGTGGAACGTCGTTCATGTCCTACGTGTACGGAATCGCTAGTCACAAGGTCAAAGATGGCTATCGTTCGATGGGGAGGGACCGCAGTCAACCGACGGATGAGATCCCTGAAGCCATCCATGATGTTGCGGGTCCAGAAGAGTTGGCTATTCAGTCGGATGGCCGTAACAAACTGCTGCGTCTGCTCGACATACTGGGTGAGAGACCGCGCGAGATCATTATTTTGCGAGTTCTTGAAGGGTATACTTCGGAGGAGACAGCCAAGATTGTTGGTTCCACGCCGAATGCCGTTCGAGTAGCTCAGTTCCGGGCGATTGCTAAATTGAAAAAGGCAATGGCTGAGTCGCCTGACTATGGTGAGGCGATTGCTTTGGCCAACAAGACCAAAGAGGGCTGACAGTGATCACGGGGGTCAACTCACAAAGGAAATACATACGTCGCGGCGGCAACACCGTGCCCATGATGGTGATTATTGCCGACGACGGACGTAGTGCGGTGTCGCCCGCAGGCGGGGCCGTACAGTAATAACCGGTTTTGGTGTGGATGGAACAGCAGGAGCGAACAGATGAGTGGTTTTGATAACTGGGATCGTGAGGGGGTTGAGCACGATCCAGAATCCCTAGCTGCTGTTGACCGCTACCTTGATAATCTTTCCCGGGGTACTGCCTCCGACGATGACCTCGGTCAGCTGTTCATCCAAGCTCGGCAGGATGCGGAACGTGATATCCCGGCAACACCTCAGCTCAGCGACCTAGGCTTCTTCGATAGTTTCTCCGACGACGAGGCGCTGGACGATTCCCCCGTTGCTAGTGCTCCGACGACTGTCTTCCGCCCCGTGAATGCGGATGGGCAAACCACTCAATCTGGTGACGACGCAACTCGCGATGGCGGCGGTGACGCCACGGTGCATGACTTCGCGGCCTGGAAGAACCAGCGGGACGCGTCGGGTGATGATGCCGCCAAGGGTTCGCGTTCGGGTCGTCCCCGTCACCGGTCGTGGCGTCATGGCGATAACCACAATCCTGTCCCGCGGTGGATGTATGCCCTCGGCGGCGCTGCTGCGTCCTGTGTATTTATTGCCGGTGGCGGAGCTGTTATCCACGCCTCGACCCCCGGTTCGCCTCTGTGGGGCCTGAACCAGCGGTTCTTCGGTGATCACGCTGCCGTAGTTGAGTTGGCCTCGACGCTCGATCAGGTCCGCGAAACGCAGGAGGCCGGGGACACCCCAGGTGCTGCTGAGTTGCTGGAAAAGGCGCGCGAAGTTGCCCACAAGGCCAAGGACTCCGGCTCGAAGGATTCGAAGAAAGACGAATCAACGACGACGGTTACTGTCACCGATCAGTCTGTCGTGAAGGGGTCCGACGGCAAACCGACCACCATCGAGAAGACGATGAGCAATGGTGAGCCGAAGAAAGCTGAGCCGCGCAAGGATCCGACGACCACGAATGATCGCGATACCAAGGACACCAAGACGACCACTGAAACGTCGACGGTCACCGTGACCGTGACGACGACGGTGACGCCTGCTCCTGTGCCTGGGTCGAACAGCAGCAAGAGCGGTTCGAACTCAGGGAGCGGGAGCTCATCGCGTGGATCGTCGTCATCAGATGGTTCGAGCGACGATGTGCTCCAGTCTCCGTCGTCGGGCGACTCAAGCACTTCCTCCGAGGAGTAGAAGCCGGTCGGCGTCGCCACACCGTGCGGCCCGGTGCGACCGCGCCTCTACCGGTACCCGGCGATGCCGTGGTTGAGCCCATCGAGGAAACCGAGGCAGTAATCCCACGAAGCGTACTCGTCGGGATTGGGGTTGGCACTCGGTTCATGAATGGGTGGCTGCTCGTGGTTATACAGCGCGAGCAGGTTGTTAATAAGTATCCCCCAGTCGTAGTAGTGTATCTCTTCGCAGTCATCGCACAGCATCTCCACACCGCGAATGCCTAGCGGGGTGAGAACACGCTGCATCTCCCGCACGTGGTGAAGTTCGATAATGACTTCGCCTTTTTCCTCGTCGGTAAGGGGTTCCATAGGCTCATCGGGGTCGAGGAAAGAGACGGGATCATTGGGATCTCCCGCGAATGGGTCCGGGGGCATATGGTCTGCGAAGTTCACCCCACTAGGCTAGCTCATGTGCCACAAAATCTTTGCGGTAGCATATGACAAAAGAGTGCGTGGTGGCACTTCGCTTTCGTCATGGTCCTAGGAGATAAATAGTGGAACGCACAGGTGGCGACGACCCCAACAAAGTTGCTCTTGTAGGTCTAACTTTCGATGATGTCCTTCTAATTCCTTCCGCCTCCGATGTGATTCCTTCCGAAGTGGACACATCTGCGCAGCTCACGCGCAATATCCGGCTGGGTATCCCGCTGGTATCCGCGGCGATGGATACGGTGACAGAGTCTCGGATGGCCATTGCGATGGCTCGGCAGGGCGGCATCGGCATCCTTCACCGCAACCTTTCTATCGACGACCAAGCCCAGAACGTGGAGGTAGTGAAACGTTCCGAGGCCGGTATGGTCACGAACCCCATTACCTGTTCGCCGGGCGACACAATCGGTTACGTCGACGAGCTGTGTGCCAAGTTCCGTGTCTCCGGTTTGCCCGTGGTTAACGACGAGGGCACGTTGGTCGGCATTTGCACCAACCGTGACATGCGGTTTGAGTCTGATCTGTCTCGCAAGGTTGCCGACGTTATGACGCCGATGCCGTTGATCGTTGCCCAGGAGGGTGTCTCGGCGGAGGCTGCTCTGAACCTGCTGTCCACCCACAAGGTGGAGAAGTTGCCGATTGTTGATTCGGCGGGCAAGTTGACGGGCCTGATCACGGTGAAGGACTTCGTGAAGCGTGAGCAGTACCCGAATGCATCGAAGGATAAGGAAGGCCGCTTGATCGTCGGCGCCGGGATCGGTACGGGCGAGGATTCATGGAAGCGTGCCGGCGCTTTGGTTGATGCGGGTGTTGATGCTCTCGTTGTCGATACTGCTCACGCACACAATTCCGGTGTTCTGAACATGGTCGCGCGGGTGAAGAAGGAATTCGGTGACCGCATTGATGTCATTGGTGGCAACCTGGCGACGCGTGAGGCAGCCCAGGCCATGATCGATGCGGGCGCCGATGCCATCAAGGTGGGCATTGGGCCTGGTTCTATTTGCACGACGCGGGTTGTTGCGGGTGTGGGCGCGCCGCAGATCACGGCGATTATGGAAGCCTCCGTTCCTGCGCATGACGCCGGGGTTCCAGTTATTGCCGACGGCGGTATGCAGTATTCCGGCGATATCGCGAAGGCCCTGGTTGCTGGCGCGAGCACGGTGATGTTGGGCTCGCTGCTGGCCGGTACTGCTGAGGCTCCGGGGGATGTTGTCACCGTGAATGGTAAGCAGTACAAGATGTATCGCGGTATGGGTTCGCTGGGGGCTATGCAGGGTCGCAGCCTGAAGGGTGAGCAGCGGTCGTACTCAAAGGATCGCTACTTCCAGGCGGATGTCCGCAGCGAAGAGAAGCTCGTTCCCGAAGGCATTGAGGGGCGTATTCCGTTCCGCGGGCACATCGATGGCATTGCTCATCAGCTCGTGGGTGGTTTGCGTGCCGCCATGGGGTACACCGGTTCCGCAACGATCGACGATCTCCACGACGCCAAGTTTGTGCAGATCACTGCGGCGGGCCTTCGGGAGTCGCATCCGCATGACATCCAGATGACGGTGGAAGCGCCCAATTATTACCAGCACTAGAGGCGTCGCCCGTGTCGGCCACGCGCGGCCTTCGTCGTCAGGCGTGTTGGGCGCCGAGTGAATTGTTTTTGTTGTCGGCAGCCCGTTCGGGCTGCCTGTCACTGTGAGGAAATACAGAAAAATCATGCGTGAAGTTGTGGAAATTGGTTTGGGGCGGGAAGCTCGCCGGACATACGGGCTCGATGACATCACGATCGTGCCTAATAGGCGCACGCGGTCGTCGAAAGATGTGGATACGTCGTGGACGATCGACGCGTACCACTTCGGCATTCCTGTCCTGGCACAACCGAGCGACGCATTAACCAGCGTGGATTTCATTAGTGAAATGGGCCGCCTGGGGGGCGCTGCGGTTATTAACGCTGAAGGCTTGTGGGGCCGAGTGGCGGACATGGGCGCTGCTGTGGAGCAGATCGTGTCGACGGCCTTCGACGAAGAGGGCTATGACGATGGGCAGATGACCAATCGGGCTATCCCGCTGTTGCAGAAGCTGCATGGTCTGCCCCTGGATAAGGATTTATTGTCGGACCGTATTCGCGACGTTCGTGCTTCGGGCGTGACGACGGTGGTCCGCGTTTCGCCGCAAAATGCTCGTGAGCTGGCTCCGGTGGTGGTCGCGGCGGGTGCTGAGATTGTGGTCATTCAAGGGACGTTGATTTCGGCCGAGCACGTGTCGGCTGATGGAACACCTCTGAACCTGAAGGAGTTCATCGGCTCGCTGGATGTTCCTGTCATTGCGGGGTCCGTATTGGATTACACGACGGCTATGCATCTGATGAGGACCGGTGCAGCCGGCATTATCGTCGGCGGTGGATCGACGACGAATGCAGACACGCTGGGTATTGATGCTCCGAAGGCGACGGCCATTGCCGACGCGGCCGCTGCTCGTCGTGATTATTTGGATGAGACCGGCGGCCGGTATGTCCACGTGATCGCGGATAGTGAGTTGGAAACCTCGGGCGAGATGGCGAAAGCTATCGCGTGTGGTGCTGACGCTGTGATGTTGGGTAGCCCGTTGTCGCAGGCCAAGGAGGCTGCAGCGACCGGATACTACTGGCCTTCGGTGGCTGCGCACCCGCGTTTCCCGCGTGGGGTCATTGAGAACCTTGTCATTGAGCGCGATGAGGCTCCGTCCTTGGAGAGAGTTCTCATGGGGCCGGCGACGGAACCATTCGGCAGCTTGAACCTGATCGGCGGTGTTCGTCGTTCGATGGCGAAGGCTGGGTACACGAATTTGAAGGACTTCCAGAAGGTTCAGTTGAGCGTTCGGTCCTGGCTGTAGCTGGTGATGACCTTGGAGTGTGAGACGGGGTCGAGGTTTGTCCATCTGACGCGGTAGAGTCTTCTGCGTGAGTGAACAGCAACAAACCCCGTCTCCTGTTCTTGTCGTTGACTTTGGTGCCCAGTACGCCCAGCTCATTGCTCGGCGCGTGCGTGAGGCCCGCATTTATTCCGAGGTCATTCCGCACACCGCGTCGGTGGAGGAAATCAAGGCGAAGCACCCGGCTGCGCTGATCCTCTCGGGCGGACCCTCCAGCGTTTACGCTGATGACGCTCCTGTTTTTGACCCGTCGGTGCTGGACTTGGGCGTTCCCGTGTTCGGCATTTGCTACGGTTTCCAGGCGATGACGCACGCGTTAGGTGGAGTGGTCGCGCGCACGGGGGACCGCGAATATGGCCGGACGACGATGTCCATCGTCGGCGATGGCGGCCTCCTGCACGACGGCGCGGTGAATGACGTATGGATGAGCCACGGCGATGCCGTGTCCGAGGCCCCGGAGGGCTTCGTGGTAACAGGCCGCTCATCCGGAGCACCGGTCGCTGCGTTCGAGGATGCGGATCGGCACATGGCCGGTGTGCAGTACCACCCGGAGGTCATGCATTCGCCCGAGGGACAGAAGGTCCTGGAGCGTTTCTTGACGCAGATAGCTGGGCTGAAGCAGACGTGGACGCCCGGCAATATTGCCGATCAGCTGGTGGAACAGGTTCGTCAGCAGGTTGGGCCTGAGGGGCGGGCCATCTGTGGTCTGTCTGGCGGTGTGGATTCGGCCGTCGCTGCTGCCTTGGTGCAGCGGGCGATTGGTGACCGCTTGACCTGTGTTTTCGTTGACCACGGTTTGTTGCGCAAGGGGGAGCGCGAGCAGGTCGAGAATGATTTCGTTGCGTCGACGGGTGCGAACTTGGTCACAGTCGACGAAACCGACGCATTCTTGTCGGCGTTGAAGGGCGTGACGGACCCGGAGAAGAAGCGTAAGGCGATCGGTAACGAGTTCATTCGTTCATTTGAGCGTGCTGTTGCCGGTGTGTTGTCCGATGCTCCGGAGGGTGCGCGTGTTGATTTTCTCGTGCAGGGTACGTTGTACCCGGATGTGGTGGAGTCCGGTGGGGGCAGCGGTACCGCGAATATCAAGAGCCACCACAATGTGGGCGGTTTGCCCGACGATGTTGAATTTACGCTGGTAGAGCCGCTGCGTTTGCTGTTCAAGGACGAGGTTCGTGCGGTGGGGCGCGAGCTCGGTTTGCCCAGTGCTATTGTGTCGCGCCAGCCTTTCCCTGGTCCGGGCTTAGGTATCCGCATTATCGGTGAGGTTACGTCTGACCGTTTGGCGACGCTCCGCGAGGCCGATGCGATTGTCCGCCAGGAGCTGTCCGCTGCGGGGCTGGACGATTCGATTTGGCAGTGCCCCGTGGTCTTGCTGGCGGATGTGCGGTCCGTGGGAGTGCAGGGCGACGGCCGGACCTATGGCCATCCGATCGTGTTGAGGCCAGTCTCGTCGGAGGATGCGATGACAGCGGATTGGACGCGCATTCCTTACGACGTGATGGAGAAGATTTCGACCCGCATTACCAACGAAGTCGCTGAAGTGAACCGCGTGGTGTTGGATTGCACGTCGAAGCCCCCAGGAACGATTGAGTGGGAGTAGCCCGCGTCGGCGTGTGAATCGGGGGTCGGCCGGCGCTTGAGCGGGGACCCTGTCGACGTGTGAATCGGGGGAGTCCCCGTCGGCACTACGGGGTGTCCGGTTCTTGGGTGTACGCGGTGCCGTCGATCCAGGGGAAAACGAGGTAGTTATAGACACTGGCTACGACGAAGGCGATGATGCCCAGGAACGTTCCCTGCATGGGGATAACGGGGAGGATCATGAGGGCTAGCCAGTCGGGGAAAAGGGGTATGAGCCGTCGGACTGTGGTCCGGTATTCCCCGTATCGGTTCATGTAGGCGGCGCTCACGTCGCGTCGGTACGGGTGAATAGTGATGAAAAGTAGCCCAGCTCCTGCGAGGACGATGAGCAGGATGACTTTAAGCAGCGGCGCGATAGCGAACCCCATGACTCCCACGGCTCCACCGAGGAGAAGCGACGCGATAGTTCGTACCAGATTCGGCGTCGAGACCGTGGTGATGTACTCGGATTCAGATAGTTCGTGGTCGGATGTTTCACGGTTGTTGTCGCGGTGAGTGTCGTAGTTAGTCATATGTTTCAGGGTAGTTGTTTGACGATCAGTAGCGGCTAGTGCGCCTAGGTCTGGGGAACTGACCAGGCGTTTTCTTTGTGTGTGGGGGCGTGTGGGGTGCGTTGTGTGCCCCTCTAGACTTTTTATATCGAACATGTGTACGATACTTCCACGAGTTTTCGATTTTTATGTCCGGGTGGATCGGTACAACTGTTCATAGCTCCTTCGGTTTGAAGGTGCGATGAGTATGAAGTATAGCCGACGCTCAACGAAGAAGAAGGTGGACGATAGTGGCTTATTTTTATGGGTACGTACATTCTAAAAATCGTATATCGTCCACTCTGCGAACGATGTGGATGGAGTGGTTGTCTCTCTTTTTGTCACCTCGTGGTCTTATGTATGAGCAGGTGAAAAGCCATTTCTATCCCGCGCTGGGTGTGAGGGCTGATCAAAGATGACACAGGCGGGAGCTGGTGCAGTAGCTACGGACCTTACTGCACTTTCGAATGATGAAAAGGTGGAGATCCTTCGCTCGCGCATGGCGCATCTGGTGTCGGTCCCTGACTATCCTCAAGTCAAGGAATCCGACTCTTTGCCGCATCCTGGTGAACGACGTTCATATCCTGAGGAAAAAGAATCGTTCGAACGTTCGATGCTGGAAGTTCTCTCTCTGCAGGGGCCTTTAGGGGAGCTGACATCGCTGGGCGGTCTTCCTCGTGGCGCGGCAACATCGATTGCGGATTGCCCGACCGCGCTGGTGCACATCATTGCCCAGGTGACCGCTGCGGGAAAACACGTTGCTGTTATCGGATTGAGTGACCTCTTGTGGGCCGCAGTCTCAGATGCGGGCGGTGATTTATCGTTAGTCGCCGTGGTCGATTGTCCCGACGCTACTGGCGACGCGGATATCAACGCCCCCGATCCTCTCAGCGTGCTGGGTGTGCTGTGCGAGGGGATGGACCTCGTCATTTATTGCGGCCAAGGGCAAGCAAATGTGCCGCCATCATTGGCGCGGCCAGTGATGAGCCGTGTCCGCTCGTCTCGGTGTGCCCTTCTTGTCTGCGGTGTGCGGTGGCCTGGTGTTTCTTTGCGTATCGACGCCATCGTGAGCGCTTTTCGCGGTTTAGGCCGAGGTCGCGGACGTATTCGTGGCATGAGCGTGGATATGCGTGTGGAGGATCGGCATCGACCTCCCCAGCGAGGGCAGTGGCACATGGGTGTGGGGTCCTTCGCCCAACCGATACGCCACCACCGTCCGACGCAGACCCACCATTGGCGCAAGAGTGTGAAAGCTCTTGATCTGAACGCAGTGGAGGCCGCAGGATGACACCGGATAACTCTATTGATGCAAGTCAGTGCGCAGATGATCCTCATCGTGAGCAGTCAGGCGTGCCCATGGATGAGCGAACAATAGTCCTCTGGGTTCCAGATTTCCCTCTCTATGCTGCCCGCTGTGACAACGAGGTTCCGGACGGGCCGCTGGCGTTAGTGGACCAGCATGGTGTGTATGTATGTGACCGCCAGGCGCGGCATGTAGGAGTCCGACGCGGCATGAAACGCAGACAAGCTCAGTCGTTATGCCCGACGATGCACATCATGCCCGCCGACGACGACCGTGATGCCAGATATTTTGAAGACTTTGTTGCCGACGTCGATTCCATTTCCGCTGGTATCGAGCTTTTGCGTCCCGGGCTCATTGCTGTGAAGTCAGCACCGCTGGTGAAATACTACGGCTCAGAAGAGCGTGCGATCACCATGGTTCTTGATGCGGTCGCTCGGCCGGGAGTGGACGTTATCGCCGGAGCTGCAGGAACACTACCTACTGCGGTATTCGCTGCTCGTCGGGGGATGACTATCCCGGAGGGACACGATGCAGATTTCTTGGCCGGGCTACCTGTACGAACATTGTGCGAGGACAAAGCATTAGGCCAACCCCAAGAACTGGTGGACACCCTCGAGAAAATGGGCATAACACGCATGAAGGACTGGGCGGGTCTATCGCGGCGAGATGTGTCATCTCGTTTTGGGGCAGAGGGCTTGTGGTGGTGGTCTATCGCCCGTGGTGCTCCATCGCGACGACTAACTCCCCAAGAAAACACCAGTGACCTGGCCATTACGCATCATTGCGATTCGCCCGAGTCCCGCTCCGATACGGTCGCGTTTATTGGTCGTCGTCTAGCGGCAGATCTTCACGATCAACTCTCCGATAGAGGGCAGATATGTTTGCGCGTCGCTATACGGGCACTTATTCGCACCCCCGATGGGGATCAAGAATTGGAACGAGTGTGGCGGTGCACGGACCAGCTCACCGAGCACGCCATAGCCCAGCGAGTGCGGTGGCAACTGGAGGGGTGGCTTCACCGTTTTGTGTCGCGTGCTGCTGCCACCGTCGGGCAATCTGACCATGAATCGGGTGCGTCCGATAACGCTGGGGTGCCCGATAGCGTCGAGGTCGATGCAACCCCGGTCGGTGTGGGCGCATGCGAACTCACCCTTGACCCCATTGAAACGACAAGCAGCTCCATGCGTGGTTTATGGTGTGCCAAGGAAGACCATGCTGCCCATGCCGCATTAGCTCGGGTGCAGACAATGCTGGGGCCAGACAGAGTATGCACTCCCGTGCTGAAAGGTGGGCGTGGCCCTGAGGACCGCATTGCTCTTGTCCCCGTGGGTGAATCCGCCCCCGATCTTCCGAGCAGCACGTATTCGTGGCCAGGTCAATTTCCAGCCCCCATTCCAGTCACCAAACGCGTCGAGCGTGGGCCTAGTGCTGCACACCCTGCGAGTGGAGTCTCTCTTCTCGACGAAGACGGCCACGACATTATCGTGACAGGACGCTCACTACTCAGTGCCCAGCCAGCCTGTGTGGCATGGGGAACTAAGCGCTATGACATCACAGGCTGGTCCGGACCCTGGCCCGTCGATGAACAATGGTGGGCACAAGGACGTCGCTTCGCACGCCTACAAGTGACCACAAACCAACCCAGCGGGTTGCTACTCATCTGCAGAGGAAAGAAGTGGCGAATTGAAGGTGTATATCGGTGAACCACGCAGTACGCGGGTACCCTCATGCTCTATGACCACCAAGGAAGGGCACATGGAGGAACAAGCCACGCAAGAAAACGCAGCGGAGCAAATAAGTGCACAGCGCGCGAGTTCAGCCCGTCAGGGTGTTGAGGCCAACCAGGCTGACGAGGCGTGGAAAACTATGCGATGCTCAGACTTTGGCAACGAAGCTCTCCCCGGCACGGCCAAATCCATGAGGCTTTTCCTGGCGGTTGAATATCTCAAAGGGTGGGGCCGGGACATTATGGATGACGATGTCTTGGGAGACCTCACCGCGCCCCTCAAGAAAGTCCTTAAAGACAATGGCGCATCAATGCAGTTCATCAGAAAACCCGGCAGAGCTGGGCAATTCCGCGACGAAAGAAAACTCTATATAGCCAGAACAGACCAAGGCACCTGCTTTACCACGCGCATCTCCGGCGTCGAAGACCTCCTGCACCTGGATATCCAAGCCCTTGCCGACGGCACATGGGGGAGAAGCGAACTTCCCGCCCGGCCCGTTGAACGCGTTAACCACCCGATCATGCTTGTCTGCACGCATGGGAAAAGGGACCGCTGTTGTGCAATTAAAGGACGACCCCTCGCAGCGGGGATGCAGACGTGCTTCTTCGGTGATGAAGTGTGGGAGACATCGCACTCCAAAGGACACCGCTTTGCGCCCACCATGATCCTGCTGCCCTGGGGATACTCCTACGGGCGGATTCCCACAGGTCAAGCCATCGACGCTGTGAAAACAAATGCGCAAGGACACATGTACCTCACCGGCTTGCGTGGTCGCGGATGCTGGGATGCGCCAGGACAAACCGCCGAAATCGCCGTCGCGCAAAAACTCGGAGCGCACACAGTTCCCGTCGGCAGTCTCGTCGTCAAAGAAACGACAGAACAGGAACAAGAAAGAGCAGAAAAAGAAATAGCGGCCCACGACCGCACATCGTCCAGAACCAATTCCGACGACCACCACCCAAAAACAGCGTGGCGAACCGTCGAAACATCACGTGGAGACACGTGGGTTGTTCACCTGGAGCAGGTGTCCGCTGGAGACGTCATGGCTTCGTGTGGAAAACCCCCGAAACATGGAAAAACCTGGGTGGCACACCATGTCACCCAGGTCTAGATCCTCGCGCTAAGCGCTATCGGCGCATGACCAGCCGCGCGAGCGTGTTACCAATCAACTGGGCGAATTGCACCAGCACGATGATAATCACCGTCGCCACCAAAGTGACGTTCCAGTCGAACGCACGGTAACCATAGGTGATGGCGAAGTCACCCAAACCGCCACCGCCGATGTAGCCAGCCATCGCGGACATATCGACAATCGCGATAAAGATGAACGTGTAACCCAAAATCAACGGGCCCAAAGCCTCACGGATCACCACGCTCCACAAAATCTTCAGAGGCGACGCACCCATCGCACGGGCAGCCTCAACAACGCCAGGATCAACACTCACCAGGTTCTGCTCCACAATGCGGGCCACCGCAAACGTTGCAGCAATCACCATGACGAACGTAGCCGCCTCCGTGCCGATCGTCGTCCCCATCACAGCCTTCGTCAGAGGACCAGCCGCCGCAATCAAAATGATGAACGGTATCGGGCGAATAATGTTCACCAAAATATTCAGCGTCCAGTACAAAGGCTTATTAGCCAACACACCAGACGACCTCGACGCATACAGCAACACGCCGATGATCAGGCCAAACAAGCCACCCAGAAGGATCGTCCACCCGACCATCCACAGCGTCGTCCAAAACGCTGTGACCATCGTGGGCTTCAGATTGTCCCAGTCCGTCGTCCCCGCGGCAAGAACGAGATCGCGCGCCACGGCGCTGTGAGCCACAGCATTGTGAATTGATGCGCCCACGCCAGCCAGGGCGTCGGCAGTATGTAACGCTACGCTGACCATTAGTTGATCTCCTCACACTCGGTTAACTCGGCAAGACGGGCAACAACATCCTTGACGCCGTCCTCTGGCCCGGTCAGCTTCACTGTCAACCGTCCAAACGAATGCTCCTGGATATTATTCACAGCCCCATGCACAAACCCGACGGTCACATTCCGCTCGGTAGCCAGGGCAAACGCCGAACTCAAGTCGCGCGCATCGTCGACACGAACCGTGATCAGCCGCTCACGCGGATTATCGGCAACTTCCGTAAGCAGTGAATCACGCTCGCGGCCCTCCGGAGTATCGCGAAGAGCAGTCGCGACGAACCGCTTGGTCACTTCCTCACGAGGGTGCGAGAAAATCTCGTGCACCGGCCCATATTCGACGACCTTGCCCTTTTCCATCACGGCCACGCGGTCCGCAATCGAACGAACAACTTCCATTTCGTGAGTAATCACAACGATGGTGATCCCGAGCTCACGGTTCACCTTGTGCAGCAAATCCAGAACATCTTGAGTTGTTTCCGGATCCAGTGCCGACGTGGCCTCGTCGGCAAGAAGAAGCGAAGGATCGGTTGCCAACGAACGAGCAATGCCCACACGCTGCTTCTGCCCGCCCGAGAGCTGGTCAGGGTAGTTTTTGCCCTTATCGCTCAGCCCGACGAAGTCGAGCAATTCCTTCACGCGCTTCGAGCGCTGAGACCGCGGCACCTTGGCCAGCGCGAGGGGGTACGCCACATTCGCGGCGGCCGTGCGGGAATTCATCAGGTTGAACTGCTGGAAAATCATGCCGATGTTCTTGCGCAGGCCACGCAGTTTCCGCTCCGGCAGATCGGTGATCGTGGTGCTACCCAGCGTGACCGACCCCGAGGTGGGTCGATCCAAACCGTTAATCATGCGAACCAGCGTGGATTTACCCGCGCCGGAATACCCGATCACACCCAGGATCTCGCCCGGCTCTACGGTGAGCGAAATCCCGTTGAGCGCGTGAGTGTCCCGTTTGCCCTGCTTGAACGTCTTGGTGACATCGCGGAACTCCACGCGGGTGCCGTGATCTGTCGGGCGGTCATCAAAAGTGAGTGTGGAGCTGCCGGAAGTCGGCTGGGTGGAAGTTGGCTGGGTGGAATTCTCTGTGGGAATCGATGCCATTAGGATTCCTCCCGTGTTTTCTTTTCAGTATCTTTCAAAATATCCTCTAGCTCGTTAGCGGGGAGATCAACAGATACGGACGTATCCTTGGTGTCCTCCGCATTCGCCTTTTGCACGGCGTCGCTGTGCCACACTTTCACCAATTTCTTGATGTTTTCGTCATTCTTTTTTTCGGGACGAGTGGCGAAAACATTGATATATGGCTTTGCATTATCGGCTTTGGGATCATCAGCGGCGATGGCCGTCTTCGGGTCAATTCCCGCACGTTGAAGATACGTGTTATTGACGACGGCGGGCGTTCCCTCACCCCATGCAGTAGCCGTTTGAGCAGCGTCGACAGGGGTCACGCTGACCTTCGACTGCGATTGATCGATGTCCGCTGGCGTGGGGTTCAAAAGGTCCGTTTTCTTCAGCGTCACCAAGTGCTGTGCTTCGAGAAGGTTAATAGCGCGACCCTGGTTAGTGCTGTCATTCGGAATAGCGATTGACGTTCCGTCTTTAAGATCATTAATGTCTGTATGACCCTTATAGAACAAAGCGAGCGGAACAATTTCTGTCGAACCAACGGGAACGAGATCCGAATTAGATTCGACGTTATACGATGCCAAGAATTTAATGTGCTGGAATAAGTTCACATCCAGCACGCCCTCGCTGAGTGCGGTGTTTGGCGTGTTGTAATCCGAGAAATCCTGGACATCCAAGTGGACGCCTTCTTTCTCAGCTTCTTGACGGAAAACTGTCCATGCCGTTTTCGACGAATCGGTCGTACCAATGGTCACGGTGTTAGATCCACCGCCGCTTTCTCCCGGTGGATGGCACGCGGTGAGGCCGGTCAGTGTGAGCCCGGACGCCAGGATGAGCGCGCTGAGACGCCGTAATGATGTGACCATGATGGTTATGTCCCTTCATTCATGTGGTTGTCGTGATGATGTGTAATTGTTCGTGCGAGTCTCTAAAGCGCTGCGCCCTCACGTGAGGCCACAGCGGTGAGGCCAGACAAGGCTGGCCATGCTCGGACGGTGGAGATGAGCTCACGTGAACCGATACCCCAACGGCCAAAATCATAGACCAAGCTGTCTAATTGTCGAGACTCATTCTGCCCTCTTGTGAAGAGATATAAAAATTTGGTTCTAACAGGCGAGGTAACAAGCCATGTTGCAACGGAAATATGACGGAAGTAGGTCGGGATAGGGTTGGGACGTAGAAAGGGTGCAGAGTGCGGGGTGAAGAGTTGACAGTGAGTGAAAATAGGGCGCCACCAGGCACTGCCTTGGTTGTGGCAAATGATACTAGCGATAATCGAACACGCGTACTAATCTATCGCTATGGATTGGGTGACGGCTCGAGGTTCAATGAATGGCGGACCACTGTCGTGGTCGCGGCTGGAGCGTATCTTATCAGGAATAGATACGGAGCCAATTACTTCCTCGGAAACCTCGCAAAATGCCACGTCATCGGGCTTTTTCCCGACGCGCGCGGGTACGGCGACGATGGTATCTCATCAGGACGAGAGCCCTAGTGTTGGAGTTAACCAACGCGATCATATTCCCTTCGCTGAACTGCACGCATGTTCGGCATACTCTTTTCTCCGCGGCGCGTCGTCGCCAGCAGAGATGGTGGATTCAGCTGCTGAATTAGGCCTCGAAGCGCTCGCGTTGGTGGATCGTGATGGAGTATATGGCGCTGTTCAGTTCGCGGAGGCTGCCGCCGATTCCGGAATCGCCACCATCTTCGGCGCGGAGCTGACATTGACGCCGTCTGTTTCCTCACCCCAGGCTGCGTCGGCGTCCGCAGCCTCGTCATCGTCGGCGTCGCCCTTGTCGCAGAGTTCGGTTTATTCGTCCCAGCCTGCGTCGTCGAAAAACGAAAGAATTTTAACGGTGCTTTGTCGTGGAGCGGAGGGCTATCGACGTCTCTCGCGCGTAATTTCCGACGCCCACATGTGTACCGGCGAGAAGAATGAGGTGCGTTATCCGCCTATTGACGAGCTGGCCCGGCGCGGTGGTGACCACTGGATCATTCTGGCGGACTATTCATGGACGCCTCACCTTGATGAGTTGGTGGAGCATTTTCCTCAGGTTGTTGTGGAGCTCGACCGGCTGCTCGTGCCCGATGATGCCGACCGTCATGAAGAACAATTGGAGGCCGCTGAACAGCTGGGTCTAGCGGCGGTGTATTCCTCCGCGGCCACCGCGGCGCGGCCCAAAAGTGGGCGTCTAGCTGGGGCGAAAACAGCGCTGAGGTATCGGAAGGACGTCGAGGATGCGGAGCCGTACACGCACCCCATCGGCGGAACATATTTGCGCAGTGGGGCCGAAATGTTCGACGCCGAGTATCCGGAGCTCACGGCGAACACGCTTGCCGTTGCCCGTGACTGTGCCTTCACGCTGACCACCATTGCGCCGGAGCTTCCTGATTGGCCGGTCCCGGAAGGATATACCGAAATCACCTGGCTCGAGCACATGGTGGAGGAGCGCGGCGCTGTGCGTTATGGCTCGCGGGAGGATAATCACGCAGCGTGGGCGCAAATTGATCACGAGCTCAACGTGATTGGGAGCTTGAATTTTCCGGGGTACTTCCTCATCGTGACGGATCTGGTCGACTTTTGCCGCCGGGCCAATATCCTGGCGCAGGGGAGAGGTTCGTCGGCTAACTCGGCGGTGTGCTTTGCCCTTGGAATTACCAATGTGGATCCCGTTGCCGCCGATCTTCTCTTCGAGCGCTTCCTCAGCCCGGAAAGGGAAGGCCCGCCGGATATTGATCTGGACATTGAGTCGGGCCGTCGGGAAGAAGTTATCCAGTATTGCTATAACAAATATGGCAGAGAAAACGCTGCTCAGGTGGCTAATGTCATTACATACCGACGACGGGGTGCCCTCCGCGATGCAGCCCGCGCTTTGGGGTATTCGCCCGGCCGTATCGACGCATGGGTGCGTGGCCTCGACGACGCCCCCAACGATGTAGCCACCCTTGCCGAGCAACTCCGCGGGCAACCCCGCCACCTGGGCATCCACTCGGGCGGAATGGTGATCTGTGACCGCCCCATTGCCGACGTCGTCCCCGTCGAATGGGCACGAATGGAGAACCGCTCCATCATCCAGTGGGACAAAGACGACGCAGCTAGCGGAGGTCTCGTCAAATTCGATCTCCTCGGGCTCGGCATGTTGGAAGCCATCCATCACGCCATCGACCAGGTCCGCGACCACCGCGGACGAACAGTGAATCTGTGGCAACTAGGGCTCGATGACCCCGAGGTGTATGCCATGCTCGCCCGCGCCGACGCTGTGGGCGTATTCCAAGTGGAATCCCGTGCCCAAATGTCCGCGCTGCCCAGGCTCAAGCCACGCGAGTTCTACGACCTCGTTGTCCAAGTTGCCCTCATTCGCCCAGGGCCCATCCAAGGCGGGTCGGTCCACCCCTACATTCGACGTCGAAACGGTGAAGAAGAAGTCACTTTTGACCACCCCTGCCTCAAGGACGCGCTATCAAAAACGCTGGGTGTTCCGCTGTTTCAGGAACAGGTCATGAGGGTCGCTGTTGACGCCGCAGGATTCACGCCCGTCGAGGCCGACGCACTCCGGCGTGCCATGGGGTCGAAGCGCTCTGCCAAGAAAATGGAGCAGCTCCACGCACGCTTTGCCCGTGGCTGCCTCGAGAAGCACGGCATGGATGAAGCCACCATCGCCACGCTGTGGAAGAAAATCATCGCCTTCGCCGCCTACGGATTCCCCGAATCCCACGCACAATCCTTCGCGTCGATCGTCTACTTCTCCGCGTGGTTCAAGCGCTACTACCCGGCGGAATTCTGCGTCGCCCTCCTCCGCGCCCAGCCCATGGGGTTTTACTCCCCACAGTCGCTCATTGCCGACGCCCGACGCCACGGCGTCGACATCCTCCCCATCGACGTCAACCACTCCGACGTGGAGGCCACCGCCATCGACAACCCTGGTCTGGAACCCGGCGCCGCCAACAGCCTGAGACTAGGCCTCGGCGCTGTGAAGGGGCTCGGCGCCCGTGGGGCGAAAGCTGTCGTTCAGGCGCGCCACGACGGCGGCCCCTTTACGCGAATTGCGGATCTGTCGCGCCGGGCGGGAATCAGCGTGTCCCAGGTGGAGGCGCTTGCCACCGCCGGTGCGCTCCGCAGCATGGGGATTGACCGGCGCGAAGGCCTGTGGGCTGCAGGAATTGCGGCCCATGAACGGCCCGGCATGCTCCCCGGGATGAGTGAAATCTCGATACCGTCCCTACCGGGGATGAGCGCGTTTGAATTCGCCGCGGCTGACATAGCGTCGACGGGCATCACAGCCGATATCCACCCCGTCGAACTGCTCAGAAAACACCTGGACAATGCCGGAATCGTATCCATTAGACAGCTGGCATCGTGCGAAGACTCCACCCGAGTGACCGTCGCGGGGACAGTCACACACCGCCAGCGGCCAGGAACCGCAGGAGGAGTGGTTTTCCTCGGCCTAGAAGATGAAACGGGCCTTGCGAACATCACAGTGTCCCCCGGGTGCTGGACGCGCTACAGAACGGTGGCCCAAACATCACGCATGGTCGCTATACGGGGAATCGTCCACAACGCAGCCGGGGCCGTCGCCGTCGTGGCCGACCGCATCGACTCTCTGGACACCTCACTGGGAGGAGCCGCCCTTGCCGGACCATCACGAGATTTCCGGTAACGACCTATACGCCCCGGGCAAGCACTACTACGCCCACCTATACGCCCTGGTAACCAAGCTGCCGCCACGCTTCATAAGCACCCACCGCCGCAGCGTTCGACAAATTCATCGACCGGCGCCCAGGAAGCATAGGAATCCGCACACGGCTCGTAATCCGAGGATCAGCCAACGCCTCAGCGCTCAAGCCGGTCGGTTCGCAACCGAAAAGGAGCACATCGCCCCACTGGTAGGACACAGTGTCCACGCGCACCGACGTATGCGACGTGAACGCATACACCTTCGGCCCATCCGGCGCCCCCGCGCCCAGCGTCGTTAAACACTCGTCCAAACTGGGGTGAATAGTCACATCCACCAAGTCGTGATAGTCCAGCCCGGCCCGTCGTAAATTCTTTTCCTCCAAATTGAACCCCAACGGTTCGCACAAATGCAGATGCGCCCCCACACCTGCACACATGCGGATCGCATTGCCAGTGTTCGGAGGTATCACCGGCTGGTCAAACACAACATGAAGAGGAGGGTTGGGGTTGCGGATCGTATCCTCGCCCAGCGCACGCGCTATCCCATGGGCCCGATCATGCACCGACTTAAGATCGCGCACCGAATTCACATCAGCTTCACTCATCACGGATTACCGTACTCACCCTCAATCCACTGATTTCCGCTGCTACTGCGCCGAGCTCGCTAACGTGCTCAGTGCGCTTAGCTAGCCGTAGCGCCACCGTCGATAGACAAGCTAGAGCCGGTAATCAGGCGCGCATAGTCGGAGCACAACCAAATAATCTGTGCAGCGACCTCATCCACCGTGGCCATTTCCTTGATCGAATTACGGTTCAGCAGCACTTTCTCTACGACTTCGTCTTCTGGGAGCCAATGGAGCGCAGCCTGCTGCCGGATCTGCTTCTGAACCTGTGCAGTCCTCGTAAAACCGGGGTTCACACAGTTCGCCGTCACACCGTGAGGCCCACCCTCAATTGCCGTGACCTTCGTCAAACCCTCCAGGCCATGCACCGCCGACGTGTAGGCCACGCGCCCCTCCGACCCGCGGAGCCCATGCACGCTACACACATTCACAATGCGCCCCCACTCTTCCTCGTACATGTGGGGGAGTGCCGCCCGCGTCAGCAAAAATGGGGCCGTCAACATGGTGTCGATAATCCGATCCCAGTCCGCTGGTTCGTAATCCTCAATATGGGCAATCACCTGCGACCCTGCACAGTTGACCAAAATATCGCAATCTAGCGTCATCTCCGCCAGGAGCTCATGGTCGCGCAAATCCACATCCCACACTTCCGCGGAACCACCGAGCTCATGGATATCGTCCACCGCTCCATCGGTATCCTGACCAATTAAATCAGCGACGATGACGTGCGCACCCGACGCCGCCAAAGCCCGCGCCGCAGCCGCACCAATCCCGCCGGCACCCCCAGTGACGACGGCGGTACGGCCACTTAAATCGACAGAAATAAAACCATGCGGTTCAGTTTCGACGACACTCTGGCCGGCGTTTGATTTCACATTCAACGATGATGCGGTGACGCTCTGGTCCTGCCGTGCGCCCGTGGTGTCGGTGGTATTCGCGGTGGCCTCGGCGCGGTCGAATTGTGATCCTTGCATCTCGTTCGTCGAGGAGGTCGAGGTAGAAGCGCTATCGGTGCCTGCCGGGTTATCCGAGCCCTCTGCGCCGCCGGAGTCTCCTAAGCCCTCCGAGTCGTCGGGACGAGGCGAAGCCGATTTCTTCCGAATCATGATGATGTGTCTCCCACATGGTGTTGTCGATTAATAATTGTGTGCGCCGGAGCGCGATCGTTATGTTGGGCTACTTTAGCCAGCGCCGGGGAACCCCGCAGCCGCCGTCGCGGTGAGTTCGGGCGGGGGATGCCGCCGATCGTGCGATTTTGGGCCTCATATGGCTATGTTCGCTCCCGGCGTACGCACGTCTGAACAACCGTCGACAATGCCTTTGAACTGCATAAATAGCGGTGTGGCAGTATGTCTGATGTCCCGATTTTGACGTTTTCGGGCAAGTAATCTCCTCCAAGGGGAAGTTCATGTCCGGCCCAGCCGTTACAGTGGTGTGAAACCATAAGTCGCTGGTGTGTCTGCAATCCAGTTCGGTGGGCATCCACCGTTCCGGAGAAAAGACCCCAACGGCCGGATAACGCTTATTTTTCAATGCGAAGGACAGTACATGTTTGAGAGGTTTACCGACCGCGCCCGTCGTGTGGTTGTGTTAGCTCAGGAAGAAGCTAGGGCATTAAATCACAATTACATCGGTACAGAGCACATTCTGCTCGGCCTCATCCGCGAGGGTGAAGGCGTTGCTGCCAAAGCTCTCGAGTCGATGGGAATTTCCCGCGAAGCTGTCCGCAGCGAAGTAGAAGACATCATTGGCAAGGGATCACAGCCGCCCAGCGGTTACATCCCCTTTACCCCGCGCGCGAAGAAAGTCCTGGAACTTTCCCTGCGTGAGGCACTGCAGTTAGGCCACAAGTACATCGGTACAGAGCACATTCTGCTTGGCCTCATCCGCGAGGGTGAAGGCGTTGCTGCCCAGGTGCTCGTGAAATTAGGGGCAGATCTCCCGCGCGTCCGCCAGCAAGTTATCCAGCTGCTGTCGGGCTACGAAGGCCAAGGCGATGAATCTCAGGAGCCTGGAACGAGCGAGCCTGCCGGAGCTGGCGTCGGTTCGGCCACGTTAGGGCGTTCGTCCAATAACGAGTCCGGGCGCAAGTCTAATTCGCTGGTCCTTGACCAGTTCGGCCGGAACCTCACCCAGGCTGCGAAGGACGGCAAACTCGACCCGGTCGTCGGCCGTGAAAAAGAGATCGAGCGCATTATGCAGGTCCTCAGCCGCCGGACCAAGAACAACCCGGTCCTGATCGGCGAGCCCGGTGTTGGTAAAACCGCCGTCGTCGAGGGGCTTGCTCTGGACATTGTCAATGGCAAGGTTCCGGAGATTTTGAAGGACAAGCAGCTGTACTCCCTGGATATGGGCTCACTTGTTGCTGGTTCTCGGTACCGCGGTGACTTCGAGGAGCGCCTGAAGAAGGTCCTTAAGGAAATTAACCAGCGTGGCGACATCATCCTCTTTATCGACGAGATCCACACCATTGTTGGTGCGGGCGCCGCCGAAGGTGCCATCGACGCTGCGTCGCTGTTGAAGCCGAAGCTGGCTCGCGGTGAGCTCCAGACCATCGGTGCCACGACGTTGGATGAGTACCGGAAGCACATCGAAAAAGATGCTGCTCTGGAGCGTCGTTTCCAGCCTGTTCAGGTTCCGGAGCCGTCCGTCGAGCTGTCGGTGGAGATCTTGAAGGGCCTGCTCCCGAAGTATGAGGCACACCACCATGTGTCGATTACCGACGCTGCCCTCGTCGCAGCTGCGTCGCTGTCTGACCGCTATATCAACGATCGTTTCTTGCCAGATAAGGCCGTTGACCTTATCGACGAGGCCGGCGCACGGATGCGCATCAAGCGGATGACGGCGCCGGAGTCCCTCCGCAAGGTCGACGAGAAAATCGCGAAAATCCGTAAGCAAAAAGAAGCGGCTATCGACGACCAGGATTTCGAAAAAGCCGCTGGCCTGCGAGATCAGGAGCGGAAGCTCGGCGAAGAACGTGAGGAGAAAGAACGCCAGTGGCGTTCGGGCGAACTGGAAGACGTTGCCGAAGTCGGTGAAGAGCAGATCGCTGAGGTCCTGGCTAACTGGACTGGTATCCCCGTGTTCAAGCTCACCGAGGAAGAATCCGACCGGTTGCTGCACATGGAGGAAGAGCTCCACAAGCGCATCATCGGTCAGGAAGACGCAGTCAAGTCCGTCTCCCGCGCTATTCGACGCACCCGTGCGGGCCTGAAGGACCCGCGTCGTCCGTCCGGATCGTTCATCTTCGCCGGTCCGTCCGGCGTCGGAAAGACCGAGCTGTCGAAGGCGTTGGCGGAATTCCTCTTCGGCGAAGACGATGCCCTCATCCAGATCGACATGTCCGAGTTCCACGACAAGTTCACCGCGTCGCGGCTCTTCGGTGCACCTCCGGGGTACGTCGGCTACGAAGAGGGCGGCCAGCTGACCGAGAAGGTTCGCCGCAAGCCGTTCTCCGTGGTGCTCTTCGACGAGATTGAGAAGGCCAATAACGAGATTTACAACACCTTGTTGCAGGTCTTGGAAGATGGCCGGCTCACCGATGGTCAGGGTCGCGTGGTCGACTTCAAGAACACGGTTCTGATCTTCACCTCGAACCTGGGTACCGGAGACATTTCGAAGGCCGTGGGAATGGGCTTCTCTGGGGTCGGCGAGACCGACGAAGAGGGCCGCTATGAGCGGATGAAGTCGAAGGTCAACGATGAACTCAAGAAGCACTTTCGCCCCGAGTTCCTCAACCGTATCGACGATATCGTCGTGTTCCACCAGCTGACCCAGGATCAGATCATCCAGATGGTCGACCTGCTGGTGAACCGTGTGGGCATCGCGTTGCGCGCCAAAGACATGGATATCGAGCTGACCGACAAGGGCAAGAAGCTCCTTGCGAAGCGCGGATTCGATCCTGTTCTGGGCGCCCGCCCGCTGCGTCGCACCATCCAGCGCGAGATTGAGGATCAGCTTTCGGAGAAGATCCTCTACGGTGAAGTTGCCGCTGGGGAACTGGTCACCGTGGATGTTGAGAACTGGGACGGCGAAGGCAAGGGCGACGACGCCAAGTTCACGTTCTCCACGTCGACGAAGCCGGGTGCCGTGATGGGCGAGGGTGAGTCCAGCCTGGAGGAACGCAAGGAGGATGCGGACGATTCCTCCGCCGAGCCTGACCAGATCGTGCCGATGGAGTACTCCTCCAACGCCTCATCGTCAGGTAGTGGTCCCGACGCTGGTACCGCAGGCTCCGGATCCGGAGCCGCCCAGCCCGAATCTGAGTAGGCTGGGGCCGGCCCGAATCTGGCCTGGCCAAGGCTAACAGGGAAGCCCAAGCTTTCCATCAGTGTCCACAACGAGCCCATCAACCAGGAGTGATTGAAGGGCTCGGTGGAGCTGCTCTTCATCCTTTGACGCGTGTGCAATCGCGTCCCTCCCGACGGGGCCAGTTGCGTCGCGTAGAACCTTCATGATCGCTCCGCGGACTTGCCGGTCCGTGCCCTCAAACTTCTGAACCCGGCGTGCCACAGCGGAGCGTTCCGATTCCGTCGGCTCCGGGCAGCCCGCCAGGCGCCACGCACATGTACGAACAAGCGGGCACTGTTCGCAGCGCGCTACTCGCGAAGTACACACCAGTGCGCCGAGCTCCATGATTGACGCCGGAAATACGGCAGAGCGCTCCACATCCGTTAGCTGCTCATTGCTCAGATGCCCGAGCCCGACACCGGGAACGTCGAAAAGAGTCCCGGCTTCCGCTGGGACCTCAGGAATCCCAGCCTTTTCCCGAATGCGCTGCACAATAGCGCCCACTGAGGAACCAGCTTGTTCTTCCGACACCGGCATCAGCGCCCGCATGTCATCCAGATCCGCACGCCGCGCCGGACCCTGCAAGTACTTCCCGTGGACAGCGCGCGCCATCACACGCCGGATATTCGTATCCACTACTGGAACCGCCCACCCATAGGCAAAACAGGCCACCGCCCGCGCGGTGTACTCACCAATACCAGGCAAATCGAGCAGCTCATCCACTGTGGTGGGTACCGCACCAGAATGCTTATCGACGATCGTCCGCGCACACTCGTGCAGACGGAGCGCCCGGCGAGGGTAGCCCAGACGACCCCATGCACGAAGAACCTCATCACGTCCGGCGCGGGCGAAATCGGCTGGAGTGGGCCAACGGTCCATCCATTCGCGCCACGCAGGTTCGACGCGGGAGACCGGCGTTTGTTGGCTCATGACCTCGCTGAGGAGAACTCCCCACGCGGAGCACCCGGGCTCACGCCAGGGGAGATGGCGTCCCGCCAGGATAAACCAGTCGTTGAGTTCTTCGACAAGAAAAGGTTCTGAATGGCCAGTAGACATTGCGACTGATTGTAGTGCTGTGGCCAGTCAGTTGCTGCGGGCGGCCACGGGGCTGAGTACGGTTATGAGGCGACGCCCCTGATCGCATTGCCCGGTGGTGACCCGCGTGTCTGTGTGCCCCTGATGACGCGCGCCGGTGATGAGCAGAGGTGCAGAGGTAGAGCCACCCATGACGAGCAGTGGCACCCTGCCAACCAGTATGTGGACTTTTCTTCCGGAGGATTTTCATGACGACATCAGCACCCGGCTCCGACCCGCAGCCCACCCCTAGCACGAACGCGTACCGTAGTACGAACGCGGGCCCTAATAAGAACGCGAACACCGGTACGTCTGCGGACGACCGCACCCCGCAGGCTGTGCTGCAGCAGTTGCTGGACGGCAACGACCGCTTCGTGCAGGGGAAGGCGCTGCGCCCGCACCAGGACCGCGACCGGCTGTCCAGCCTGACCCAAGGGCAGGCCCCGAAAGCCGTGGTCTTGGCGTGCTCGGACTCCCGCGTCCCCGTCGAATTGCTCTTTGACCAGGGGTTTGGCGATGTCTTCGTAATCCGTACGGCCGGCGAGATCGTGGACATGTCCGTGCTGGCCTCACTCGAGTTCGCGGTGGAGGGTCTTGGTGTCTCACTGGTCGTGGTCCTCGGGCACGAGAGTTGCGGCGCCGTCAAAGCCGCCTCGGAGGCCATGTCTCAGGGCGCCGTCCCGGAATCCTTCCAGCGCGTGCTCGTGGAGAAGGTCGCGCCATCGGTCATGGTTGCGCGCTCTGAGGGGCACACCACCACCGATGACTACGAAAAGCAGCATGTGCGGTCCATTGTTGATCACGTGGTCGGTCGTAGTCCGGAAATCACAGCAAAGCTTGCCGACTGCACCGTCGGCGTTGTCGGTCTCCGGTATTTACTGGAAAACGGCCAGGTAGAGGCGGTGACCGCGCGCGGCGTGGCGATGCCGTAAACCATAGCGAGTTGGCCGCACATAACCACTCCGCGTCGGACTACCAGACCCCGCATGAGGTGACACGCCGTCCGCTTTCCGGCGGGGCAGCGCGAGTTCCCGTTAATCTAGTCACGTGAGCGCTCAAGGTAACTACAACGGTCTTCCACATCCACCCGAGATCTATCGCCGGCGGAGAATCGCCGCCGTCGTCATCGTGGTTGTTGTCATCGCGTTGTTGTGGTGGGTCATTTCGGCCTTGAGCGGCGGCGGGGACTCGTCGTCAACTGCGACGGAATCCAGCGTCACGACCACCACCACAAAGTCGACGAAACCCACGACGTCGTCGCGCTCGTCGGAAAGCGCACGTCCGTCGTCGGAATCTGAGAATCCTGATGAGTCTGAGTCGGAAGAACCCGACGAGTCAGCAGAGCCGTCGGTCGCACCCGACGCGAAAGAGACGTGCGATGTCAATGACCTGCAAGTTGAGGCGCGCACGGATGCGGATTCTTACGAGCCGGGGCAGATGCCGCGCTTATACTTGATCGCGCACAATCCCAACAAGGGATCGTGCCATGTGGACCTGGCTAAGGCTCCGATGAAGTTTGAGGTTTACAACCTCGAGACGAATGAGCGCGTCTGGTCCGATGTGGACTGCAACAATCCGGCAGCAACGGGCGCGTTGGATATCGGTGCTGGTCAGACGAAGAATTACATGCTGAGCTGGTCCCGGACTACGTCCGCGCCGGGCGAGTGCTCGGACCGCGTCGCCGTGCCCAGCGGCTCGTACTACCTGCATACCTTGATTGGTGACCAGCACTCAGAGCCGACGACGTTTAACCTGACGTAGCAGCAGCGTGGCGGCGTGTCGCCGCCCGCCCGTGACAGCGACAGAGCGACACAAGAAAGCCCCGGAGCAGTTCAACTATGAACTAGCCTCCGGGGCTTCGGTCTGCCTGGCTGCGCTTTAGCTCTCAGTCAGCTATCGGTTGCTGAACGATTAGTTGCTGTACGCGTCCTTCAAAACGCCTTCCTCGTCACGGTAGGTCTGGCCAGCTTCCGGAACAGACGCAGCGACCGGCGCCTTCATGGAAACCTCACCGTTATCCAGGGTGAAGGTGACGTTGACGGCGGTCCCTGGCGTGGGAGTCCCGTCGAAACTGGTGTGAACGTAGCTGACGCAGTTGATGCGCGATTCGCCATTGGGATCAGCCTTGGCGCTCTTCGACGCAGAGCTGTTGGTGTGCACATCGTTGGCGCCCATGGCCTCGATGGCCTTTTCGTTATTGCCGACGATCTGGCACTGCGGCTTCAGATCCTTGTTGCCATCAACCTTAACCTCTTGGCCATCGACGCTAATACGCTGCAGTTGGCGCTCAGTGTTGGTGGGGTCGATGTTAGAAAGAGCGAAGGCGACGGCTCCGCCGTGGTCGTCGGTCTTGGGCTGGACGGTCACATCGCGCAGCGTGATGTTGTTGTCCTCAGCATTGGCTGCTCCCCCGTCGACGGCGGGGACTTGGTTGGCGGTTTGGGAAATTTGGCCCGCGCCGCATGCACTGAGGGCCAGTGCGGAACCGGCAGCGACAATGGCGATGCCGGAACGTAGGGAAGCCGACTTCAACGACATTTTGTCCTCCATAGGAAGCTGTGGGGCAGCCACGTATTCGTCTTATTTTGCGTCAGGGTTTTCTGTTCAGCGCACAGAATTTAATTATTACATTAACGCGACGTATCTGTTTCCACATAGTCTTGTGACGTTCGTCGTGGCTAATCAGGGGGTAGTGCTATGATAGACGCGCTGAAACGTCAATTTTTCACACCGCTTTACCTGTCCGCACGCGGTGGGCGTGCGCGGCGGATCTGAAGGGACTCATGGAATTCAACATTGGGGATACCGTCGTTTACCCGCATCATGGTGCTGCCGTCATTGAAAAGAAAGAGCAGCGCCAGATTAAAGGTGAGACTGTCAATTATTTGGTCCTGAAGGTTCACCAGGGAGACTTAACGGTCCGTGTTCCGGAAAAGAACGCGGAGTCTGTCGGTGTTCGCGATGTTGTCGGGGAAGAGGGGCTCCTCAAGGTTTTCAGCGTTCTCCGCGAAACCGATGTTGAAGAGGCCGGCAACTGGTCCCGTCGGTACAAGGCCAACCAGGAGCGTTTGGCGTCGGGCGATGTGAACAAGGTTGCAGAGGTTGTTCGTGACCTGTGGCGTCGTGACCAAGACCGCGGCCTTTCCGCTGGTGAGAAGCGCATGTTGGCGAAGGCCCGCCAGGTGTTGGTGGGTGAGCTCGCCCTTGCCGACGGCACCGACGACGCCAAGGCCGACGCGATGTACCAGGAGGCCCAAGAGGCTATTGCCCGGCACCGCGCCAAGCTGTTGGGGGAGGACGAGGACTCGACGAAGAAGCCGGGCCCCTCGGACGATTCCGACATTATTGACTTGGACGAGGACGTCGAGGATTAGTTTTTCGCTAGGTCACGCTCCGAACCGATAAGCTGGGGGCGTGACTTTACGTATTTTCGATTCCGCGTCCCGTCAGTTACGTGATTTTGTTCCCCTCCGCGAGGGGCATGCGTCGGTGTATTTGTGTGGTGCGACAGTGCAGTCGGCGCCGCATATTGGCCACCTGCGTTCGGGCGTGGCTTTCGATATTTTGCGTAATTGGCTGACCTACATGGGCCTTGACGTGGCGTTTATCCGGAACGTCACTGATATCGATGACAAAATTTTGAACAAGGCCGCGGAGCACAATCGTCCCTGGTGGGAGTGGGCGGCGACGTATGAGCGCGAGTTCCAGTGGGCCTACGATCAGTTGGGCGTGACGCCGCCGTCGTTGGAGCCTCATGCGACGGGGCATGTTCCTGAAATGATCGAGTACATGCAGCGGATTATCGACGCTGGCCATGGCTACGCCGTGGACGGAAACGTGTACTTGAGTCCGATGTCGTTGCCTGATTATGGTTCCCTGTCTGGCCAGAAGCTCGACGAGATGGATCAGGGCGAATCCGCAGGAACGGGTAAGCGCGATCCGCGTGACTTCACGTTGTGGAAGGCTGCGAAGCCGGGGGAGCCGAGTTGGGATACTCCGTGGGGCCGTGGCCGTCCGGGGTGGCACTTGGAGTGCACGACGATGGCGACGAAATATTTGGGCGCGGAGTTTGATATCCACGCCGGTGGCCTGGATTTGAAGTTCCCGCACCATGAGAATGAGATCGCTCAGGCGCATGCGGCGGGTGATGGATTCGCCCGCTATTGGATGCATAACGGCTGGGTGACCATGGCTGGCGAGAAGATGTCGAAGTCCTTGGGCAATGTGTTGTCCGTGCCTAACCTTCTTCAGATCGTCCGGCCCGTTGAGCTGCGTTATTACTTAGGGTCAGTGCATTATCGCTCCATGTTGGAGTTCTCCGAGGACGCTCTGCGTGAGGCAGCCGCGGGGTATCGGCGACTGGAGAAGTTTGTTCACGCGGCGTCGAGTGTGGCGGCGAAAAATGATCGCACTTTGGGCCGGTCCGAGGTTACGGACGCGTTTACCGACGCGATGAATGATGACATTGGCGTTCCGGCCGCGTTGGCTGAGGCACACAATGTTGTTCGTTCGGCTAATTCGCGTCTGGATGCGGCTCGTCGGGACGATAGTGATGCCGTTGAGAGCGTGGTATCTGCAGGTGAACAGGTTCGCGCGATGCTTGGCGTGCTGGGCGTCGATCCGCTGGACGAGAAGTGGCAGGAGATTGCCGCGGAGTCTGGTGCGGAACACGACGCGTTGGATACGTTGGTGCGCGCGGAGTTGGATATCCGTGCGAAAGCTCGCGCTGAGAAAGACTGGGCGACGGCCGATGCGGTCCGTGATCGGTTGGCAGCTGCGGGCATCGTTGTGACTGACACGCCCTCTGGGGCCGAGTGGGAGTTGTGGGAGCAGTAGGATCGTCGGGCGCTGAATAGATCGGGCCCCGAACACGACGGGCCTGGGACTACGTAGGCAGCTGGGACAGAAGGAGGATTAATGGCAGGTCATTCGCGGAACCATGGCGCTATTCGTAAATCGAATAAGAAGGGTGCAACGAAGGGTTCTGGTGGTCAGCGACGCCGAGGTTTGCGCGGCAAGGGGCCGACGCCGAAGGCTGAAGACCGTGTGTACCACAAGGCGCACAAACGGAAGGTCGAGCAGCAGCGGAAGGCATCTGGGCGTCACGATCGGCGAAATTTGCATGGTTCGGAGCTTGTTGTTGGCCGCAACCCGGTTGTGGAGTGCCTGCGGGCGAAGGTCCCGGCGACGGCTCTATACGTTGCGGAGGGTACCGATAATGATGACCGCCTGACCGAGGCGGTGCGCGTTGCCGGTGACCGTGCAATCACTGTCCTGGAGGTTCCGCGTATTGAGCTGGACCGGATGACTGGCAACGGGATGCATCAGGGCCTCGGGCTGCTGGTTCCGGAATACCAGTATGTCGACGTTCAGGATTTGATTGATCGTGCCCACGCGTCATCGTCGCCGGGATTGATCGTGTGCCTGGATAACATCACGGATCCGAGAAACTTGGGTGCCGTGATCCGTTCGGTGGCCGCGTTTGGTGGTCACGGTGTGGTCATTCCGGAGCGCCGGAGTGCGTCGGTGACGGCGGTGGCGTGGCGGACCTCGGCGGGTACGGCTGCTCGCCTGCCCGTCGCGAAGGCGACGAATATGACTCGCGCGCTCAAGCAGTTCCAAAAAGAGGGTTATCAGGTCGTCGGTTTGGATGCCGGCGGGGACCATACTTTGGATACCTACGACGGGACGACGCCGGTGGTGGTGGTCGTCGGGTCCGAGGGCAAGGGCCTGTCCCGTTTGGTGTCCGAGACGTGTGACACGGTGATGTCGATCCCGATGGCGGACAATGTTGAGTCGCTCAACGCGTCCGTGGCCGCCGGTGTGGTGCTCAGCGAGTTTGCGCGGCAGCGTCGTGCGGTGAAGTCGCGGGGCTGACGTTATCGGGGCTGACATCCTGCGAACTGACGTCGTGATGTGAAGACCCGGGCGTGGTTTCGCGCGACGTAGCCTCCGATCCGACGATGACGCGCTGTGTCCGCCACCCAATCAGTCGGCACACTAGGTAGATCGCGAACGAAATCGTCGTGACGAATACGCTGACGGGGAGTCCGGGCGCCAATGAGAGAACAAGCCCGCCTACCGCAGACACCTCGGCGAAAATCGTCGATAAGAGGACTGCTTTTCGTGGCGACGCTGTGACGTGAACAGCTGCCGCGCCGGGGGTGATGAGGAGGGACACGACGAGGAGCGCGCCGACGATCTGCACTCCTTGGGCCGCGACGAGTCCGACGAGGGCGGCGAACACGATGCTGATCGTGCGTAGGGGGATGCCGCTCGCTGCGGCGACGTCGGGGTCAACGGACGCGAAGAGCAGTGGGCGCCACAGTAAACCGAGTGTCGCGATGACGATGATGGTGATGGCGATGAGCATCCCCACAGCCGCGCCGGACACGCCCACGATTTGGCCGGTGAGCAGGGAGAACGCGTTGCTCGCCTTGCCGGGGTAGATGTAGATGAAGAGAACAGAGAGCCCCATCCCGAAGGAGAGGATCACGCCGACAGTGCTGTCGGTATCGCGCATTCCGAGCACCGCGAGGGCGATGGCCGCGACGATGGATCCGACGACGGCGCCGGCACCGACGTTAATCCCGGCGAGGAGCGCAGCCGACGCCCCCATGAGCGCAAGTTCCGATGTGCCGTGCACGGTGAATGACATGCGCCGCATCACGATCAGCGGTGCGATGAGCCCCGAGATAATTCCGAGGAGTGCGGCAGCCAGCAGCGCGTGGTGGACGAAGGGGTAGTGCAGGAGTTCGGTGGTGTCACTCCACCAGGTGTCCCAGGTGATCGTGGTATTTGGCATGAACTGGTGCGCTCTCCTAAACGATGACGAGTCTGCTGTTGACGTGGACCACATCGACGTGGGTGCCGTACAGCTCGCTGAGGACGTCGGTCGTGATGACGTCGTCAATCGTGCCGATAGTGTGGCCATTCGGCGCTAGATACAGCACTCGGTCGGTGACGTCGATAACGGGATTGATCGTATGCGTGACGAAAACGACGGCCGTGTTGTGGTCGCGTCGTTGTGCGTCGATGGTCCGGATCGCTTGCTTTTGTGCAGCGTAATCCAGGCTGAGCAGGGGTTCGTCGCACAGGAGGATATCGGGGTGTGTCGCGATCGCGCTGGCTTGACGGATCAGCTGCTGTTGGCCGCCAGAGAGGTGGCCGATGCGTCTATTTGCCAGGTGCGCTGCGTCGACAGTGTTGAGTGCCTCGTCTATTTGCGCTGCTGGGAGTCGTCGACGGCGAAAGATACCGTGCCCACCGGATAGACCGACGATGTCCCGCGCGCGCAGCGGCAGCGTCGGGCTGAACATGCGCTGCTGCGGGATAAAACCGGTGGTCCCGTTGACATGGACTTGCCCTGAGGTCAGTTTTCGCGTCCCGGTGAGGGCACCGAGGAGTGTGGATTTTCCTACGCCGTTGGGCCCGAGGACGGTGAGCCATTCGCCGGGGTTCAGTGCAAGGGAGAGGTCGGTCCAGAGTGGCTCGATACTCGCTTTGCTGAGTTCGATGACGGGACCGGAGGCGCGGTCGGTAGGCCCGGTGGGGCGGTCATTAGCCCCGGTGGGACGGTGGGGGGTGCGCGGATTATTCACGCGTGGTCTTACTCCTTGCTGGCATCGTGGAGCCGTTGGACGGCCTCAGAGAAAAAGTCCAGGTAGTGGGTGCCTTTTTCCGGTGTTTCGTAAATATCCACAACCGGGATTTCCGCCTTCTTGGCAGCGGAGACGAGGTCCTTGGAGACACTGTCTTCGGTTTGCGGATTGTTAACCAGAATATCGACTTTTTTATCGTTGATGAGTGACGTGAATTCGGCAACATCAGCCGCGGACGGATCCGATTCCTTCAACGACGCACTGAGGTAGCCGTGGGGAGTCACATCCTCCATGGGAGATTCCTTCAGCAGGTACCCGGACACGGACTCGGTGCTCGCCACCTTCTTGGCTGGCAGCGCCTTGATCTTCTCATCAATAGCGTGGATTTTGTCGCTGAAGTCCTTGGTCGACGCTTTGATATCGCCGTCCTTGTCATTCAGCGTGTCCGCAATCTTTGTTGCAAAGCTATTGACAGTGGCGACGTCGTACCACACGTGAGGGTTGGTGGGCAGGTCGGAGTCGCTATCCGCGTGATCGTGTGCGTCGTGGTCGTGCGCGTCTTCGCTCTCGAGATCATGCGCCTCGCCGTCATGACCATGTGCATCGTGGTCGTGCCCATCATGCTCGTCCCCGTCGTGATCATGCTCCTCCTGGGGAAGAGCAGTGATGACGGTCGCGTCGGAACTGGCGTGCTCTGTCAGCCAGGTGTCGTACCCGGCCCCATTCCCGACGACGACGTCGGCGTCCTTAATCTTCGCCATATCCTTGGCGGAAGGGTTGTAATCGTGGGGGTCGACGGAGTCGCCTTCGATCAGGCCCGTGATCTTGACGTGGTCGTTATCCCCTGCGATGTCGTGGACGACGTCGGCCCACAGCGCAGTTGATGCAACGACATCCACGGTGTCCGACGAGCCAGACGTCGTGGAGGAGTCGTCTGAGCAGGCCGTGAGCCCGCCCATTCCGGTAAGAAGCCCAGTGGCGAAAATGAATGCTAATGCTGACCGTCGCCTATTTTTTATCGCTCGCATGTCCCCCAATGAACCACTAATGAAATATGATGTCAATTGGTTTTCTTAAGCTCCGTCCGCCCCCGACAATGCGGCTTATTGACAACCAAAAGAGTTCGGGCGCATCTCAGGGGAGAAAACAGGACCCAAGGCCCGGAATGCGCGAAAGTTCCGTCCTGGTAGTGCCAAAGGTCTAAGATTGCTACACATGAGTCCGCGGCGATCCCCGAAAAATAGTCATAAGGCTACGTTGGCGTCACTCGCGGAGGCCGTCGGGGTGTCGCGCACAACGGTGTCCAACGCCTACAACAAACCCGACCATTTGTCGCCCGAGACCCGCGCCCGCATCTTCGCTACCGCCGACAAGCTGGGATATTCCGGCCCGGACCCCGCCGCCCGCTCCCTGCGGACGCGCCGGGCAGACGCGATCGGCGTCCTTTTTACCGACGAACTCACCTACGCCTTCGAGGACCGCTCGTCGGTCGATTTCTTGGCGGGCCTGGCGGAGTCCTGCCAGGTTCTGGACTCGTCCCTGGTACTCATTCCTGCTGCTCCCGGCCGTGCTGCCTCGGGAATTAACCGCGTGGCGCAAGCCGCCGTCGACGGCTTCGTGGTGTACTCGGTTGCCTCGGACGATCCCACGTTGGAGGTCGTGGCCTCGCGCGGCCTCCCGACTGTCGTGTGTGATCAGCCGTATTCCACACCGAAGCTGAAGGATTACGCTTTCGTCGGCATTGATGACCACGCTGCCATTCAGCCCGGGGCTCAACAGCTTATCGACGCTGGTCACCGGAAAATTGGTGTGTTGTGCATTCGTCTTGACCGTGAGGCCAACGCGGGCGAGGTGTCGCCGCAGCGTCTGCGCACTGCCCACATGCATGTGCAGAAACACCGCGTCGAGGGCATCGTTGATGTGATTCGCGGCGCCCACCCGGATTCTGCGGAGGACATTCCGATCGTAGAGTGCTATATCAACGATGCCGACGGCACCCGCGAGGCTGCCCGCGCGTTATTGGATGCGCACCCGGACTTGACCGCTGTCGCATGTACAACGGATTCCTTAGCGCTGGCTGTGATGCAGTGCGCTGCTGATCGCGGGTTGTCCGTGCCGGGCGATCTGTCTGTCACCGGGTTCGACGGTATCGACCTCGCCGTGCAGCAGCAGATCACCACGGTGTCGCAGCCGAATAAGGACAAAGGTCGTACCGCCGGCCATGTTCTTCAGGACCTTATTTCCGACGCCACAAGAGGGAGGGTAAGTGCCGGCGCGTCTTCGTCCAGGAACGCGACGACATCCACGGGCGCTGGTCGTACCCGAGGTCAGGTATCGGCACCCCATGGTTCACACACGTTGTTGGAGACGACGTTGATCATGGGGCGCACTGTCGGCCCGCCGCGGTAACGTAGCAGCGACTTTGCGCAACACCGCCACCGCAGCGTCGCGCTCTGACGTCGCCGACGCTATAACACTCTGTTCTCAGTGAGGTACTCGCGCCGCATGGTGGCCAAGCGCTGGTATACGTCGGCAATAGCGTCGGTATCCGGAACACGCAACACAGCCGCGGTGTGAGAGTCACCGACCTTGATGGACACATCATCGCCATGAAGGACGCGGAACGCGTTCTCGTCGGTCGTGTCATCGCCGGCATACACGATGGCGTCAACGTTGTACCGGTCGCGGGCGCTTTCCAGCCATTTACCCTTATCGACCTCCATGATCTGCGCTTCCAGAATGTGCTTGCCGTACATGTAGGACCCCGTCGTCCCATTCAGCAGCGAATCCAGGATGTTAGCGAACTTCTGCTGCAGTTGGCGTTCCAGCTCGTCATTATTCATCGCCACACCATGCAGGCCGACACCCAGCGGTTTTTCCTCCACAAACATGCCCGAGTGCGGAGCGCTATCGGCGACGGCGTGTGCCTCACGGATCATGCGCTCAAGGAGCTTCTTTTGCTCCTCATTGGGTTCGACGCCACTGCCGTCATTCGCCTCAGCGCCGTGGGACCCCGCCAGAATTATTCCGGAGATGTCGCGAACATCGTCGGGGCCGTCGTCGGCAATGTATTGTCCCTGAGGTCCGGTCCGTCGTGCGAGGCGTTCGAGTTTCGAAATATCCCGCCCGGAGACGAGTGCGCCGAAAGTGTGCGGCATGTGGGCGAGGTCGATGACGGCATTCATGGCGGTGGGATTAGCGGTGACGGCCATGGCGTCTTTGTTGAGCGGTGCTAAGCAGCCGTCGAAGTCGCTGGCCAGCATCAGTGTGGGGCAGTGGGCAGCGGTGCGAAGGGCCCGGTTAATGTCATCGGACGGGGTAAACACTCGTTCTCCTAAAAGTCGTAGCTGACGTCGAATTTTCCGCCAGGAGTGTCGGACACAGTTTGGCAGACTAAGGTCATGTCGTCGGCGATGTCGTACTCATCCAGCACATTGTTGTGCACCATGTGTGTTGTGGCATTGTCATGGGGTTCGACGACGCACTGGCAGGCGCCACATTCGCCCTCGGTGCAGCCGTAGGGTGCGTCCAAGCCCGCGTCCAACATGGCGTAGAGGAGTCGTTTCCCCGCGGGCCATTCGATATCTTCCTCCGTGTCCTCCATGAAGACGTGCGCGGTGGAGGGCTTTGCGTCGGAAGGGGTGGCGGCGGAGTCGTCAGCGGGGTCGTCGCCCGCGGAGTTGTCGTCGGGAATGCTGTTAGTCATTGTCGCTCTCTAAGCAGTCGAGGAATGCCGATGCCCAGGCGTGGACGTCGTGTTCGGTCACTTCGTTGAACATGGACATCATGCGGTCACGCAGGTCCTCTTTCTTCGCCACCGCTGCGGAGTGAACCTGCCGCTTGATCGAATCAATGTCATGCGGGTTGCACAGGAACGCTCCATCAAGCTCAGCCGCGGCACCCGTAAACTCGCTGAGCACCAGCGACCCCGTGCCATCCGGGTGGCACGCCACATACTCTTTGGCGACGAGGTTCATGCCGTCCTTCAGGCTCGTGACCAGCATAATGTCTGCGGCCTTGTAGTAGGAGACGAGATCCGGGAACGGAATAGACCGGTGCATATAGGTGACCGCGGAGTGCCCAATGCTGCTGAAGTGGCCATTAATCCGCCCGACGGCTTCTTCCACTTGCCGACGCGCCACCTTGTAGTGCTCAATGCGCTCGCGCGACGGCGTCGCCACCTGCACGAACGTGGTGGTCTCGGGATTGAGCGCACCGGTTTCCAGGAGTTCCTCGTACGCTTCGAGGCGCTGGAGGATTCCCTTGGTGTAGTCCAGCCTGTCGACGCCGAGGATCAGGGTTTCAGGATTGCCCAGCTCAGAGCGGACCTTCTCTGCGTCAGCGTCCTTCGCGGCGGCGGTCACCGACTTGGTGTCGATGGAGATCGGGAATACACCGACGCCGACGGGGCGACCGTCGGATGCAGTGATTGTGGCGGTGATCTCCCTCATACTGGCTTTGCCGCGGACGGGCAGGCTATCCGGCTGGCCCGTACTGGGGGTTGCGAACCCGCCGACGTCGCGGGAGAGCTCGAGGAAGTTGGTTGCGTTGTGGATGGAGTGGAAGCCGATCACGTCTGCGCCCAACAGGCCGCGGACCAGCTCTTCACGCCACGGCAGCTGGCGGAACAGCTCCGCCGGCGGGAACGGAATGTGCAGGAAGAACCCGATTTTCAGGTCGGGGCGCATTTGCCGCAAAATGCCGGGCAGCAGTTGCAGCTGGTAGTCCTGCACCCACACTGTTGCACCTTCGGCTGCGCGCCGGGCCACCTCCATCGCGAAGCGCGTGTTGACGTCGCGGTAGGTCACCCACCAGTCGCGGTTGAAGATCGGCGTCACGATAAGGTCGTGGTAGAGGGGCCACAATGTGGCGTTGGAGAACCCTTCGTAGTATTCGCTGTAATCCCTCTTGGTCAGGCCCATCGGGATCAGTGTGATGCCTTCGTCAGTCGTGAACGGGTCGGCGACGGGGGTTGCCGTGGGCCCTTCGGATGTCGCGCCGGGCCAGCCGATCCATGCGCCTTCGTGTTCCTTGAGTACCGGTTTGAGTGCGGTGACCAGGCCGCCGGGGCTCGGTTCGAAGTGTTTGGTGCCGTCAGGGTCGATCTCAATGTCGACAGGTAAACGGTTGGCTACGACGATGAACGAGTACGTGTCTTTGACGGCGTCGTCGGCGTGCGTGTCGGTGCTGGCGGCTTTGGCCGGTGTGGTGTTGTCAGATGAGGACATGGTTTTGGTACCTCGTTTAGGTTGATGGGTGCTCCGGATAGTTCCGTCTTCCAGGGTAGTGCCGAGGAAGGTGGCGTAGCGACTGTGGCCGTAAGCTCTTCTGAAGAGTGCACAAGAGGTGTGTAAAAAGCGACCGCCTCCGCGCGCGTGGCGTGGTGGGTGGTCGCTGGTTGTCGTGCCGTCGAGCCCGGACCTACTCGGTACTCTGCTAATTGCCCTAACTAATTATGAGGATTTCTTAGTCGTCGATTTCTTGGCTGTTGACTTTTTTGCAGTGGATTTCCGCGTACTCTTCTTAGCTGCGGATCCGGTCGACTTCTTCGTGGATTTCTTGGTGCTCTTCTTGGTTAACTTCTTCGTGCTCTTCTTCGCTGACGATTTAGTCGATTTCTTGCTGGTCTTCTTCGTGCCCTTGCCTGTGGATTTCTTACCGGTCGATTTCTTGCTGGACTTCTTGGCTGCTTTCTTTTCCGGTTTCTTGCCGGGGATTTCGGGTTCGCCGAGTTCTTTGGCGACCCGACGGTAGATCAGCCCTTTGGGTTCAACGCCCAGCATGCTGGTCAGCGTGGTGTAGTCAAAGAAGTCCTCTGCATATGTAGCGACGATGCGTTGGGCCGCGATAGCTGTTTCTTCTTCGACGGCGTGCAGCGATTCTGCGTTGGTTGCCCGTTTATCAGTGACCTTGGGGGGCACAAATCCTCCTGGAAAATCCTCCTGGGATGGATGGTGAACAGAATAATGGTAGCTCACACGTTGGGATTCGTGGTAGCCGCCACCGTGGGTTTTATCCGGTTTTTATCGACGACGCCACTGCGAACGTGCTTTCGTGTTTCGGTAGGAGCGATTGCGCCAGCGCGCTCGGATAGATCCCGCGTTGGGTGTCCGTGGACTCCCATGGCCGTTGGTGCGTGGACCATGAGTTCGAGGGCCGTTGGTGCGCGCCTTCACCGCGAGTGGCCGTCGGACGATGTTGCGAACTCCGCGGTAGGCAGTGGCGATGCGGGGGCGCCGTAACCTACGCGCAATCCATTCACCGAGAACAACGCCCGCCGCCAGGCTTGTGGCGATGGCAAAGGCAGTGGCCATCGAGGAGAACCCGATGGATGGTCGGTCGTTGAGGAGGGAGTACATGCCGCGGTACAGAGCAAAACCGGGCAGGAGCGGGGTAATGCCGGAGACTGCGGTAATCAGCGGTGGGATCATGAATCGGCGGGAGAGGAGGCCACCGAATAGTCCGATGAGCGTGGCCGCCATGCCAGAAGCTGCGATGGTTCCGAAGCCTATGGGGATAAGGATCATGTAGTAAATCGCAGCACCGATGAGGGTAGTTACCGTCGTGATGACGGTGGATCGCAGGCGCGCGAAGCACGCTACCGCGAAGAATGCGCCCGCAAGTGCCCCGGACACTGTAATGACGACATTTTGAACGACGTTGGTGGACGCAGAGCCTTCAAATTCGGGAAGAGGAATGCCCAAACGGGAGGCTATGTTGAGCCCGAAGGCAACACCGGCGATAATCGCACCGGTGGAGAGTGCGGCCTCGAAGAATCGTGCGGACGCTGTAACGGGTGCGCCAGTGATGCCATCTTGGAGAGCTTGGACCAGGGTGAGCCCGGCCAGCATGGCGACGATACCGGCACCGATACAGACTGACGGGTTGACTTCTATTCCATAGTGTTGGCCGACGTGGTAGGCCAAGGCGGCGGGGACGGGGGCCACAAGCCCGCCGAAGACGTTTTGGAAGAACAAGGGAAGACCGTGGCCGGCCAACACTGCAGACCCCCACATGATAATGATGGCGGAGAGGCAAGAGATGATGGCCTCGGCAAGGTGTCCACCGATCATGAATGCTACTGATCCGGTGAAAAACCCCCACATGATCAGGATAAAAACGGAATTGTAAGTGGGGGGTGCTGTGACGATCGCGTGAAGCTCGTCGGCTGCTTCGGCCCGTGTGTACCGACCGGTGAGAATGCGTCGGACGAGGACGTCGATTTCCTCTAACCGCGCGAAGTCCATGCTGAGTTTACTAACGACGCGAAACGCTGAGAGTGCACCCTGTGTTGGCCCCATGGTGGTGTGCAGCATGAGGGTGTTAAGAGTGATGTCCACGTGGACGTCGTGAATGCCGTATGTTTCGGTGATCGCGTGCATGTGGGCTTTGACGTCCCCGTTGCTCATGCCGCTGGCCAGGAGGACGTCGCCAATACGGGCGGCGAGGTCGAGAACCGCGTTGATTTCGTCGACATTGGTGAAGTCGATGGGTTTCAGTGGCGACGGTGCTGGAGCGGCTTTGACGGCGTCGATGGTGGCGACAGGATTGGACCCGCCGGCGGTGGAGCCGGGGGCGCGGGAGCCAGCGATGCGGCGGAACGCCTGGCTGAATCCTGAGACAAAATCCATGGGGAGATCGTTGCCTTCGCTGGTCGGGATTGGTGAAATGAGGAGTCTTTGTGGTGACAGGCTACGACAGAACTTACCGTGTAGGCGAGTGGGGTAGTGGCCGGTTTTGTTTTCACTGGTGGGGTGGTGTTTGTTTCGTTGTGGACACAGTTATGTGTATTATGACGGAGCTGGTTAACGGAACCTGTCCGCGCGGTTGCGCATGGCGTAGGCAGGTTGTCCAGTGTGCTGGAGTGGCGCAATCGGTAGCGCAACGGTCTTGTAAACCGTAGGTTGTGGGTTCAAGTCCCATCTCCAGCTCAAAACGGCAGGTTGGGGGTTGAGGGGCTGTACGTCTCAGGGTCGGAGCCTATGGCGAATGCTGTGCGAAGCCGAGGATGGTAGTTATCGCCTCTCTCGGTGAGTTGTGCTGAGACCGTTCACTTCACCATTAATAACCAAATAGCAATGTGGCGCAACGCAGCCGCGACGATGGTGCACGCATGGAACACTTCGTGGAAGCCGAACCAGCGATCAGACGGGTTGGGGCTTTGAGCCCCGTACACTATGGCACCAAGTGAATAGATAACGCCTCCGACGATAATTAAAACTAAAGCGGCAACAGGGATAAGTGACACGAGCGCGGCGGCTTTCACTACCACCAGCCAGCCCAAAACTAGATAAATGACGACATCAAGCCAGCGGGGATGGTCGGGCCACAGAAGGTTAACCGCGACGGCTCCACCTGCAGCGATCCACGCCGTAGGGAGGATCCACAATCCGTCGCTCATCGAGTTGAAGGCGTACACCGCGACGGGTGCATAGGTGCCGGCAATAAAAATGGCGATCATGGAGTGGTCTGCGCGTCTCCATATATCCACAGCGCGCTTCGTATGCCACGGCACCCGGTGATAGAGAGCCGACACCGTAAGCATTCCAAGGAGGCACACGCAGTAAAGGGCTGTTGCAGCGATAAAAGGTGCACTGTCATGGAGCGCAGCAGTGGCAGCCACGAGTGCAGTACAAGTGCCTGCGAAATAGATGGCGGCAATTTCATGCAGGCGACCACGAAAAATGGGCCTGGGCCCGCGATCATACGGAACGGCGGAGTGTGCATGACGTCGTGGCGAGTCCGCTGAAACAGGTTTCATAGCAGAAAGTATATGTACTCTCGCGTGCGAATGCGTCGGGGTATACGCATGCCGGATTGCTCGCCTATTGGAATGCAAACCCAATGAACGCTTCGCGTATTAGTCGAGGCCCGTTCCCTAGTGTCCGAATTCAACTATGCAGTGTGTTGGACTTAAGCACGGTTCCGTTCGTTTCATAGTGAAAGTTTGCTGGGCCTCTCACAACGATGGCGTAGTGGCCGTCTTTCGCCGTGGGAATCTTGAGAGTCATCGTGCCACGAACGTCGCATGCGACAACGTCTTTTCCAGGCGTTCCTAAATCGTCGCCGTCCCCATCCTCGCGGTGGTTGTCGCTGGATGGCCTCTCGCTTCGGTCGTCTACAGCCCCCTGGGCCACACTACTCAACCCGCGTCCGCTCTCGTTCTCAACAGGTTCCACCATCCGTACCGGGTCTTTAGCCTCGTGGAAACAAAACACCAGAAAATTCGCAGTGGCGGGGCCGTCGTTAGTCAGGTGGAGTTGGATAGTTTTATCTGAGGACTGCTCCGTAGTTGCCGCAGAGAGTTGGTAGGGCAGGGGCCGCTGGGGACGCCGTCCCGCCTCTTGCTGTGGCATCACGCCCTTTTCCGGCGGTCGTGGGTGCCAGCGCGGCTCGAGCTCTGTCGTCGGTGGCGGCTGTGATGCAGGCGTGAAAGGCTGAGGATGAGAGAAATCAAAAGCGCTGGTTAAGTTCCCGCTAATTGTGCGGCGCCATCGCGACACGGTGGGAACCGAAATTCCCTTCCACGCCTCTAAGAACTGTGACGCAGAGGTGTGGTCGAACACCTCCGAACAGCGATATCCGCCGACGCTCCACGGGGACACCACGATCATGGGCACCCGGTTACCGAAGCCGAGGGCTTTACCCTGATACCACTCGTCCTCCTCACTGCGCGGTGGCCGGGGCGGTGGAACGTGGTCGAAATATCCGTCATTTTCGTCGAAAGTAATAAATAGTGCGGTGTGTTTCCACACATCAGGGTGTTTTCCCAGAGCATCTAAGAGGCGATAGATAAGGTTCGCCGACGCACGCGGCGACGATGCCGATGGGTGTTCAGATTCGGTGCTCGACGGCACGATCCAGGAGACGGGCGGCAGCGTTCCTGCGGCGATGTCGTGCTCAACGCGCTGAGTTATGGTGTGCGGCTCAGAGCGATAGAGCGCGCGGTCGAAAATGCGTCGCTCCGTCGGCGTTAACTGCTCAAGCTTCTGCGTTAGTTCCTCGGTCAGTTTCTGAACTGTTGGGCGGTCGTTCTTTTCAGTCGCGGTGGCGAGCGCCGAGTAGTAATTCTCCCCGAAGTTGTTGTGGCCAGCGAAAACTTTTTCTGAAATTCGCTTGGTGTAGCGGAAGTACTCGAAGTTGTTATCGGTAAAATTGTCCCACTCTTGGTACACGCGCCAGTCAATGCCGGTATTATCCAGGATTTCCGCTAGGCAAGGCCAGTCGTAGCCGGGGTGCCCATCATCGTAGGCTCGGTTATCCACCGCGCGTACCGACGGAGAAGCGGGTTCGAATCCGGTGTATCCGGAGAAGTAGTAGTTTCTGTTGGGCGACGTACTCGTCGGCACTGAGCAAAAGTATTGGTCACACACCGTGAATGTGTCGGCGAGTTCGTACTGGAATGGCAAGTCGTGCCGGTCGTAATAGGCCATCGTGGAGGAAGTTTTGGCCTCTATCCAGTTATCGCACCACCCGCCGTGTAAGGCAGAGGTGCCTCCTTCCCATTCATGGTCGAGGGCGTCGACGTTTTCCGCGTTCATTGATTGACGGCCTGCAGCATCGCGAATAGAGAATGGCAGAGTTACGGTGCCACGCGAGTCCTTTTGCTCGAACACCGTTCCGCCGGTGCGTTGAGGCAGCGGGTGGGGATCACCGAAGCCTTGAACACCCTTGAGACAACCGAAATAGTGATCAAATGCTCGGTTTTCCTGCATGAGGAAAATAACGTGTTTGACGTCCTCGAGAGAACCAGCAGGTGCGGCGGTAGCAATTTGCTGAAGAATAGAACGGGGGAGAAGTGAGCTACCAAAAGTGGAAACACCGACGGCTGCTGCACTGGCTGCTGCACCCTTTAAGAAGGAACGCCGGCTCAGACCCGTGCGTCGGACGCGAGGCTGCTCCCGTTGGCCGTGTGGTTGCGTATCGGACTCGGTGTTGTCGTGGGGATTAACTGCTTGCTGGAACCTTTTCACAGGGTTTGTAGCGTATCTGAGGAAGGGAAACATGAGGTGGCAGGCGCATGAAATCTAAAAGAATGGAACCGATGCAAACGCGAAGGACTATTAGTTCCTCCGATAGAAAAGAGCTGGATGAGGTGCTCTCTTCTCGTTGATTAACTGGATAAATTCCTAGCCGAGTGATTGTTATGCCTGGTTGTGGGGGTAATAATAATCTCGATCGCTCCGTTAATGCTGCTAAGTGAATGTAAAATCTGCCTATGAGTAGTGGGGCAAAAAATTATTAGCAGGCGTCGTTGCTGTTGCGCTAGTAGCTGTCGTTGTGTCTCGAAATAATGATGATTCGGACAAATCCAGCCCGCCAGAGACTTCAGTTACACAGAAGATAGAACCATCGTTCAATCCTGATTGGTCGAATCAGACCCGACGTTCACGTCCGACTATCGATCAATCTCAAGTCGGCGGTGGCAACCTCGGACGGGCTGCAAGTGGACAACGAGTGCGGCAGGATTCTTCCATACCTCAGAAAAGAAAAATTCTTCGGGACTCCCAGGACTTTGAATCACTGGAACAAGGTAATCTGTTTACGCCCGGTGGAAAATATTATATTGAGGATTCAAACGGTAATGTTAGTACATGTTCGTGGGGTTGGACGGTATATGACCCAGGTAACTCAGGTCGTGTTTTTAACCTCACTGCGGGACATTGCGGCAATAAGGGCGACAAAGTTTATCTGGAGACCGACGATGGTGAGGAAGTCAATGTAGGTGAATTTGTATGGAGCGCTCTCGATGGAACTATAAAAAACATTGGTCCAGGAAGAGACTATGGATTGATCGAGATTTATCCTAAGTACCGCAAATTTATTCATACGGCTCCGGGGGGTCACATGGGATGGTGTTCCAGTCACAGTGAAAGGTTTTTGGGGTCCGAAAGAATTAGAACAGATTAGGCCATATACTTGTCGCCTGGGCTGGCGTTCGGGTTTGTCGTGCGGAGATTACCAGTCAATGGTCTCGAAATATTCATTTGAGTTTGATGGCATTCAGGACCACGGCGATTCTGGCGGGATCGTATGGGCTACGGATCCCAGGGATCCATCTAATGCGACTGCCTACGCAGCAGGTATAGCGAGTTATGGTAGTGAAGAGGATGCTACTACCCCAGGGGCCAAGGTCATTCAGCCAGTACTCGAAGGTTTAGGTCTTCAGTTGGTGACGTTGTAGGTTTTTCGCCGAGGGGTTGTGTCCCGTGCCAAGCTAGCCGGTTTTCTGGCATGATGTGAGCCATGCCTAATAGCCCTGGTAAGCCGATGATTGAAGCGCATGACCTGACCCAAACCTTTCGTGGTCGCGGTCGTGATAATAAACCGGTAAAAGCCGTCGATGGTGTGAGTTTGCACGTTGATCCCGGCGAAATTATCGGCTTCGTGGGCCCTAATGGTGCTGGTAAGACGACGACGCTTCGCATGCTCACGACATTGTTGAAGCCGACGAATGGTTCTGCCCGTGTTGCAGGCTTCGACGTGGCTACCCAGCCCGTGGAGGTCCGTCGCCATATCGGGTATGTCAGCCAGGTGGGCTCGGCCGGTTCCAATGCGCATGCGGGCGAGGAACTGATGGATCATGGCATGCTGTATGGCTTACGTAAAAAAGATGCTCAGTGTCGCGCACATGAATTATTTGAACAGTTTAGTTTAGATGGTTTGTGGGGCAGGGAACCCAAGAATATGTCGGGCGGTCAGCGCCGGCGTCTTGATATCGCGATGGGGTTGATTCATAGCCCGGGCCTCGTTTTCCTGGATGAACCGACGACTGGCCTGGATCCACAGGCGCGAAGCAACCTTTGGGACCACATTCGTAGCCTCCGTGAAGACCAAGGTACAACGATTTTCTTAACAACTCATTATTTAGATGAGGCCGATGCATTAGCAGATCGGATCATTGTTATCGATCACGGACGAATTATTGCATCAGATACAGCAGAGAATCTGAAGAGCTCGGTTTCTGGGGATCACGTTTCTCTCCGCCTTGACGACGCCACACGCCAGGCCGAGGCCGCGGAGATCATCACCCGCGTGATGTCAGGAGCAGATGCGTCGACAACTCCTGATTTAAAGGTAACTGGCGACCTCATAGAAGCAGAACTCTATAACTCCGGCCATCTGTTGCCGGATCTGATCAGGTCGTTAGATGAGAAGTCGATCGGTATCGCGGATCTTAATGTCCGGCGCCCCACCCTGGATGACGTCTTTTTATCACTGACTGGCCGGTCGTTGCGAGATTAATTCTCCACAATTTTATTTTGAGGATAGTTCATGGGTATATCTAATTTCTTCCGTGAGAGTTTCATTATCTGCCGCAGACAATTGCGCATGAATCTCCGTAACCCCGCCTGGATCATCATCGGCTTATTGCAACCAGTGATGTATTTGGTATTGTTCGGCCCCTTACTCAAGCCCTTGACAGCCCAATTCGGTGCGACGAACGCCTACACGTTCTTTGTTCCCGGTTTGCTGGTTCAGCTGACCGTTTTCGGTGCGATGTTCGTCGGCTTTGGCGTTATTGCCGAGTGGCGTGACGGAGTGATCGAAGCTGAGCGCGTTACCCCAGCTAGTAGGACTGCACTGCTATGCGGGCGCCTCATGCGCGATGTGACCCAACTGGGCGTCCAATCCACCATCCTCATTGCTTTGGGCTATGCGATGGGGATGAAAGCGCCTATCGCGGGTGTGGTCCTAGGCATGATCATCACGCTGTTTGCCGGTGCGGCGTCGGCAGCCGCATCGAATGCACTGGCTTTGACCAGTAAAGACGAAGATGTCATGGGTCCCCTAACCAATATGCTTATCATGCCTATTCTGTTGTTATCCGGAATTATTTTGCCAATGTCACTGGCTCCCGCGTGGCTCGAACGGCTATCGGACTTCATGCCCACTCGGTATATCGTCGATGCTGTTCGCGCGATCTTCGCGGAAAACCCTGATGCCGCAACCGTGACCTGGGGAATTCTGTGGTCTCTTGTCATTTTCTTTGCCGGTATCTGGTGGGGGACTCGTACATTCCGTAAGGAAAATTCATAACAATAGGCCAGATTGCGCCAGAGACCGTGAATAAAAGCCATAAATAATCGTTAGAGAAAGAATGATGTCACCTATAGGCATGTAAACGTCTACGGTTGGGGGCATGGCTTTTATTGACGACGATACGTTCACCAAGAACACACATGGCCGGGCTGCTGAATGGGAAGCAGCCGGCTTGAATTGGTTGCGCGAGGCTGAATCGTCGGGCGGGGCACGCGTCGTTAAGGTTTTCGGTCAGGATGATTCCGTCCCTGGTGGCGGGCTTGTCTTGGAGCGTTTGGACAATGGTCGCGCCTCCACCCGGTTTGCTCGCGAGTTCGGTGCTGCGCTGTCACACACCCACGAGGCAGGAGCTGCGGCATTCGGTGCTGGCCCAGACGGTTGGGAGGGTGATGGTCTTCACGGCCCGAATGATGAGTTAATGCCGCTGAGTTTGAAGCATTATGACCACTGGGGCGAAATGTATGCGGAAGCTCGCATCATGCCGACGCTCGAGCGCATCAATAGTTCGCAGCGCGGAGCATCCTTGGGAGAACAGGGCAATAAGGCTGTTGAGGCCGTGTGTGAGCGTCTTCGTGACGGTGATTTCGACGATATCGACACTCCGGCCCGGATTCATGGAGACCTATGGGCGGGCAACGTGATGTGTACGTCGTCCGGGGCGGTGCTGATCGACCCTAGTGCTCATGGTGGACACCCACTGACGGATCTCGCCGCACTCGCTCTTTTTGGTGCGCCCAAGCTCGACGCTATTTACGAAGGTTATGAAAGTGAGGGCTTTCTCAATAAAGGATGGCGGAAACTTATTCCGTTGCACCACCTAAGTATGTTGCTTAGCCACGTGTACCTCTTCGGTAGTAGCTACGTCCCGTCGACGGTTCAAGCAGCCAGCCGGTACGCATAATCCGGCCGCATAGTCCATTACGTCTAGTCCGCTGCGCATAGCCGAGTATGCCTAGTGATGCGTGGCGGTATTTTTAATCCGTCGTAAAGCGCGGATGAGCTGTGGCACAAATGCAGTGACAATCAGCATGACGATCATCCTGGTCACTTGCATGACGGTAACAATGGGTCCCGCTCCGCGGTCGTGCGCGATAGCCAGGACGATATAAAGGCCGCCAGGTGTCGTCGCTAAGTATGTTTCAGTGAGGGTTCCGAGGCCTAAGGCTGTGAGTATTCCGGCCATAACGCCACATCCGCCCATCAAAACAATGATGCACAGGAATGCGAGCGGAAGGCGTTTTGCGTTAGTTACCAATGATTGACGGTCGAACGCGCCACCGGCCTGCCAACCGATCAAAACAAATGCGGCCGCTTCCAAAACGCCAGGTATCGCAATGAGATGTGGTTGCCATTCACCTATCGCGATGGCTATGGCCAAAGGTGCAAGCAGGCGGGGTGCGGGCAATGGCGTAAAACTGGCAAGCCACCCAGGAATGGTGATCACGGCCAACACGACTAGCCAATTCATTACCGAGTGAGAGGAAAGGTTCACGAGGGGTTCTGAACCAACATCAACATTTCCGCCAACCAGTAATGGAATTAAAAATGGCAACGAGAAGGAAACGATAAAAACGCGGAGATACTGAGCAACAGTGACATATCGGAAATCTGCTCCCAGTTCTTCGGAAAGAACAGACATTGCCGACGCCCCACCCGCGAGCGTCGACATGACTGCTGTGGGTGAATCAATGGTTGAAAAACGCGTGATCACCCAGGCACAGGCCGCGCAGAGAAGCAAAGTGATTCCAATAGCAATTAGTGATGGGATCGCATAGGAGGCCAAACGGTCAGGGGAAGAATTGACCAAAGGTCCTGCCGCCAAGAGAGAAATAACACCTTGCGAGGGGCCGATCGTGGAGCGCGGTGGACGGATTCGTGTGCTCGCGATAATGGCTCCGCATAGCCCACCGACCATCGAACCCAACATGAGAGGGGAGGGAAGTTGCGCTACCCGGCAGAGTCCTACGGCAACTAGCGTCGCAATGATCGCGATGGTCCACCCGACTAGTGACCTGCGGGTGCTGGCCTTGATGTGGTGGGTAGTCACCTGATGCATCGCCTCCCAGTTGGTATTGCTAAGTTTACGCTGATTGCAGGTGAGCTGAGCATTCACAGCGTACGTACACCAGGCTCCCAGAATGCTCACACCCGGCTTACAGGAAACAGGCTGAAAGTGCTCAGTAACTTCATATGCGGTGTATGCGGACAAATCACCAGTAATCGTGCACACTGGAACTATGAGTTCTGCTGAAGCCCCCACACGCGTTCTTGTTGTTGATGATGAAGCAAACATCGTAGAGCTTCTCAAAGTGTCCTTGAAGTTCCAAGGTTTCGAGGTCGCGACCGCGAGTGATGGTGGGGAAGCGTTGGATATTGCGCGTTCGTTCCATCCCGACGCATTTATTCTGGACGTCATGATGCCCCGCATGGACGGGTTCACCCTATTGAGCAAGCTTCGCGCGGACGGCCACGATGCACCGGTCCTCTTCCTAACAGCTAAAGATGCAGTTGATGACCGCATTCACGGTTTAACAATTGGTGCCGACGATTACGTCACCAAACCGTTTAGTTTGGAAGAAGTCGTTACGCGTTTGAAAGTGATTCTCCGTCGCGTCACACCGCCAGAGGTGGACGACGATCAACGAATCACGTACGCCGACCTCACTCTGGATGACAATTCACATGAAGTAACCAAGGCGGGCGAATATGTGGATTTATCCCCGACCGAATTTAAATTGCTCCGTTACTTGATGGTTAATGCCGAAGTTGTTCTGAGCAAGGCAAAAATCTTGGACCATGTGTGGAATTACGACTTCGGTGGTGATGGAAACGTTGTTGAATCTTACGTTTCCTATTTGCGTCGCAAAGTGGATAAGGACGAGCCACATTTGATTCAGACCGTCAGAGGTGTGGGATACGTTCTCCGCACACCCAGGGCGTAATGAGTATCGCCATCTGGATGCACTGGTGGACCGATGTACGGTGCACCAGTGAATTTTATGTGATCGCATAACGGTCATTCGATTGCTTAACGTAAGGGGCCATTGCCATTTCACTACATTCGCGTTTCAACGCAGTGTTACAACGTCTGAAAAAGAGTGATGCGCCGAACGACGCTGACACGAGCCAGCCGGTAGCCGCGCCGCAGCCCAGTACTATCGATCAAACGAACTCATGGGCACTTCCCGCAACGTCTGCTTCCGACGAGGGCACCACCGGCGCTGCCGACGTCCGCCACGACGCTTCCGCCAACGTCGACGAAGTCACCGCCTCCAGCTCCACGGACGGCGTGTCCGGCAACGACGTCGAGTCCTCTGGAAACGAGGAGGACGCTTCAGCGCAGAAGAAAAGCGTGCCGGTCGCCCCGCCGGGACGGGAAACAACGCGCCCGCGAAGCTATAGCGAAAAACGTCGGCAAGAATGGGAACGCAAACAGCACACAGGCGCAGCTAAGCGCGGCCTCTCGCGGTTGCCGTTGCACACGTCCCTCATCATCATCGTGATGGTGATTTCCGCAGGTGGAATGTTCTTCACCGGGCTCGCAGTGACCTCCACGCTGAGGGAATTCATGCAGTCGCGCATCGACGCCTCGCTGGAATCCACAGCGCATTCGCCCTTCATCGAGCAAGGCCGCTTGCCCGTGCAAAGCGCATACAGCGAAAACCCTAGGCTTCCTAGCCAATACTTTGTGCAAGTCACACACTCCGACGGGTCCGTCGTGTCCTACGACTACGGGTTCGAATCCTACCCCAACCTTGACTCGGTCACCCACGAGACGGGCCCCGTCACCGTCTCGGCCGCGCGAGGTTCGAAATCCACAGCGCATTGGCGCGCCATGGCGCTGAAAAGCCAAGACGGCGATCTCGTCGTCGTCGCGGTCTCTCTCGACGACAATGAGCGCACAATCTCCCGACTCTTCCTTCTCGAAGCCGGCCTGGGAATGCTCGTTCTCGCTGTTCTTCTCATTCTGACCTGGTACGTTGTCCGTCGATCACTCCGGCCCCTCAGCCACGTGGAACGCGTCGCCGGAAAGATTGCCGACGGTGACCTCTCCCAGCGTCTTCCAGAATGGCCACCGGACACGGAGGTCGGCGCGCTCTCACGGTCGCTGAACAAGATGTTGGCGCAAATCGAGCAATCCTTCGTCGCAGTGGAACGAAGTGAGGCGGAAGCTCAGGAAAATGCTCGCGTGGCACGCAAAGCAGAAGTGCAAGCGCGTGAAGCAGAGCAAACAATGCGTCGTTTCATAGGCGATGCATCTCACGAATTGCGCACTCCATTGACATCAGTCAGCGGATACGCGGAACTCTATCGGACAGGCCAAACCGACGATCTCAACCTTGTGCTGGATAGCATCTCCGCCGAGGCAGAAAGAATGAGCGTTTTAGTTCAGGATCTTTTGGATCTTGCTCGGATGGATAATTCGCGTCCATTGGAGCACAAGAGCGTCGATATCCTCAGTGTCGCAATCAGTGTTATTCAGAACATGAAAGTGAATTACCCTGATCGCGATATTTCCATGACAAACAACTGCGTGGAACCACCCATAGTGACAGGAGATAGTGCCCGCCTTCACCAGGTTCTCACCAACCTCATGACGAATGCGCTCAAACATGCAGGTCCGGAGGCTGCCGTCCGCATTGCTCTTGATGATTCCACCCTGGGAATGTCACGGAAGAAGAAAGCGGTGCGTATTCGGGTCATCGATAACGGTGTGGGAATACCGCCGGAGGATAGCGAGCACATTTTCGAGCGCTTCTATCGAGCCGATTCATCCCGCTCACGGCACCAGGGTGGAGGCTCCGGACTGGGATTATCAATCGTCCAAGGTTTAGTGGAACAGCACGGCGGAAAAGTCACCGTCGATAGCGTCGTCGATGAGGGAACCACGTTTACTGTTCTTTTGCCCCACGAATAGACTCGCCACGAATAGAATCTCCGCGAGCAGATTGCTCACGAATAGAGTTCCCACGAATAGCGCCTTTCGCGATCGCTGCCTTCACCATCGCGATGGCCCTCCCATCGCGCGGCAACAAATTATGCAGTATTTTCGCGCCGGGAAAATAATCCTGAAGAAGAACCGGCGTCACGTGGTCCGTCGGCACATCAAAAGCAGCACTAGGCCTCACGATGTAATCGGTGTTACTCGCGATAGGAATAACTTCTATCGATCGATCGACACCGCGCAACGCGCGCTGCAAGTCCGCTGAATCCTTGAACTGGTCCTTAGCGGACGCACCCACTGCCCAATATGCAAACCTGTGTGTCAACCGAAAGAAAACCGAAAGAACAGGACCATACGGGGACACATCTTTCGGTAACAGTTTCCACCGAGGAATTCCCGAAAAATGGGCACCCAAGCCAATAATCCGGCGAATCGTGACCACACTCTGAACCTCAGGTCGGGAGGCCGCAAGAAGCGCAATCAATCCGCCCCGAGAATGCCCAAGAAGAATAAGCTCCCGCGCATGAATCTTCTGGCTCAGCTCAATGATCTGTTCTGCTAATTCATCCACACACTCATCAACGGGAGCGGTCCCTGCTTCGCCATAATCAACATAAAAAGTCCGTCGGTCCGTGATGTATCGAACAAGAACTTCCCAATTACCTTTCGCCCCTATCATTCCGTGCACACAAAGCAGCGGCGGCTTCTCATCATCCGCCAGCGGGCTAAAATCCTGCTCCGGCACCCGGCCCATGTCGGGAACGTGCGCCATGGCAGGTATCCGGTCGGCCCGATGAAAACGCCCATCCTCGTCGATGTAGGGATGGACGCGTGACGAACCAGCCCACTGATGACCGCGGGGACGGAGAATCCGCGGGTTCATGTGCAGAGGATGTGCGGTCATAGCCTCACGCAGTCGTTGAGACACTCTGAGCATCGTCAGCTATTCACCGTCAGCTGTCGATCGTTTATTTACCGTCTAGTTGTCGTCGACTCCAGTATCGATCCCGGCCTTGGTCAGCTCCGCACGGATCTTTGCCGCAGCAGCGTCCATAGCATCCGGGTCGGTATCGTCGGCACGCATGATGTTCTGCAAGCTATAACCGGACATATCGGAAGCCGGGAAGACGTGGACGTGAGCATGGGGAACTTCAAATCCCGCGATGAGCATGCCAGCACGGGGCGCGTCGAAGGCGTCGGTAATGGCACGGCCAATGTTGTGGGCGACGGCAGAGACATGCGCCCATTCGTCGGCACTGAGGTCAGTCCATCGGTCAACTTCCTTAATCGGCACAACTAAGGTGTGCCCGTATGCGATGGGTTCGATGGTGAGGAATGCGGCGACGGTGTCGTCGCGGTAGACGAACCGACCTGGGATCTCGCCGTTGATGATTTTCGTGAATACGGTAGCCATAAGTCTAGGGTAGCTATTTCCGAAGTGGGTAAAAAGCTTTGTATGTCAGGTGGGTGCCTTAGAGTATTGGGTATGCAGATTCTTGTCCTGGGTAATGGTTCTCGTGAGCACGCTCTTCTCTATTCGTTGTCCAAAGATTCGCAGGTGAGTGGGCTGCACGTCGCCCCGGGTAATGATGGGTTGACGGCGATCGCGCAGCTTCACCCCGATATCGATATCAACGACGGCTCGCAGGTTGTTGGCTTAGCGACGTCATTGGGCGTGGACCTGGTGGTGATTGGTCCGGAAGCGCCGCTGGTTGCTGGGGTGGCCGACGCTCTTCGCGACTCTCACATCCCCGTGTTTGGGCCGGGTGCTGAGGCCGCGCAGATTGAGGGGTCTAAGGCATTTGCCAAGGACGTAATGAAGGCTGCTCATGTGCGTACCGCACAGGCGGAGTCCCTGCAACCAGGAGCTTCGAAGGATCAGGTCGACGCAGTGTTGAACGACTTTGGCCCGACGTTTGTCGTGAAAGATGATGGGCTGGCCGGTGGTAAAGGTGTTGTTGTGACACAGGACCGTGACGAAGCGCGCGACCATGCCGTCGTCGTGTTGGAGTCGGGCCACCCGGTGTTGGTGGAATCTTTCCTCGATGGCCCCGAGATTTCTCTGTTTTGCCTGGTGGATGGGGATACGGTGGTGCCCCTGCTGCCCGCTCAGGACCACAAACGCGTCGGTGAAGGGGACACGGGGCCCAACACGGGTGGAATGGGTGCCTATGCGCCGCTTCCGTGGTTGCCCGATGGTGCCGTAGATCGGATCGTTGACGAGATCGTGCAGCCGGTGGCCTCAGAGATGGTGAAGCGCGGTTGCCCCTTTAACGGTCTGCTCTACGCAGGCTTGGCCTGGGGGAAGGAAGGCCCGGCCGTCGTCGAGTTCAACTGCCGCTTTGGGGATCCGGAAACCCAAGCGGTGCTGGAGCTCCTCGAGACTCCGTTGGCAGGGGTGCTGAACTCGGTGGCGACGGGGCACCTGGCGGACGTACCCCCGTTGACCTGGAAAGATGGGTACGCCGTGACGGTGGTGTTGGCCGCCCAGGGGTACCCCGCGGGACCACGAAAGGGAGATCCCGTTTCGGGCGCGGAGCCCGGCACAGAGGACGATGGTGTTCGGCACGCGGGTGTCGCGCGACTTGGTGACCGCTTAGTGTCCTCAGGCGGACGCGTGCTCAGCGTGGTTGGCGTCGGCAAAGATTTAGACGAGGCACGGGCAAAGGTGTATCGAATGATGGAAGGTATATCGTTGCCGGGCGGGCATTATCGGCGCGATATTGCTCAGAAGGCCGTCGAGGGCCGTATTGGCATCGCAAACTGATCTGGAGGAGTGCAGAGTAACAGTGGGACGTGACAATTCGGAGTCAGCCGATTACAGCGGAATGAATTATTCGGAAGATCAGCATTCAGACTCGGGTAGCTCTGGAAAGGATTATGGCTTAGCAATTCAACGTGGCCATGCCGATCCTTTTTATACGATGGAAATGGTGGCCCGCACCGCGGAAAGAGAAGCTGAGAAGCGTGACACGGTGCCGTTATGTATCGGCCAACCGTCGACTCCCGCGCCGCGCGTTGTCCGAGATGTTGCTATTGAAGCCATCCAAAACGACAAACTGGGATATACCGAAGCGTTAGGTATTCAACCGTTGCGTGAGCGTATTGCCCGGTGGCATTCCGAAACATATGGGACGGATACCAAGGCCGATAACGTTATTGTCACCACGGGGTCCTCGGGCGCATTCGTTGCTATTTTCGCAGCATGCTTGCCTTTCGGTGGGACTGTTGCCCTGTCCAGCCCTGGGTATGCGGCATACCGCAATGTTCTCCAAGCATTGGGTAATTCTTTTATTGATATTCCGACGACGGCTGAAACCCGTTTCCATATGACCCGCAAGCACCTTGACGATCTTGCTCAGGCGGGGAATAAGCCGGATATGGTGTTGATTACGTCGCCAAATAATCCGACCGGGTCAATTATTGATCCCGACGAATTGCGCGCAATTTCGCAGTGGTGCGATGAAACCGACACAGTCTTGGTTTCTGATGAGATTTACCACGGGATTAGTTATGGTCGGCCCACCGTGACGGCGAGGTCGCTTTCTGATCGTGCCGTGGTTATTGGCTCTACATCCAAGTACTTCTCCATGACGGGCTGGCGCTTGGGTTGGCTGATCATTCCTGATGATCCGACGCTACGGGAAACAATCGAAAATATATTAGGAAACATTTCTCTCTGTGCTCCCGCTCTTTCGCAGATCGCGGCGACCCGCGTGTTTGACGATGACGCCCTGGCTGAACTCCGCGTCCACGTCGAGCGCTACAAGGAAAATCACGACATCCTTAACAAGGAGTTGCCCGCAGTGGGGCTGCCCCGCTTCGCGCCCTCCGACGGAGCTTTCTACTTCTGGGTTGATGTCTCGGATTACACCGACGATTCCGTCGCCTTTGCTCATGAACTTCTTGACGCCACGGGTGTGTCCGTCTCTCCGGGGACTGACTTTGACGGAAGCGCCGACAAAGCGCTGGGCAAGAAGTACGTTCGCGTGAGCTACGCGGGCACACCGGAAGAGATGCGGGAAGCGTGCCGTCGTCTGAAGCCATTCCTGGAGGCCCGGCGTCGGTAAAACTGATGTCGGTAAAAGTGTCTGCCATATCCGGGTGGTGTCGTGGCTGGTTATGGCCCTGGTAGCCCCCTAGACTGATAGTGTGGCTGAGAACAAAACGGACAACTCGCGTACCAATTCCGTCGACACAGGCAAGGGCACATCACCCGACCAGGGCAGCACTGGTGCTCCGGCGGGCACACACAAGAAAGACATAGCGGATGTGCTAGCGCATCGGTATGCCTCTCCAGAGCTGGTCAACCTCTGGAGCCCCGAGCACAAAATCATCATGGAGCGTCGGCTCTGGATCGCCGTTCTTCGTGCGCAGAAAGAGTTCGGCGTCGATGTTCCCGATGAGGCTATCGACGCCTACGAGTCAGTTATTGACCGCATTGACCTGGATTCCATCGCCGCGCGGGAGCGCATCACGCGGCACGACGTCAAAGCGCGTATTGAGGAATTCAACGCCCTGGCGGGGTATGAGCACATCCACAAGGGAATGACCAGCAGGGATCTCACTGAGAACGTTGAACAACTGCAGGTGTACCGGTCGTTGGAGCATGTGCGGGACAGAATGGTGGCTGTTCTCCGGGCGTTGGCCGATTGCGCGGTTCGCTACCGCGATCAAGTGATAGCCGGTCGGTCTCACAACGTCGCTGCGCAGGCGACCACGTTGGGTAAGCGTTTCGCGTCGGCAGCTAATGAGATTCTTGTTGCTTATGAGAGGTTGGAAAACCTTATTTCGCGGTATCCGCTGCGCGGTATTAAAGGCCCCATGGGAACCTCCCAGGACATGCTGGACCTCGTCGGTGGGGATGAAACTAAGCTTGAGCAGTTGGAAAACTCTGTATCGGAATACTTGGGAATTTCCCGACGGTTCGATTCGGTCGGGCAGGTGTACCCGCGCAGCCTTGACCTGGATGTGATCTCGGCGTTGGTGCAGCTGGGGGCGGGGCCGTCGTCGCTGTCCATGACCATCCGCTTGATGGCCGGAAATGAGCTGGTCACGGAGGGATTCAAGGAGGGGCAAGTGGGGTCCTCCGCGATGCCGCACAAGATGAATGCCCGCTCGTGTGAGCGTATCGGCGGCCTGCAGATTATCCTTCGCGGCTACCAAACGATGGCTGCAGATCTGGCCGGCCAGCAATGGAATGAGGGCGATGTCTTTTGCTCTGTTGTCCGCCGCGTGGCGCTCCCGGATGCGTTCTTTGCTTTCGACGGAATGGTGGAAACCTTATTGACCGTTCTCAAAGAATTCGGCGCATTCCCCGCCATGATTGATAAGGAACTAGAACGGTATCTGCCATTCTTGGCGACGACGCGCATCCTCATGGCCTCTATTCGCGCTGGCCTAGGACGCGAAACCGCCCACGAAATTATTAAAGAAAATGCCGTGGCCACCGCGCTTGATATGCGCGAGAAAGGCACGGAACAAAACCTCATCGAGCGTCTCGCCGCCGATGATCGGCTTCCGTTGAACCGCGAGCAGCTGGATGCGGCGATTGCCGACCGTCATGCCTTCATCGGAGCAGCGGGTTCGCAGGTTGATCGCGTTGTCGCACGCGTGAAAGACATTGTGGCGGAGCATCCCGAGGCTGCCACATACATGCCCGGCGACATTGTGTAACCCCCAGCCCATCGCACGGTTAGCCATTCGGCGGAACACCGCTGTATGGCCAGCCATTCCGTGCGGCGCGACCGTATGATGGGCCGGTGCATATTCTTGGAGACATTCCCCTCGTGGGGACGATGCCCTCATTAGTCAATGGTGTTGTCATCATTCTGGTGTGGGCTTTCTTCTTCGTATCGACGGCACGCGCGCGCAGTGTCGGCTATGTCACCCGCCTGGCATGTGTGCTGTTCGGCGGCGTGACTACGGTAACCGCATTGGTGTGGATAGTCCTGGAAAAGACCTGGAAGCCGTTCGGTGGCGGGACCGCTATTGGGGTGTACGTCGCAGGCTGGGCCCTCATTATTTTGATTGGGCTGGCGATTGGATCCTATTGCGCGCGAGGTCGAACCCGGTTGGTGCCGTGGTTCAAGAGGATGCGTTCGTCGAAGCCACGCGCCAGTTTTTCGCAGCGGTGGGCGTCGATCAGGTGGAAGTCGGTGCTCCGCATCATTGGAGCGTGTGCTGCGTTCGCCTGTGGCACAGCTGCGTGCGTCAATGTGGTGAATAACAGTTTTGCCCTGTATCCGTCGGTCGATTCTCTGGTTGGCAAGGAGCCGTACACCACCGCCCAATATGCTTATGTCAAGGGAACGTCGACCCCCTTTACTCCTCCTCAGGGCAGCACGATTGCCGGGGCATGGAACGGTGTTTCACCACGCAACAAAGGTGTGCTTGTTCCGTTTATGATCCCGTCACCGGTATCCCATTTCCAGACGACGGAATCTCAGGTTTATTTACCACCGGCATATTTCGCGAATCCACGGCCATTGTTGCCGGTAGTTGTCCTGATGAATGGCCTGCCGGGTTCCCCGTCACAGTGGTTCGAAATCGGCGATGCGGGCCAGACGCTTCATCATTTTGAGCGCGTTCACCACGGCTTGGCGCCAGTGGTTGTGGCCATTAATACGACCGGTAATGATGATGAGGATTTAGGGTGCTTTGATACAAAGAAAGCCAAAGTGCAGACCTATATGGACACCGACGTTCCGCAACAAATACAAAAGTATTTTCAGGTATCCAATGATCCGACCCAGTGGGCCATCGGTGGCCTGAGCTATGGCGGAACATGTGCGCTTCAGGCCATCGCGAACAATCCGGAACCGTACCGTTATTTCCTTGATTTTTCGGGCGACCGCACCCCGGGGACCATGTCGGCCAAAGGAAACGCGGATACGTATTTCGGCGGGAACCTCAATGCTTATCTACGGGTTAATCCGGAAGATATCCTAAAGAGAGGAAAATTCACGGGGATTAAAGGTGTCTTTGTTGCCGGCCAGTCGGACAAGTCGTCCGTTCGAGATTTGAAGTATATGAATGGGTTGGCTCAGAGCGCTGGAATCGACTCATCGTTCCGTGAGGCTCCCGGCGGCCACGATTTTGGCACCTGGCGGCTGGCCTTGGTTCTCACTCTTCCCGATGTGGCCCGAGCCACGCGGTTAATCGGTTAGCGGTTCATCCGTTAGCAGTTAACCGGTGAGAGGTCGTCGCTGCACAGCGCGGTAAATCGCCATTGTGGGGATATGAATCGGGTTTTCGGGTTCAGGGGAGTAACATACCGGGCCATGCGCCCTGAACTCTCTTCATATGAGCACCTTTCCGCGGGAAAGGTTCGCGAAAATTATGAAATTGACGACGACACTTTGTTGATGGTGGCGTCGGATCGTGTTTCTGCGTTCGACTATATTCTGGATACCCAAATACCGGATAAGGGCAGAATCCTTACGGCAATGAGCACGTTCTTTTTCGAGCAGCTCGATATGCCGAACCATTTGGTTGGCCCCGTTGAAGATGAGCGGATTCCAGAGGAAACGTTGGGCCGCGCCTTAGTCTGCGAAAAGTTAAAGATGATTCCTTTCGAGTGCGTTGCCCGGGGATATCTGACCGGCTCGGGTCTGAAGGAATACAACGAGACCGGCCGGGTTTGCGGCATCGAGCTTCCCAAGGGCCTAGTTGAGGGCTCGAAGCTTCCGGAACCCATTTTCGCTCCCGCGACGAAAGCAGAGTTCGGCAGCCACGACGAGAACGTCGATTACGACTACGTTCTTGAGCACCTGGGGGAGCGTCGCGCGGAAACGATCCGTGACGCAGCACTGTCGCTCTACTCCCAAGCAGCTGCTATTGCCGACGAGGGCGGCCTGATCCTGGCCGACACCAAGTTCGAGTTCGGCGTGGACGCTGACGGAAACGTGAAATTGGCGGATGAGGTGCTCACCCCTGATTCGTCGCGGTACTGGCCCAAGGAAGGGTACCGCGAAAGGCACCGCCAACCCAGCTTCGACAAGCAGTACCTGCGTAACTGGTTGATCGGCCCGAAGTCCGGCTGGTCCCGCGAATCCGGAGTGCAACCACCAGCGCTACCGGGCTCGATCGTGGAGGCCACCCGCGACAAATACGTGGAAGCCTACGAACGCGTGTCGGGCTTGAAGTTCGCCGACTGGATCGGCCCGTCAGCGTAAGGTCCGTCAGCCTAAGTCCAGCCGGGCACGCTATACGCGCAGATCATCCCTGCTCTCGACGCCATCACATGATCGTGTCCGGGCCGAACAGTAGGGTAGTGGCTATGTCTCACGTTGATGATGCTCATAACGCAACTCACCCACCGCGCAACGTAGCCTCCACGGATCCCGACGGGGGCTCCCTCCAATACAGTTCTTCGGGCGCACCGATCCCTCCGACGGCGCATATTCATCCGACGACGCTCTCGCATCATGGGCATGACGTCGTCGACAATTATGAATGGCTGAGGGATAAGGAAAGCCCTGAGACCTTGGCTTATCTTCGGGCCGAAAACGAGTACACGGAGGCCCGTACTCGTGATTTAGCTCCTTTGCAGGATTCCATTTTCCACGAGATTAAAAGCAGGACGCAGGAGACGGATTTGTCCGTTCCGGTTCGCTCGGGGGATTGGTGGTATTACGGCCGCAGCCTTGAGGGGAAGAGCTACGGGGTATCGTGCCGCGTTCCGGCGTCCTCGACGGGGGACAAAACCAAGGATTGGACTCCGCCGGCAATTGATGCCGAGTCCGCGCCCGAGAATGAACAGATCATTCTTGATTCCAATGTCCTGGCCGAGGGGGCGGAGTTCTTTTCGCTCGGTGCGTCGAGTGTTTCGGTGGACGGAAATTACTTGGCATATTCCACAGATACGACGGGTGACGAGCGGTTTGACCTGCGCATCAAGGATCTCCGGACAGGCGAACTCCTAGACGACGCTATCGACGGCATCGGGTATGGAGCCACTTGGGTCGGTTCGGAGTGGCTGTTTTACGAGCGCGTTGACGATTCCTGGCGCCCGAACGAGGTGTGGCGTCACCGCGTCGGCACCCCAACGGACCAGGACGTGTGCATCTTCCGTGAGGACGACGAGCGCTTCTGGGTTGGGTGCGGAACAACTCGCTCAGAGAAGTACCTTTTTGTCGAAGTCGGATCCAAAGTCACCTCCGAAGTGTGGTTCCTGGACCTGGGAGCCACCGGTGACGGGAAGTCGAAGACGGTTGACCCCGAGCGTGTGACGGGTGAATTGCAGTGCATCTTGCCCCGGCATACGGGTGTGCAATATGACGTTGATCATGCCGTTATTGGTGGGGGTGACCGCTGGATTGTGCTGCATAACGCGCATGGCGCGGACTTTGAGCTCGGAATGGCCAGTGCCGCGCCGCTGACCAGCCTGGACGACCTGGACGTTGTGATCCCTCACAAGCAAGGCCGTCGCATCGAGGGAATGGATGTGTTCGCGCAGCACATGGTTGTGGGCTACCGCGAGAACGCCAATAACAAGTTGGGGCTTTTCTCGTTTGCCGACGGCACTGTCGGGAATCTCGAGCCTATCGATTTTGATGAGGAACTCTACAGCGCCGGTACCGGGGGAAATGCGGAGTGGGAGTCCCCGTATATCCGCATGGCCTATGAGTCCTTTGTGACGCCCGGCCTGGTTTTCGATTACGACCTGGCGACGGGCGAGCGGTTGGTGCGCAAGCAGCGGATCGTGAAGGGCGGATATGACCCGTCTGACTATGTTGCGCGCCGGATGTGGACGACAGCCCGGGATGGTGCGAAAGTCCCGGTCTCGTTGATTTATCGAACGGATCTTGAAGGGAAAGCAGATTCCGACCGTCTCCCCACCGACGGCCCTCATCCGACGATTCTTTATGGTTACGGATCATATGAAGCGTCGATGGACCCCGCGTTTTCGATCGCTCGGCTGTCGTTGCTCGATAGGGGCATCGTGTTCGCGATTGCGCATGTCCGAGGTGGCGGAGAGATGGGCCGATCCTGGTACGACAACGGCAAAACGCTGGCCAAGAAGAACACGTTCTACGACTTCATTGACGTTGCCGATGACTTGATCAGCAGGAACGTGACCGACAACAAGCACATGGTTGCGCTCGGGGGATCGGCAGGCGGACTGCTGATGGGCGCCGTCGCCAATATGGCAGGAGACCGGTTCGCTGGGATCGAAGCTGTCGTTCCGTTCGTGGACCCCCTGACGTCGATCCTCATGCCGGAGCTTCCGTTGACCGTGATCGAGTGGGATGAGTGGGGCGACCCCCTCCACGATCCCGAGGTGTACGACTACATGGCGTCATATGCCCCGTATGACAACGTGTCGGCCGACAACACGTATCCGCCGATTCTCGCGTTGACCAGCCTGAACGATACGCGAGTGCTGTATGTGGAACCGGCCAAGTGGGTTGCGAAGATTCGCGCGACTATTCCACAGGCCGACGTCTGTCTCAAGACCGAAATGATTGCGGGGCACGGAGGCGTGTCCGGTCGCTACGAACAATGGAAACAGACCGCGTTTGAGTATGCCTGGATGATTCGCCGCGCCGGCATCGCCGATGATGCAGCCGTGTAAACCCTGTCACTCTCGAAACTGAGCTGCGCCATGGCTTAGCAACTGTGTGCTAAGCGTGATCAGCTCATCGAGGGGCATTGTTTTACCATTGGCAATCCACTGACGGTACATATCCAATGTGCCGGCTACTAGAAAAGTATTGATGGTGTTTTGCTCTTCACGGGACAGATGCGCATACGGATTATGCCGTGCCCGGTTATGAACAAGATTCATGTGGAAGAAACGTTCGGCATAGTGCCGATATTCGGGAGACACCACCAGCTGTTCAAATAAAGGCTCTTGCCGTGTGGCGAAGTCGAAAAACATGCGGTTGATGTCGGCAATAGTCATTGTCGGAGGAATTGCATCAATAGTATCTGCATAGTCTTGCTCCATTGATTCCAATTCCTCGCGGAAGAGTTCATCCACCGAGTTGTAATGCAAGTAAAAGGTTTTCCGGTGAATATTTGGGCGCCGGGTAATTTCCGCAACAGTAATTCGATGCGGAGGTTTTTCGCAGACGAGCTCTTCTAACGCACGATGGATAGCCGCTTGAGTTTTGACAACACGACGATCGACACGGCCCTGCTCTGTAGAGCTGTCACGCGAATTGTCGCGTTCGGCAGTGTTGGTCATCGCGCCTCCATCATCGCTACGTGCATAATCACCACTTCGGCATAGAGTGTTGATTATTCGACAATTACACCCTTTCTGTTCATTGTGCATGAGGGAGCGTCGTGTGAATATGACTGGCACCACGTGATAGGAGGTCACTATGTCCGCTTCACAACCAGATGCAGACGCACAGCCAGATCCACGTCATACCGGTCGATCCATACCCGACGTATTCCGTGAAGCTTTCGACCATGACTATTCGGCGCTGGAATCCTCAGCGCGGGTGGGCGACGAGTTTAACCAGATCACCGACCGGTTTGCCTTTGGCGAGATGTGGCCTGCGAGTGAGCTCGATGACCGTCGCAAGATCTTGGTCAGCGTAGCGTGCGTGGCTGCGAGTGGTGGCGATGAACTATCCGCCTTATTGCGGGCAGGCCTTCATCTTGGTGTTGCGGCGAAAGAGCTGCAGGAAGTGTTCCACCAAATAGCGCCCTACGTTGGAATCAGCCGCACACGCCACGGACTACAGGAACTAGACAAACTCGTCCGCTCCCATCGGCATCCAATCGACAGTGACCGAGGACGATCGCCTGGCCAAAGGAATTGCCGCCCAGAAAGCAATGTTTGGCGACGGAATCGATGCAATGCGTGAGAATGCACCCGAGGATGAAGGTTTCATTCAAGATGCTTTGTCAGCCTATTCCAACGATGCATTTGTCGAATACTTCGTCGGACAGTCACTCTTGCAACCCATTGCCCAGCTTGATGCGGCGAAGTTGGGGATCGCCAATGTGACCTTTGAACCCGGATGTAGGAATAACTGGCATATCCACCACGCCCGGCGCGCCGGTGGCCAGATCCTGATGTGTACTGCCGGAGAAGGCTGGTACCAGGAAGAGGGCAAGCCCGCCGTCAGCATGACGGAAGGTTCCACAGTGGTCATTCCGCCGAATGTGAAGCATTGGCACGGCGCTAAGGCGGATAGCTGGTTTTCCTATATCGCTATCTCGGTGCCTGGGGAAGAGACCAGCAACGAGTGGTTGGAGTCCGTCTCGGACGAGGAATATCAATCCCTCACGTCGTAGCGGCCGGTGTTCTGGTTCGGGGGTAATCTTTTCGATAATGATTACCCACACAGGGGAACCCGGCTGTAGCATCTCAGCTCATGAGCTCCTCTCCAGTTCGGATCGTCGAACCCAAAAAAGAGAAAAAAAGATAAGTCCCACTGGCTTTATATCTCTGTCATTGTTGCCGTTCTTGCGGGCGTCATTCTGGGGCTTGTTGCTCCAGACGTAGCGGTCAAATTCGAGTTATTAGGAAAACTCTTCGTCGCGTTGATCAAAATGATGATCGCGCCCGTTATTTTCTGCACGATTGTGCTGGGGATCGGCTCCGTTCGAGCAGCTGCATCGGTGGGGCGGTCCGGCGCTATTTCGCTGGTGTACTTCATCGTCATGTCGACGTTCGCCCTGGCGATAGGCCTCGTCGTCGGCAATATTGTTAAGCCCGGATCCAGCTTGGCAATGCCAGAGGCTGGGGCGGGAATGTCGTTTGTCGATAACAACAAAGAAGCCGCTCATGGGCTGAGCGGGTTCGTTATGTCCGTTATCCCGGACACACTATTCTCTTCGTTGACCAGCGGTTCTGTTCTTCAGGCCTTGTTTATTGCACTCCTGTGTGGCTTTGCTATTCAGTCGATGGGCAAAGCGGGGGAGCCTTTATTATCCGCCATTGCTCAGGTTCAAAAGCTTGTTTTTAAAGTTCTGATGATGGTCCTGTGGACAGCCCCTATTGGTGCTTTCGGTGCCATCTCCTGGGTTGTGGGGTCCACTGGTTTCGATGCCGTCAAGCAGCTTGTTTTGTTGATGCTCTGCTTCTACGTCACCTGCGTGATTTTCATTTTCGGCGTGTTAGGTCTGGTTCTCTATGCCTTTACTCGTTTCAACATCTTCAAGTTAGTGAGGTATTTAGCCCGCGAGTATCTCCTCATTTTCGCGACGTCGTCGTCAGAGTCCGCGCTGCCCACGTTGATTCGCAAGATGGAGCACGTGGGTGTTGATAAATCTACCGTGGGTATCGTCGTTCCGACCGGTTATTCGTTCAATTTGGATGGCACGGCGATTTATCTCACGATGGCGTCGATTTTTATTTCCGACGCTATGCACAAACCCCTTAACTTGGGTGAGCAAATTGGGCTTTTGGTGTTCATGATGATTGCTTCCAAGGGCGCTGCTGGTGTTTCCGGTGCCGGGTTGGCAACCCTGGCTGGTGGTCTGCAGGCTCACCGGGCTGAGCTGTTGGATGGTGTCGGGATCATCGCTGGTATCGACCGCTTCATGTCTGAAGCAAGGGCTTTGACGAACTTCGCCGGCAATTCTGTGGCGACGCTGGTTGTGGGCGTCTGGACTCACACGGTCGATAGGAATCGGGTCAATGCCGTATTGTCCGGGGAGATTCCGTATGTGGAGACTCCGGAAGATATGGAGTCGGACGTGAACCTGCGTAATCCTTCTGTGAAGAACCCAGCTGACAAACTTCAGCCCACGCCTCAGGTGGATGTCGACGAGTATCAGCGCGCCTAAATACACCTAAATATTTCTAGATATTCTGCCCCCAGACACGCGTACTCTGGAGGTATGAGTATTTATGACACCCCAGTAACGACGATCGATGGTAAAGAAACAACGCTGCGCTCGTGGGAGGGCCACGTTCTTTTAATTGTGAACGTCGCTAGCGAATGCGGTTTTACGCCACAATACGAAGCTCTCGAGCACATTTTCGAGGAATATGCGGCCCGTGGCTTCTTTGTCATTGGCGTTCCCTCCAACCAGTTCGGTGAGCAAGAACCTGGCTCGAATGAGGAGATCAAGGAGTTCGCGTCATCGAAATTTGGTGTGACGTTCCCACTGCTCAGCAAGACGGATGTGAATGGTGACAATGAGCACCCGCTCTACACCGAGCTGAAGAAAACCGCTGATAACAATGGTGAAGCGGGCGACGTGAAGTGGAACTTTGAGAAATTTGTTCTCTCCGATTCGGGAGAGGTCCTGGGCCGGTTCCGCAGCGACGTCGACCCCGAAGATGATGTCCTTCTGGATCTGATTGAGGACAACCTCCCTCTCTAGCTGGCTTTTCAATTGGTTGAGTTCCCCAACTATTCGGTAATGTTGTCGGTGGTGTAGTCAACTGACCTGATAGGGAGCGCCACTGTGGCTCGAGTTGTTGTCAATGTCATGCCGAAAACCGAGATTTTGGATCCGCAGGGGCAAGCGGTTCTGCGTGCGTTGGGGAGAATCGGGGTGAATGGGGTTCGCGACGTCCGCCAAGGCAAGCGTTTTGAGCTGGATGTCGACGGTTCAGTATCCGACGAGGAGCTGGACCGGTTGGCATCGACGCTTCTGGCCAATACCGTCATCGAGGATTATGACGTCGTTGCCGAGCGTGCCGACGATTCCGGCGCCACCCCCGTGACCTCAACCAGCGGGAACGAGGGGGCCAACTAATGCCACGTATTGGTGTGGTGACATTCCCCGGCACCCTCGACGACGGCGACGCTGCCCGCGCTGCCCGGCTGGGTGGCGCCGAGGTGGTGCATTTATGGCACGCCGACGACGACCTGAAAGGCGTCGATGCTGTGATCGTGCCGGGAGGTTTTTCGTACGGGGATTATCTCCGAGCGGGCGCTTTGGCAAGCTTAGCGCCGGTGATGAGTGAGGTCGTGCGACAAGCTCACCAGGGACTTCCGGTGCTAGGTATTTGCAATGGATTCCAGATTTTGCAAGAGGCAGGCCTTCTTCCAGGAGCGTTAACCAGGAATAAGGGCCTGCATTTTCATTGTGTGGACACATACTTGCAGGTGGAACGCACATCCACCCCGTGGACTGCCGGTTTCACGCAAGGCCAGAAGATTTTGGTGCCAGCCAAGCACGGTGAGGGCCGTTTTCAAGCGCCCGCGGAGACGATTTCTCAGTTGGAAGACGAAGGTCGCGTCGTCTTTCGGTACACAGATAATTTCAATGGCTCAGTGAATGCCATTGCCGGGGTTTCCAGTGCCGACGGTCGCGTCGTCGGGCTCATGCCGCACCCGGAGCACGCGGTGGAATTGCTGACGGGCCCGTCGACGGATGGGTTGGGTTTGATTCATTCGGTTCTTGATTCGGTGGGAGTGTAAGCGATGGTGAACCAAACGAATACGAACCAAACGAATAAGACTGACTTGAATACCGAGGATGACCAGATGCCCAAGTCCACAGAGACTGCGCGCACCGACGCGGGCGCTGATAATGCGGCCGCTGACAACGCGGTCGAAAGTTTTACGGCTGCTCAGGTGAATGACACTGTTGCCGCTGCCCAGTCGGACCCGGATGCGTTGCAACCCTATGCGTCATTAGGTTTGAAGGACGACGAATACGCCCGAATTAAAGATATTTTGGGCCGACGTCCCACCGATGCGGAATTAGCAATGTATTCCGTCATGTGGTCGGAGCACTGTTCTTATAAGTCCTCCAAAGTACATCTTCGTTACTTCGGCGAAACGATGACAAAAGAAATGTCGTCGAAAATTCTGGCCGGCATTGGCGAAAACGCTGGTGTGATTGACATTGGCGACGGCAACGCGGTGACCTTCCGCGTGGAGTCCCACAATCACCCCTCCTATGTCGAGCCGCATCAAGGCGCGGCGACGGGTGTCGGCGGAATTGTTCGCGACATTATGGCCATGGGTGCTCGCCCCATTGCCGTCATGGACCAGCTGCGTTTCGGCCCCGCCGATGCGGCCGATACCCAGCGCGTTCTCCCCGGCGTGATTGACGGCGTGGGCGGTTACGGCAACTGCCTGGGCTTGCCGAATATCGGTGGTGAAACCGTCTTCGACGAATCCTATGCGGGGAATCCCTTGGTGAACGCTCTGTGTATTGGGACGTTGAAAGTTGACGATCTCAAACTGGCCTTCGCCTCTGGTAAGGGGAACAAAGTGATGCTCTTTGGTTCCCGAACGGGATTGGACGGCATCGGGGGAGTCTCCGTATTAGCGTCAGACACTTTCGAAGATGGTGCCGAGCGGAAGTTGCCGTCGGTTCAGGTGGGGGACCCCTTTGCTGAAAAGGTCCTCATCGAATGTTGCCTGGATTTGTATCACGCCGGGATCGTCGTGGGTATTCAGGACTTGGGTGGTGCGGGATTGTCCTGTGCCACATCCGAGCTGGCTGCGGCCGGGGACGGTGGCATGGAGGTCAACCTCGACGCGGTACCGCTGCGCGCGGAGAACATGACTGCGGCCGAGATCCTCTCGTCGGAGTCCCAGGAGCGCATGTGTGCCGTCGTCACCCCGGAAAATGTTGATCGCTTCCGGGAGATCTGCGCCCATTGGGACGTGACCTGCGCGGAGATCGGCGAGGTCACGGACGGCGATCATTTGGTCATTCGCCACCACGGCCAGGTTGTGGTGGACGCGCCGGCACACACGATTGCCCATCAGGGGCCCGTTTATGATCGCCCCTATGAGCGCCCTGATTGGCAGGATGAGCTGCAAGAATCGGGTGTAGAGGCGAAGGGCTTCGCCCGTCCGCAGGGTGCCGACGAGTTGCGCGAGACGTGGCTTCGCATGGTTGCTTCCCCTGCACTGTGTTCGCGCGCCTTCATCACCGAGCAGTACGACCGCTACGTCATGGGGAACACGGTGGAGGCGCAGAACGCCGATGCCGGTGTATTGCGTATCGACGAAACCACTGGCCGTGGTGTTGCTGTGTCGGCGGACGCGTCGGGACGGTACACGAAGCTCGATCCGAACATGGGTGCCCGCCTGGCCTTGTCGGAGGCCTACCGCAACGTCGTCGTGACGGGTGCCCGTCCGGTGGCGGTGACCAACTGTCTGAATTTCGGTTCCCCGGAGGACCCCGCCGTCATGTGGCAGTTCCGGGAGGCCGTGCATGGCCTTGCCGATGGTGCCCGTGAGCTGGGCATTCCCGTGTCGGGCGGCAACGTGTCGTTCTACAATCAGACGGGGTCGGAGGCGATCTTGCCGACGCCGCTCGTTGGTGTTGCGGGCGTCGTGACCTCGGTGGATCACCACATCAACCACCTCCTCGGGGGCTTGACGACGGAACGCTCGGCCTTCCCCGAGAGCGAATCGGATGCCGGTGATACGTCGGATTCGACATCGGAGCCGTCGTCGGCCAATGATGAGTTCGAAGAGCTGTATCTTTTGGGTGAGACCCATGATGAGCTGGGCGGTTCCATCTGGCAGCAAGTGGAACACAACGCACTTTTGGGACTTCCCCCGCAGGTGGATTTGGCAGCGACGTCGGCCCTGGCTGATTTCTTCTGCGATCAGGCTGATCCCGATACGCCGCGGGTTGTCACTGCCGCGCACGACCTGTCCGAAGGCGGACTTGCGCAGGCCCTGGCCGAATTGGCGATGATCTCTGGCGTCGGCATGGACGTGGATGTGTCCAAGGTTCACGCGGATCCCTGCGTCGCGCTGTTCTCGGAATCAGCCAACCGAGTCGTGGTCGCCTGTGCCCACGGAGATGGCGACAAGCTAGTTTCTCTTGCAAAACGCTGTGGCATCCCTGTGCTGCGGTTGGGTTCTGTGACCTCACGCGCATGTGGGTCTTCACAGGAAACGTGCGCTCAGGTACGAGTCAGGGTTAGCACTGATGAAGCAGATGAGATTACGCTCTCTGTCACAGAATTGAGAGACGCCTGGACAAGTACGTTGCCTAAGCTTTTTGCTCACGCAGCGGGCGCGAACTCTGTAGTGGAATAAGATATTCAACTTTTTCTGGGAAGAATATCTAAGTTTTCCGTGACAGATTTTCTAAAGGCTACTTTCGCAAACCTGCCAGCGGAGAATACTTGAGTATAGGCCATGACATTTCATGCGCTGTATACCAGTAAGTCCAAGAATCCGACCATCGAGCCCGGCTCCTTCGTATCGACGGCACAGCCATCTGATCTCAGTGCCGTCGCTGGGGGAGTCTCCGCTGGTGAAACCCGCTCCGCTGTATCCACGTTGAATTCGCGTGCCGACTCGGAGAAGTCACAAGCCGCGCCGGGTGACTCAGCTCAGGGGAAAGCCGAGTCCTATCACCCCACAGATCCGCGCCAGGCCACCGTGGAAATCGTCATTCCCGTGTACAACGAGGCCACCTCCTTGCCCACCTCCATCCCCCACCTGGTGGAGAGTCTGTCGAGCCTGGTGCCATTCACGACGATGGTCACGATTGCTGATAATGCGTCGATCGATAGCACATGGATCGTCGCTGGCGAGTTGGAGCGCCAGCTGCCGTCGGTTCGACGCGTTCATTTGGATCAAAAGGGCCGCGGGCGGAAGCTGAAGAAAGTGTGGCTTGAGTCGGAATGCGATGTTGTAGCGTATATGGATGTAGATCTCTCAACCGATCTGCATGCTTTGCTTCCGTTATTAGCGCCCTTGGTTTCTGACCATTCCGATATCGCTATTGGTTCACGGTTAGCTCGTTCAGCCAATGTAGTTCGTGGTTCAAAGCGTGAATTAATTTCGCAAACATATAACCACATGCTGCGTCTCATGATGTCAGCACATTTCTCCGATGCTCAATGTGGTTTTAAAGCAATGCGTACCGACGTTGCCCGTGTCATTTTGCCTCATGTTGAAGACCCCAATTGGTTCTTTGATACCGAAGTGCTTCTCCTCGCAGAAAAAGCCGGGTACCGGATTCATGAGGTCCCCGTCGATTGGACCGACGATCCTGATTCGCGCGTGAATGTCGTCGAAACTGCTTTGCAGGATTTACGTGGAATGTGGAGAGTGAGACGAAACATTGCATCTCATCGGATTAATCTCGATTCATTTCGTCGATCGTCGAGGGCATCTGAACCCCCGGTTTTAGAGGGGGTGAGGGGCCGGCCGGAACCCCAGCAAAGTTTTTTAGGCATGTCTGGCGGTTCGGCGTTGTCGGAATCGCCTCGACGGTAGCGTATGCCGTCCTCTATTTGGCTCTCTCGGCGTTTTTACCAGCACAAGTTAACAACTTTCTTTGCCTTCTGATAACGGCAGTTTTAAATACCGCGGCTAATAGGGCATTCACCTTTGGCATATCCGGTCGTAAAAACGCGGCCAAAGATCAGCTAAGCGGTTTGTTTATTTTTTTTGTGTGCTGGTTGGTCACGTCGTTATCCCTCGTGGGGTTGTCGTGGGTGAATCCTCACGCTTCGGCAACGACGGAGTTGATCGTGTTGACAGGGGCCAACGTCGTCGCCACGATCATCCGTTTTGTTGCTTTACGTGCGTACTTCTATTCATTCCGACGTTGGCGTCGCACGGGTAGCAGGCAGTAAACCACGCGCTGAGCAAAGGGAAATGGCAGAGATATATGACAGGCAAATATTCATTGCGCAGTGTGTTCAATCGGATTACTAGGCAGTCGTTGGAGTCACGACAAGGCCGTGTCATGATCGGTCAGATTAAAAGAATAAGGAGCATCACATGACAACCGATGGCGTATGCGGATTGTGTGGAAAAGATGTGACGAGAACGAGGAGAAAGAAATGACGATGAGCATGGTGAAAGGAGCTGGTGGCAGTCATAGTGAGACCAAACATCACAGACAGCATCACACCAGCGTTCCGCAGGGGTCGAAACCCAAGGAAAACACCACAAAGTCCGGGATTCGTGCCCAGGTTCAGGGTTTCCCGCGTGGAAAAGAATTAGCTGGATTCATAGCCTTATTACTAGGCTCAGCATTCCTTTTCATGTGGGAACTGGATAACAACAACTATGGCAATGACTTTTATGCTGCCGCTAGCCAAGCCGGGTCGAAAAATTGGACCGCATTTCTTTTCGGTTCATCGGACTGGGGCAACACCATTACCGTGGATAAAACTCCACTATCACTCTGGCCTTCAGCTTTAGCCATCAAGATTTTTGGCTTAAATTCATGGTCCGTCCTGTGGCCATATGCTCTCCTTGGCATGGCATCCGTTGCCGTCCTGTGGGCTACGGTCCGGCGCTATGCCGGGTCGACGGCGGCTTTTGTGTCGGGAATTGTACTGGCCCTCACTCCAGTCGCGGTGTTGATGTTCCGCTTCAATAACCCCGATGCGATGCTCGTCCTCCTCATGACGTGCGCGGTCTGGGCGGCCATGCGTTGCGTGGAAACCGGTAAATGGCGCTGGGCTGTGTTAACCGGCGTCTTCGTCGGCCTTGGTTTCTTGGCGAAGCAGGGCGAAGTTTTGCTGATCATTCCCGCGCTCGTCGTTCTCTTAGCGGTGGTTTCCCCGCGTTCCTGGAAGGTCAAGCTGGGGCAAAGCCTCGCCACTGTGGCCGCCATGGTGGTCTCTGCTGGTTGGTACATCGTGGCGGTCGCGTTGTGGCCATCGTCGTCACGGCCTTATATCGGTGGCTCGACCAATAACTCTATTTGGGAATTGACCCTCGGATACAACGGATTCAGCCGGCTCAGTGGCAAGGGCAGTGCCCCCGGCGGTGGCGCAGGTGGCGGCCCCGGTGGTGCCGGCCAAGGGGGCAATTCGGCTTCCGACGCTGTTCAGGGCGCTGCTTCTGCTGCCAGTAACGGCATGGGACAAACTGGAAGCTTCGGGCAGATGGGTAACATGCCGCAAGGCGGATCCCCAGGTGGCGGTGGCCATGGTGGCCCGACATTCTCTGGTGAACCGAGTATCCTCCGACTGTTCAATGAGCAGTTAGGCGGCCAAGCTACGTGGCTATTCATTGCAGCGCTCATCGCCCTCGTGATGGGGATTGTGCTGTGCGGCCGAGCACCTCTGAAGAACACGAAACGCGGCCTGTACGTCGGGCTTGGTGTTTGGCTGCTCATGTGTGCCGGGACGTTCAGCTTCATGGAGGGCACGATGCACCAGTACTACACCGTGGCTATGGTTCCTCCGATGGCTGGACTGGTCGGCATGGGCGCGGCCGATGCATGGCAGCACCGCGACCACCTCTGGGTTCGTGCCGTGAGCGCCGTCGCTATCCTCGCGTCCGGTGTGACGGGATTCGGCGTCCTCCGCCGTGCATCCGATTCATTCCCGACGTGGCTACCGTGGGCTATTCTCGTCGCCACCGTCATCGGTGCAGCGGGATGGTTCGCTTTGCCGTGGGTGTCCGCGGCAGGGGCTCGTCGGCACGCTGATGGATCTGTGCCTTCGAAGCTTTCCGCACGAGTTCTGTCGCTCCGGGTAGCTGTCGTCGGTGTTGTCGCAGCCGCGATGCTTGCGGGCCCGAGTGCGTACAGTGCGTACACCATCGCCCACGCCAATACCGGTTCGGTCGTCGCGGCTGGTCCGAAATCCGATTCCGGCATGGGAGGCCCAGGTGACGGCGGTCCCGGTGGTACTGCTCCGAATGCCGGTGGCACTCCTCCGAACGGTGGCAATGGCCAGGGTATGCCTGGCGGGCCTAATGACAGCGGCACGGCGTCGGATAACTCGAGTAACGGCATGCCGGGCGGTTCGTCGGATGGAAAAGGTGGATCGTCGGCTTCAGCTGGTAAGCAGCGTGGAGCGTCGTCGCCGGGTGGCCCGGGTCAGATGACTGTCAGCGATACTCTGAAGAGCAAGCTGAAAGAAGATTCGGACAAGTATAAGTGGTCCGCGGCGACGATCGGTTCCCAAGGTGCCGCTAGTTACCAGTTGGCCACGGACACGGATGTTATGCCGATCGGTGGCTTCAGCGGCAGCGATGATGCGCCGACGTTGGATCAGTTCAAGAAGCTGGTCTCGGAGAAGAAGATTCACTTCTTCATTGCTGATTCTGGTCAGGGCGGTGCCCCTGGTGGGAACAATGAGATTACCTCATGGGTGAAGGAGCACTTCACTGCTACGACTATCGACGGTGTGACCGTTTATGACCTCACTCAGGAGAAGAGCTCATAACGCTCGGGGTTGCCGGGGTTTAGCGAATCGCCATCGCCAGAGCCCAACTTCCTGCCCCACGCATCATCGATCGCGCCCCATCGACCGCCTTACTGAATCCGCCTAGAGATCGGGTTCTGCGGCACCAGCGGGTGGGGAGAGTACTCGGCACGCAGATTACGCAGCGTCTCCGCGTGTTCGGCGAGGCGCTTATCCTCCTCCGTCGTAGGAGTGAAGTGGCGCGCAGCCAGCGGGTTTCCGTCCTCGTCGATACCCATATAAGCGGACGAGGCGTGAATCGCTAGCTTCATCCCGCTACGCCCTTCTCGCGGGTCGCCGGCGTAAACGTGAACACTAGTTTGCATGGAGCGCGTGTCGGTGCGGATGATCCGGGCGTCGGCTTCAATGAGATCCCCGATCTGGATCGGCCGGTAGAACCGGATCCCGCCCGCATAGACCGCGACAGTGCGATGACCAGCGAATTCCATCGTGCAGGCGGTGGCTGCTTCGTCGATCCATGCCATCGCGGTGCCGCCGTGGACCTTGCCGCCCCAGTTGACGTCTTGGGGTTTCGCCATAAACCGGGTGACCAGCTCCGGGGCCGTCGAGTCCTCCGTGTACGTTTGTTTCAGCATCTCGTCTTCGATGGCTTTGCGCAGGTCGACGCGGGAGAGAGCGGCGTCGCGGACTCGGATCTCTTCCTCCGTGGTGGGGGTCCAGGTGGGGACGGGAATGGATTTTCCGTGCTCGTCCAAAGCAACGAAGATGACCAGACAGTCGCAGGCGCGGCTAAAAGAGCCGTCACGCGGGTCGGCGGAGAAAACTTCGTTGACAATATGCATCGATGATCGCCCTGTGTAGGCGATGGTGGATTTCACCTCGACGAGGTGCCCGGATGGGATCGGGCGAGTGAAATGAATGTGTCCGACATATGCCGTGACACAATAGGCGCCGGACCAGCCGACAGCGCACGCGTAGGCAGCTTTGTCGATCCACTCGAGAACGCGCCCGCCGTGCACACCCATGGCACCCGCGAGCAAGATGTCATTGGGGGCTGCGAGGAACCGGAGTGTGACGCTGTTGTTGCGTCGGCCGGTCGCGTGGGGCTTCTCGGCTGTCGCTCCGGATTCTGCGGTGTTTGTGTCGGTATGCACTGTGTTCTTGGTCGTCATGGTTTCCTTTGCTGATACGTCGTTGTCGATGTGGTGTCCCGCAATGCGGGTAGCGAAGTATGTAACTCTTGCATTGTAAGGGTTGGCGATACAGTTAGTGGGTGACTAAGAGAATTGACGCTCAGCAGTTGGTAGCAGCCCTGGAACAAGTCAGGCACTGGGCGATGGACCCACAGAACGTAGAACGCCCTCCGCGGAGCGTGATTGCCCGCGCGGTCCGCACGAGCCTGAAGGCGTTGGAAGCCGACGCCCCCGGACATAGCGTGGAAGTTCGCGTTCCTCCGTTCGCGGCGGTGCAGTGCATTGAAGGTCCGCGCCATACCAGGGGAACACCGCCGAATGTGGTGGAAACTGATGGTCTCACGTGGATTCGGCTCGCCTTGGGGATCGTGGATTGGGAGGACTGTAGCTCGGAGGTGGAATTCTCGGGTTCTCGCGCAGCGGAGGTGTCGCGCTGGCTGCCCCAGGTTCGGTAGCGGTAGATGCCCGTCCTGTGCTCCGCATCGTCGGGATTTAGTTGGGAAAACCAGCAATTGTTATTACAGTGGGGAGCGTGTCGCGCACTGATTGTGTTGATCCGTGGTGTGTAGAGGCCGATGCCCCCACCGCGAGCGAGCCGTTCACGACCGGGCCCCGGGAGGCTGATTCCGGTGTACCTAGTGGAGGATTCGCACCAATCAACCTCGACGATCGTGGTGAAACCGAGCCGCACGAAGAATGTGGCGTGTTCGGAGTGTACGCGCCGGGGGAGGAGACAGCGAAGCTCACCTACTACGGTTTGTATGCTCTGCAGCACCGGGGGCAAGAAGCAGCGGGGATTGGCGTTGGGGACGGACAGCAGATTCTGGTCTTTAAAGACCTCGGCTTGGTATCGCAAGTTTTTGACGAGCCCACCTTGTCGGCTCTCAGAGGCCATGTGGCCATCGGACACACGCGATATTCAACCGCCGGCGGTGTCCGTTGGGAGCACGCCCAGCCTATGTTCCGCACGGCGCGCAGCGGTGGCGACGTCGCCCTTGGCCATAACGGAAACCTCATCAACCAGGGCGAGTTGCGCCGGGAAGCGGCAGCATATGGTTTGATCGATCCCGCGTCAGATCCCACCGATTCCGATGTCATGTGCGCGTTGCTGGCGTACTACCACGACGAGGACACCTCACTGATCCAGTCGGCTCAAGAGCTTCTGCCACGCCTTCACGGTGCTTTCTGTCTGACATTCACCGATGGTGAAAAGCTCTACGCTGCACGGGATCCCCACGGCGTTCGCCCCCTCTGCCTGGGGCGTCTAGAACGTGGCTGGGTTGTCGCGTCGGAAACATGTGCCCTGGATATTGTCGGTGCCCGCTTCATTCGCGAGGTCGAGCCAGGAGAATTTCTTATTATCGACGATGATGGCGTGCACTCGCACCACTTTGCCCGCCCGCAGCATCGCGGGTGCGTGTTCGAGTACGTGTATTTGGCCCGCCCGGATTCGACGATCCGCGGCCGTGCGGTCAATGCGACGCGCGTGGAAATCGGCCGTCGTCTCGCCGAGGAAGCCCCGGTGGAGGGCGATTTGGTGATCCCCGTGCCCTCATCGGGGACGCCGGCGGCGGTCGGCTACGCGCAGGGATCGGGTATCCCGTTCGGCGAGGGACTGACGAAGAATGCTTATGTGGGTCGCACGTTCATTGAGCCCTCGCAGACCATCCGTCAGCTGGGAATCCGCCTGAAGCTTAACCCGTTACGCGAAGTTATCCGCGGAAAACGGTTGATTGTTGTCGACGATTCCATCGTGCGGGGCAACACCCAGCGTGCCTTGGTGAAGATGCTTCGCGACGCCGAAGCGGCCGAGATTCATGTCCGCATTGCGTCCCCGCCGGTGAAATGGCCGTGCTTTTATGGGATCGACTTCGCCTCCCCCGACGAACTGGTGGCTAATGATTTTGATTCAGATGACGTCGTAGAGGGAGTGCGTGCCTCGATTGGCGCAGATTCTTTAGCCTATGTGTCGGTGGAAGGAATGGTTGCTGCGTCGCGTCAGCAAAGGTCGGAGCTGTGCTGTGCCTGTTTCGACGGTCATTACCCGCTTGGGTTACCCGATATCGGCCGAAAGGCGGGTGCCGTGCGTGACCTGCAAGAACACACCGCGCCGGGTGAACTCTGAGTAGGCGATGGGTTTCGGCTAGGTGGTGGCGGACCACGCGGTGGTGTTGGCGGCACCCAAAACACTCCGCGTACTTCTGCGGTTCGTTTAGTTTTATGTCGATCGCGTTGTGTTGACAATGATCGAGATTAATTGCCCAAGGTTATATTAGTTTTAGCGAGATCAACATTTATTTAGTGAGGAAGAGACATACACAATATGAATGCCCATGAAGTAGACAGCACGGACAATGGCCACGATACGTTCGCAGCACGTTCTGAGGGAACATCGTATGCTCAGGCCGGCGTGGATATTGAGGCAGGGGATAAGGCTGTTGAGCTCTTCGCACCACTAGCTAAGAAAGCGACCCGGCCAGAGGTCCGTGGTGGCCTCGGTGGCTTTGCCGGGCTTTTCGCGTTGGGGAAGTACAAGGAGCCGCTGCTGGCTGCCTCATCGGATGGCGTGGGCACGAAGCTCGCTGTGGCCCAGGCGATGGATAAGCATGACACGATTGGCCAGGATCTCGTGGCGATGGTCGTCGATGACCTTGTGGTGTGCGGTGCGGAACCCCTGTTTTTGCAGGATTATATCGCCATCGGCAAGGTGATTCCGGAGCATGTGGCGCAGATCGTCGGCGGTATTGCCCAGGGTTGTCAGATGGCGGGGTGCGCGTTGCTGGGTGGTGAGACCGCCGAGCACCCCGGTGTGATGGAGCCTGGCGAGTACGACATTTCTGCGACCGGCGTGGGCGTCGTAGAGGCGGCGGATGTGTTGGGGCCCGATAAGGTCCGCGATGGTGATGTCATTATTGGCATGGCATCGTCGGGGCTTCACTCGAACGGATACTCACTGGCTAGGAAGGTTTTGCTGGAGGACGCCGGCCTTCCGCTTGATGGGGTTGTGGAAGAGCTTGACCGCCCCTTGGGCGAGGAACTCTTAGAGCCGACGCGGATTTATGCGCTGGATTGCGTGGAGCTTATTCAGGAATGCGAGACTCACACGTTTTGCCATGTGACCGGTGGCGGACTCGTGGGGAACATGGAGCGTGTGATTCCCGACGGGCTCGTCGCGGAGATGGATCGTGCATCGTGGACGCCGAATCCCATTTTCCGGTTGATCGCGGAGCTGGGCTCTGTGTCGGATGCGGGAATGGAGAAGACGTTCAATATGGGCGTGGGCATGGTCGCCGTGGTGAGCGCGGATGAGGCCGATCGCGCTCAGGCACTGTTGACGGCCCGACATGTGGATTGTTGGACCTTAGGCCGCGTGCGTGTTGCCGGCGATGGTGAGCAGGACCGCGCGGTTCTGGTCGGGGATCACCCGCAGGCGTAGGCTCGGATAAATCGCGGAAAGGGTGCCCTGCCCTCTGGGCATACGAAAATGGCCAGCTCAGCTATGCCGCGCTGGCCTGGGTTTTCGTTGGGTTGTTCCGGGGGTGAGGTGTACTGGATGTGCCCAGGAAAGACGCCCCCAGTGGTAGTTAGCGCCAGTCGTCTTCGTCGGGCTCGTCTTCTGCCCAACGATCCCACTTGTCGTGGGAGTCTTCTTCTTCCCGTTGTCCGGTCAGTTCACGCTGGAGGCGCTCGAGGTCCATCTCAGGTGAGTTGTACTTCAACTGACGTGCTACCTTGGCTTGCTTTGCCTTGGCGCGGCCGCGACCCATGGTCTGACCCCCTTGGGTTAGCGGGCCGGTGCGGTAATCCTGCGCCGGCCCATGACGAGTTCATAGTTTCTTCCTGCCCATACCCTACCGGTTCTGAACAAAAAATTCTGCATAGGGGGACGCTATGTCGCCGAATTGCGCTGTTGTTGCAGCGCACAGGGCCCTTATTGACTAAAAATTCGGGGTAGGTGCCCGGAGTGTGAAGGCATGGGGGCGCTCCGAGTCTGGTGTAGCGGCGCGCGTGGGGTGGTCGGTTAAGGCGTTTTCCCGCGCAGCTTGTCGACGGCTTGTCGTCCGGCTTTGGGGGCCTCGTCCAGGTGAGTAGTGTCGGGGTCGATGGCGAGCGTTGTGCCCTCGACCTCAAGGGCGGTTGTTTGCGTCCCCACTGCCGACCGTGCCCCACCGGTTGCGCCACCAGCAATTGCTTTTTCGACGATGCTCCGCTTGACGAGCCCCAGCGCGATAGGTCCTTCGTCGCAGTCGTCAACGACGGTTCCGATCCGGCCGACCTTCCGTTTCCCAGAGGTGATTGCCTCACCTGGTTCGGGCCGGCGAGCAGAGTAACCGTCGGCTTGAAGTTTGACCAGAAGACGGGGCGGTCGCCCGAGGTTTTGTATCCGCGAGACCGTCTCTTGCCCGCGGTAGCACCCTTTGTTCAGGTGAACATAGGAGGCCGTGGGCCCATCGTCGGCGGTTGCCAGTTGAGTCGGCGCGTTGGCCGGGGTTCCGATAAAGGCTTCTATCTCGTGCGGCACGGTGCGACTGTCTAGGTCAGCGTGTACCTCCGGCATGACCGCTTTGACGCGTTCTGCCTCGTAGGCCATGAGGCCGGTGGGTTTCGCACCCGCCTTGATGAACGCCGTGAAAGCGTCGGTCAGCGCACGCCTGGGAACCAAAAGATGGACAGAATCTTCCGTGCCGACGAGGGGATCGGTGAATGTGATCGTTTCTTCGGGAAGCGTACCGGGCGGGGTAGTGGTCGTCGGCGTGCCCGTAGCGTGATGGTCCTCTAAGGTGTGTGCCACAACTGTCGACGTGTCCGGCCCGATGACGGTAATCAGGGCAAGGTCTGCTTCGTGGACGCTGACTGCGGACCAGAAGACCATTTGTGTCAGATACGTTTGAAGGGCGCCGAAAACCTCTGGTTCGGAGATCAGGTAGACGGTGGGCTCGTCGGCACACGTGGGCGAAGATGCTTGAGGCCGTACAATAGTGAACGCGTGTTCGATGTGCCCCTTCGCGTCCAAAATCAGGCCGTGGGTGGTCGAGCCAGGTTCCAGCGCATCAATTTTCTGGCTGATCAGCGAGTTCAGCCACGACAACGTGTCCGCTCCGCTGATCTGGAGTACCCGGTGGTGGGATCGGTCGACAGCCCCCGCGGATCGCTCAAAGGCGCGTTGCTCGCCCAGAGGGTTTCCATAATGCCAGGCCACGCCGTGTTGTTGGTGCCCGTCGGGCGCGTCGGCGGCTCCGTCGATGGTGTCGAGAAGCGGGCTCTGATACGTCGTGGGAGTCGGCGTTTCTCCGGGGGTCTTGCTGGTGTTCGAAGTTTCGCGGGTGGCCACGAGTGTCAGTGTAGCCGGGAATGTGGTGGTTATCATGAATTGTTTAACCAGGTTTATGTCCCAGGGCCGTCATACAATACGGATATGTCTTCTGCTTCATCTGTGCTTCCACCGTTGTCGCCCCAGTCGCCGGGTACGAACCCCCTGCTCGTTGTCTCTGTGTTGCACGCAGGTTTGGATTCGGTAGGGCGCGAGCCCCGTGTCCACGATTCGGCCCAGCCGCTGTTATTTGCCGACGACCTCGCCGCCGTCCGTGGTGATGGAATTTTCGAGACTCTCATGCTCCGCGGTGGAAGTGTGCGGAATCTGGACCGGCATGCGAAGCGGTTCCGTCGTTCCGCTGCCATGTTGGGGTTGCCCGAGCCGGACCTGGATTTGTGGGGTCGCGCCACGGATTTGGCTGTTGAGGAGTGGAAGAAGCAGTACCCGGAGCTAGCGGAGCGCGATTGTGGCCTGCGGTGGGTGTTGTCTCGTGGCCGTGAGTCGACGGGCCGGCCGACGGGGTGGATTACGGTAGCGCCGATGTCGGACGAAGTTGAGCGTGGCCGTCGTGAGGGTGTCAAGGTGATGTCGGCGGAGCGAGGATTCCGCCTGGATTTGTCGGAGCGATCACCATGGGCCTTGATCGGCGCGAAGACCCTCTCATACGCAGCGAATATGGCGGCCCTGCGCTATGCCCATGAGCACGACTTTGACGACGTAATTTTCATTTCCGACGACGGTGCTGTGTTGGAGGGGCCGACGTCCACTGTGATCGCAGTGTCTGATCGTCGCATGATGACGCCGAAGACAGACGCGGGGATTCTTGCAGGTACGACGCAAGCGTCGATGTTCGGAATCGCACGCGAGCGTGGTTGGAATTGTGAGGAGCGTCGTCTCACGCTTGACGACCTCAAAGCGGCCGATGGTGTGTGGTTGGTGTCCTCAGTACGCGTTGCTGCGCGGGTGCTGAGCTTGGACGGGTTTGAGTTCGATCGGCCGGATACGGCGGACGAGGTACAGGAGATTGCTGCCGAAGCCGTCGGGGAGTGAGCGTGATTATGCGATGTCGAGATTATAATGAGTTGTCCATATACGCGGGCTAGCCAAATATAATCCGGAATCCGTGTGACTCTGCTGGCTACTCAGAACCGACTTACGTGAGATGCGGCAGCCGATCTTCTCCATCCGCTTCGGGTGTCGTTGACAACTGCGGGAATTGGTCAGCCGCTTTGGAAAACGCACGTGTTAGATGGTCCAATGTCTGTCCAGCTTGGCCAGATTTGGGGTCTCGGAGGCTGCGGCTTAATTCAATCTGTAGGACGGAATGTCCCTTTTCCTGCAGGTAATCGGTCACTGTGTAACCAGACTCTGCCTCAAATTTATCCTGCGACACATGGCCATCAAACTCGTCTTGCAAGGCGCCGACGATCGCATCCGTCGACTCTGATGGTTTATGACCGGCACCGGCAGATACAGGTTCGTCCAGTGAAGAATCTTTCATCCCGTGAATTTCAACAATGACGGCATTCTTGGGAAGGCGGTCGATGATCCGTGTGAATTCGTCATTTCTCGTAGACCAATTCTTATTCCAATCTGAAACCTTGCCTGTCGTTGTTAATGATGACGCGCCCATGCGGTCGGCCACAATCTCAGTAATGCCGCCGGTGTACAGGTCAGCCGGTTTCCGTTTGCCATCGCGAATCTGCGTGGTGGCATGAGGGGCGATTAAAACAAGAGGTGAGCTTGCTGTTCTATCTATCCACCGCACCGAATCGGCCTTTCCAGCGCCATCATTGTGATTAGCCTGGTACTTTGCATTCCGTTCGATAAGCTCCGCAGTGCCCGAGTCGTGGGTTGTCGAAGATTCTGATGTTCCGGAATAGGAAGCAGCATGTTGAGCCGTCGCTGAAGCCTCAGATATGGGTGTCGCTCCAGAAACAGATGCGTGTGCCGATCCTAAAACTCGCCCACTTACTGCGCCATGAATAAGAAATGTGCCAGCGAGACCGAGAGTCAGTCCCAACGCTATCCCGAATCTTTTGTTGCTTAATAGGGGGTCGCGTTGATCTGTGGAGCGGTGAGCTCTTCGGATGTACGCCTTGGCAAACTCCGTCGATTTGGAACCGCTTGTTAGAAGATTTTTCGAGGGCAGAGGGCGGCCATCAGGCCGGCTAAGGGGAGACTGATTATGAATAGGTTGATTATTACGCATACCCAGACAATAACCCAGAATTGACACTGAAAACCAGTAATTGTGATCGGCGTGACTCTGCTGTAAGGGCTGCATTTCCGCTGCTTAGAGGCTTATATTGTGCCCCGCAGTCCCGAGAGTCACACCGACGGGCTACACCTATACCGACCACACGCCCGCGGCCGACCACGCCACTGAGGCTTAGGCTGTCGCGTCCACCTTTTCTTGTCGCGTCGCCCAATCCAGAAGTTGGAATAGGTTCTGGTAATTCTGGCCAGTTGCCTCGGTCATCCCTTGCTCGCACGTCCGGTTGATCGATGCGTAAGCTGAATACGCCCGCTCATTGACCTCATGCGCTTCCGCCCGTGTTGCGCTTTTCGTCAACTCAGGGTGAAGCATCCCACGGTCACCCGCATACGCGCAGCAACCCCAATGCTTCGGTACCGTCACATCCCGGGCGACAACGCGCGCGATCGCGCACATCTCGTCGATAAGACCTAAATGGGTCAGAGAGCACGTCGGGTGGAGTACCAGAGAATCCAGCTGCCGCTTCGCTTCCAAGTGGGAAAGCAGATAGCGCACACAGAACTCGACGGCGTCCATCACCTGCACGTTCTCCCACTTAGGGTCGCAGGTTGCGGCCGTTTTAACAGTGTCCCGCATGACCTGAATGCCCTCGGTACAGGAGGCAGCATCGCACACGATCGGCAGTCGGCCTTCCTCTGACGCCTCCCACAGCCCAGAGAGCACACGTGTGCGCATGACCTCGTAGCCCTCCAAAATGCCCTTGGATTTCCGCGGCGTACCGCAGCACATGCCACCGATACCTTTCGGGGTGCGCCACGTGAGCCCGGCACGCCGCGCTACCGTCTCGAAAGCCTTGGTCGCATTCATTGCTCGCTTTCCATCGCCATCGATGCCACCGAACATCTCGTTGACGCAGGCGGGAAAGAAAACAAAATCCACGTGATCGGCGGAGACATCATTGCGCAAAGGGCCGCCCTGGGGCAGCGCACTCTTATAAAAGGGCATCGTGTCATCGCCGACCACTTTCCGCACAACCCGCGTGGCAGCCGTCGGCAAGGACGACGGCACAGCATGTGCGGCAGTCATCGCCAGCGAACCAGCCTTGGCACCCAGGTTCCACCCGTGTGCAGCCGCCTTCCAGCCCTTCTGAGCAACACTGCCGGCACTTTCTGCACGCAGCTGACGGATCAGATCGCCTGTGTTGATCCCCACAGGGCATCGCGTGAGACACATACCGTCCACCGCGCACGTATCCTGCCCCTCGTACTGCCACCGCTCCTGCAACTCCGTGGCCAGCTTCGTATCCCCGCGGTTCTTCGCCGCAGCAATCTCACGGCGAAGAACAATCCGCTGGCGTGGCGTCAACGTCAGATTTCGCGACGGACACACCGGTTCGCAATACCCGCACTCGACGCACCGATCCGCCACCTTCTCGATCCGGTCAGCCACCTTCAGATGCTCAACGTACTCATGCGGATCGTCGGTAATAATAACCCCGGGGTTGAGCATTCGCTTCGGATCAGCCGCATCCTTAATCCGACGCATAATCTGGTACAACTCCGAACCAAATTGGCGCTCAATAAACGGAGCCATAATGCGCCCCGTTCCATGCTCGGCCTTGAGCGAACCGTTATATCCCAGAATGACATCAACCATATCCTCGGTGAAACGCTGATATCGCTGAAGTTTCTTCACATCCCTGAATTGTTCATTTAAAAGGAAGTGAACATTGCCATCTTTTGCGTGGCCGAAAATAACGGAACCGGGATAATCGTGTTTCTGGAAAAGATGCGTGAGATCATCGCACGCGCGCCCCAAATCTTGGACCGGAACGACAACATCCTCCAGCAACGCATTCGTCCCGCTTGGTCGGGCTCCCGCAACGGCCGCATACAAATTATTTCGCGTTGCCCACAAGAGATTCCGTTCTTTTCTATCCGACGTCATCTCGTGGGGCACCGCCAAGGGCATGGCTTCAAGGTGAGGGAGCGCAGCCGAATACCGGTCGTGCAGCTCGTCGTCGCTGTCCCCGGTGAACTCCACCAGCAGCGCAGCGTGATCCTTAACGTCAATTTCATGAATTGAACGCGCTACCGTTCCCGTCCGCTGTGCCACCTTGAGACTCGTCGCGTCCAACAACTCGGCAGTCTGAAATCCATCCGCGACCAACTGAGGAACTGCCGACGACGCGTCGATTAAATTAGAGAAAACCAGAAGCCCAGTAGAAACTCGTGGTTTTACTTCCAGAGTATTAAACGTAGCCTCGGCAATATATGCCAGAGTGCCCTCCGAACCGATCAAGAGGTGCGTGAAAATATTGAGCGGGGACTCATAATCCAAGAACGAATTTAAGCCATACCCCATGGTGTTCTTCATCGAGTACTGGTGCTTGATTTTCCGCACTAATTCAGGGCTCGACGTAATCTGCCGACGCATCTGAACGAGAGCATCAAACAACTCTGGCTCCTGCGTGCGGAACTGTTGCTCAGCATCATGGTCAGCTGAGTTAATGACGGTTCCACTAGGAAGAATAAATACCAAGGAATCCAGCGTCTGATAGGTGTTGAATTGCGTACCGCAATGCATCCCTGACGAATTATTCGCCACCACGCCACCAATCGTGCACGCACTTGATGACGCGGGATCTGGACCCAGCTTCCGTTTGTATAGCGACAGATAGGCGTTAACCATTTGGATCGTCGCTCCCGGCTGAACGCGCACCTTGCGGCCATTATCCAAAACCTCGATGTCTTGGAACCGCCGTCGCGTATCGACCATCACCGCGTCAGTCGTCGCCTGCCCGGATAGACTGGTCCCACCAGCTCGGAAGCTGACCTGCAGATTGCACCGGTCGGCGGCTGCCATGATGCGGGCGACCTGGTCGGCGCTGTCCGGGCGCATGATTCCCCTCGGAACGAGCAGGTAGTGCGAGGCATCGTGCGCCTGCGCAATGCGGGACAGGCCGTCATCCGCATAGTCAATATGTTCCTTGCCGTTTGACTGAAGGGTGTTCAGAAAACGCCGGAATTGTGGGTCTTCATCGGCGTGAGGATGAGTGATGGGGGATTCCGCCTCCGTGACAGGGGTTGAGGTCGGATCCATATGTGTCGTCGTCATGATCCTTAGTCTAGGAACGCAATACAAAAATCCATGCACCGGTGGCTCTGGATCGTGGCACGTCACACCCATAAATGCTTCATGAAAGTGGGTCCAGCTGCCGACTAGATATTAGTAGCCTCCTGTCGGTCTGCCGCGCATTTATGAGTCCTGTGTGAGATATTTTCCGCCATTTAGTTGACAAGTCACCAAAAGGTCAGCAACATAGTTGATGTGTCACATAAAGTGGCACGGGCACAACGTGTCAAGCACTTAAAAAAGGAGAAAATAATGTCCGACCTGTCCACCATTAACGGAACCTACGACATTGATGCATCGCACTCGCGTTTAGGATTCGTCGTTCGCCACGCCATGGTGACGAAAGTTCGCGGATCGTTCTCGGACTTCACCGGGGAAGCCTCCGGCGACGCCTTCGATCCGTCGTCAATCAAGGTGAATGTGACAGCACAAGCTGATTCATTTACCACTGGTAATGCTGACCGTGATAAGCACGTCAAATCAGGCGATTTCCTGGACGTCGACAGTAATCCAACGTTAACGTTCACTTCCACCTCGGCAGAGATTAAAGGGAACACGCTGGAACTCACTGGTGACCTTACTATTTCAGGAACCACCCGATCTGTGACGATTCCATTTGAATTCGGTGGTGAGGCCAAAGATCCATTCGGCAACGTGCGCGTGGGCTTCGAAGGCGGCATCACCATTTCCCGAAAGGACTTCGGATTGTCCTGGAACGCGGCCCTCGAAACTGGAGGAGTGTTAATTTCCGACGCCGTTGCGTTGGAATTGGAAATCAGCGCAGTGAAGAAGTAAGCGTAACCAAGAAACAATAGTTAGCGAGGGCGCTTAACTAATCGTCGCCGGCGGAATGCCGGTCGGGGATATCTTGCCGGTGTTGTTACCTCGTGGCCGCCTGGTACCGGTGGCACGATCCTGCCATTCCTTGTAGAAAGGCGATATGGCTACTAAAGCAAAGGAATTTGTCCAACAGTACGCAACAAAAGCCGACGGTAACCGCAAGCCAACCCCTGATCCGGCGGAGGATAACGCCTTCTTCCCCTCGGCGTACTCCCCCGAGCAATATACCGCGGATACCACCGATTTCTCCGGGCTCGCCACCGAAGACACGTACACCGGTGACCGGTGGAAAGTCCTCGTTATCGCAACCGAAGAGCGCTACATGCCGATGCAGAATGGCACGTTCTTCTCTACCGGCAACCACCCCGTGGAAACGCTCCTTCCCCTCTATCACATGCACAAAGCGGGGTTCGGGGTCGATGTCGCGACTATCTCAGGTGGCCCGGCGAAGTTCGAATGGTGGGCGTTTCCGTCGGCGGACGACGCCGTTAACGACGCGTGGGATGCAACGAAAAACGCTTTTAAACAGCCCAAGAAGCTGAGCGACGTCGTTGCACAGGGGCTCGATGATTACGCCGCAGTCTTTATTCCAGGTGGTCACGGTGCCATGAATGGTGTGCCGTCGGACAGTTCAGTAGGTGAAGCGCTGCGCTACTTTCTGAACAATGATCGGCTCATTATCACGCTGTGTCACGGCCCAGCAGCACTCTTAGCGGCGGGTCATGGCTCTGACGAGAATCCTTTCGCCGGATATAGCGTCGTGGCTTTCCCGGATGCCCTCGACTTCGGCGCCAATATTGAGATTGGCTATTTACCTGGCGAGATGCCGTGGAAGCTGGGGGAGAAGCTCCAGGAAGCCGGTATCACCATTTCTAATGAGGACATGTCCGGGGCAACCATACGGGACAGAAATCTCCTGACAGGGGATAGCCCCTTAGCTGCGAACGCTCTAGGGAAAGAATCGGCGCTCGCCTTGTTGGAGAAATTTAACGGCTAACTAAAAAGCGGCTAGGCAGAATTAAGTTACCAACACTGTAGCTACGCGCGGCCGAGTGATGTAGGTTAGCCTCATGATCCCCATGACCGCTCCCCGCCGCACAGTGTTGTTCCTGTGCGTCATCCTCACGGCCGCGATCACGCTATTGCTGTCGTCCTTGCCCGCCCACGCTGGTGGTGCTCAGCCTCCAGCGGCCGCCGAATCACCATCCACGGATGGCCCGCTCCCAGTCATCTACGTGTCCGCCTCCAATGAATCACGGGAGTCCGCGGAATCGTATGCAGATAGCCTGCGCAAGCACGGATTAGACGTTCATGTCTTCATGACATGGGAGCCGAACGATCCGACTACCAGCCCCTATGTGACCGTCAAAGGCAACTCGGCGCGCCTGGCCACCTACGTCGACAAGCTGAAAGAAGAAACTGGGCACGATAAGTTCGACGTCGTCACGTGGTCCCAAGGTGGACTCGTGACTCGGTACTGGCTCAAGGATTTCGGCGGTGCCGATTTCGTCCGAAAAGCCGTGATACTTTCCGGGATGATCAAGGGATCGCCCCATCACGCGGATGCCTTGCGCAAAGGCCAATGCCCGCCACCGAATGCGCGGCTTTATGTTCCGAAAGAGCTGCTCAAGAGCCCCAGTGACACCTGCCTAGAGATGTCCTCAGAGGGCGAGAGTATTCGCGCACTCAACACTCCGTCGGAAGCGCTGCCGGGAATCAAGTACTACGCCATCACGACGAAGCAGGAAATCAACGCCGCACCGTATGACATCAACCTGATGGACGGCCCGGGTGACTACACCAACATCATCACCCAAGATCTGTGCCCCAATGACATCGTCGGGCACGGTGGGCTGACCAAACTTCCATCTATGCAAGCGTTGGTGTCCAACCTCCTGAAAGACGACAATCCGACGATGCCTTGCATGGCACCCCATTCGCCTGATGGCCTGCCGACTCTCGGAGAGATCATCCCGTCGCTGACGTCAGCGCCCAGTTTTGGCTAAGAGGCGTGAACTGACCTACCCCGCGTGGCGAGTGAGTTCCGCCGACATACGAGGAACCATCTCATTGTCGACGACACGCTCGTCAACCCAACCCAAGTGGTTATTCGGCATCAACCCGTAGAGGCGCTTACCGGGGCCCAGCGTGGAGGGGCCAGACGCCGTCACCATCGTCGACGCGGACTGCACATCCCATTGGCGCTCAGTCGTCGGCTGGCCATAGAAAATTTCGACCACGCCGCTGGCGTGCGCGCACACGAATTCAATCTCATCTTTATCGTTAATACGCCAGAAACCTGATTCGCGCTCATCGGGACCGGAGGCCGCGCCTTCTTTATTTATCCTCCATGTGCGGGACTCATAGGACAGATAGTTCTGGCCGTCATGAGCAAACGTGATTTGCTGACCAAAGGGATATTCTTCGCCCGTCGATAGATCCCGGGCTTGTCCTTCGCCCCGCCAGACCCCAACCAGGGGAAGAAGTGCCAGAAGACCATCGTGAAGAGAGGGACCCTGGCGTAAATTCGCCGTGTCATCCGGAATAGGCAGATCACCAAAAACAGGAATGTTCCGGCTGGCCGTCGTTTTGGCCTGCTCCGCAGCGCGATTCACGGCCTCATTGCCGTCGAGTTTGTGACCCTGCGGCGTGCCCTCATCAGCGGAACCGTCGCTGGGGGAGCGATCTGCCTGTCCCGCAGAACCAGTTCCGGGAACGCCGAATTTCTGTGCATTGTCTTTGTCGTTTTCAGCCATGGTGCCCAGCGTACCGGAGGGGTAGGACACGTCACGCCCCTCGTCCTCGCTACTCCTTACTCCGTACCTCTTACTCTTTGTCGTTTTCGTACTTCGCTTCCTCAGGTTCCTCCCGAGCCATGGGCGCCAGATCCGACAAATTAATCGTCACATTTTGTTGGCTAGCCTGCAGGAAAATAGATCCACCCTCGCAATAAATAAAATCTGGACGTGCCCTCAGTGGAAGATATTTTCCTTCTAATTGAAGGGAAAAGGCTTTCTTTATTTCATCCCGAATGTCCTCGGGGATCTCTCGGCCTTTCACAACCGGGGCGTCTTTATCCCTGCTTGTCGGCCCGTCGAGAACCTCGTAGGCATCCATAGAAATAACGTCGCCTTTAATTCTCAATCGAACTGCAACTGTGGCTGGCTTATCTAAACCACCAATAGAACCACTAAACACCGAATCCGATTCTTGACCGCCGTTCGGCGCCGTATTCGCTAATCGTCGGATAGTCAGGTCGGTAATCCCGAGCCGCTCGCCCAAGGCTAATCCGTCCAGTGAGAGCGTCGTCGATACTGTCTCTACCGGGGCATCCTCAATCCGACCGTGAAGAATGTCGTGTGTCGACGCCTCAATATTTGTTGCCGAGGAATGGACGGTCACCAAACCAAAACCAGGAACGTCGAGATCCTGAGCATCGACCGTCAGCGATGATAACTTCCCACGTTCGGCTTCATACAAGAAAGGAAAACCGCCGGCTGTCACATCGGGTTGAACAGGCAAATTAGAGTAGTGCTGCAGTTCACGCGAGATACGCGACTCCGTTCGAGCTGCCACCAATGAATCTCCCACCCATGCGCACACAGCAAGAACCATCAGGGCGATAGCGGCGATGATGCCCACTTTGCGCACCGTCCGACGGCGACGAGACCGCGCCACAACGGGCACGGAACCGGCGGGCGAGGAAGGCTGATGAGTCACCCCTACAGTTTTACCGGTTTCTGGGCTATTCATCGAACCTACAAGCGCAAATAGACTATCCGGTTCGGTCAATGGGGCGAACTGGGCTAAAGTGACCCAGTATTGAGCTGTTGAGCTAGTCAACGAAAAAGGATTACACCGTGAGGATAGCGTTACTCACCAATGCCACAAGCGTGGCCGAGGTGCTCCCGCCTTTGGCGCTGTTGCCACACGAGACCGTCATTCTTCCCCCCGACGCTACGTCCTCACGACAACTCGACGACGTCGAACTCGCAGTTATCGACGTCACAGGCTCCGACCTCCTCGGCGCACGCGAGCTCTGCCGCACCGTTGCCGCTGCTCACCCCGACATGCCCGTGGCCGTTGCCATCGCTGAAACCAGCCTGATCGCCCTAGATTCCTCCTGGGCCGTCGACGAATTCCTCCTGGCCAGCGCCACGCCGGTCGAAATCGACGCGCGCTTCCGGCTCCTGCTCACCCGTCGGCCAGTTCCCGTCAACGAGATCGACGATTCGAACGTCGTCACTGTCGGTGAACTTGTTGTTGATGACGCCACCTACACTGCGCGGATTCACGGGACCCCGCTGGATCTGACGTATAAAGAGTTCGAATTGCTCCGCTTCCTGGTCCAGCATTCCGGCCGTGTGTTTACGCGAAAGCAGCTGTTGCAAGAAGTGTGGGGGTACGACTTTTTCGGCGGCACCCGAACTGTCGACGTGCACGTTCGGCGGCTCCGCGCCAAGTTGGGCACAGAGTACGAGGGCATGATCGCCACCGTGCGTAACGTCGGTTATAAGGCTATCGACGTTGACGCATGATCGTTGCGTGCCCGAAACTGTGACTCGAAACTATGACTCGCGCCAGAACCCCGGTAGCCTGTGCGACGAAAGTCAACCACATTCGGCCGGAACAGTACAGACGAACAGCTCAGACGAGCAGAACCAAGAAATGAGTGAGGATTGTAGTGATGGCAGACGCACCCACGTTCAACGCACAGCCGTGTGACATCATCACGCAGCTGGTGCTAGGGCCAGTTTCTCCCCGGGTTCGCAATGCTCGACAAGCCTCAGCCGATCGCTGGATGGAAATCGAAACAATTCTGCACGAGAGCACCCGGCATGACGGCGTCGCACCGTTTTCCGAACAATTCTTGCGCGGGATGGAGGAGCCGGACCTCAATCATTGGCACGCATTAGTCAGAGTCGATGGGCATGTGCGCGGCATTGCAGCCGTCGACCCTTCTGGCCCGGCCGTTGAGCTCGCGGTTCATCCTTCTTATCGACGAGGCGGACTGGCGACGGCGCTGCAACGTGCGGTGCGTGCACATGCGTCGTCGCTTGGTCTGGGCGATGAGCGTGATATCCACACCAATGGAATTGGGTTGACGTGGTGGGCGCACGGGGACCTCCCCGCGGCGCGGGCGGCGGCTGAACATATTGGCGCTACTGCTGATCGTGAACTCCTCGGGATGGAGCTTCCCGGGTCTGTCGTCAAAGATAAGTCTGATAGCAATCCCGTCGCTCAGGCGGCAGCGACGCTACCCGATGATGTCACGGTTCTCAGCTGGACGGAATCGGCGCGTCGATGGGGGAAAGACGCGGTTGATGCTGCATGGTTGGCTGTCAACAATGAGGCCTTTGACTGGCACCCCGAACAAGGCGGCTGGGATCAGGCACGGTTGGGTCAAGCCCGGAGAGCATCGTGGTACGACCCTGACGGCGTGCTTTTGCTCTGGGGGAGTAGTGAGGGTGATGATGCCGATTCGCTTCCCCCTCTTTTAGGGTTCCACTGGACGAAATTAGCGCGTGAGGGTGACGACGAAGCCGGGCGTAAAGTCGGCGAAGTGTACGTGATTGGGCTCGCGCGAAAGGCTCAAGGACGCGGCTTAGGACGCGCCTTAACCGCGAAGGGAATTCAGTACCTGGCCAGCAACGATGCGGCCTACGTCGAACTCTATGTCGAGGCGGATAACGCACCCGCCGTTCACGCGTACGAAGCGCTCGGATTCACGGTGGTTGAGCGTCACACAGCGTGGAAATTCTGAGTGTTCACTCTCTGTTCATCTTGAATCTGCTCACTGGCAACCTCCACGGGTTACTTTCAAACCTGAAACCGCATGTGTCGGAATCAGTAGGCGCCGAAGGAGGCAGATGACGTCAGCAATCCGACGTGGCTCGTTCTGCTCCTGACCTGGCGAAATCCCTGAGTCCCGGAGGAAAAGTGAACAGGAAACAAGTAGGACGTGGCACTGCCCTGGCTACCATCGCAGCCGTCTCTGCCCTCACCTTGGTGGGCTGCAATAGTGATGACAACAGCGCGGACGGGGAGTCATCGTCATCCAACGGAGATTCGAACCTCTCTGGAACCACCGGACAACTCACCGCAGAGGGCTCATCTGCCCAGCAGAAAGCCATGAGCGTTTTCTCTGCGAAATACTCACAGGCAGTTCCCGGCGCACAGTTCTCCTACAACAGCACCGGTTCAGGTGCTGGTCAAAAGCAATTCATAGCCGGACAGGTCAACTTCGGCGGGTCGGATTCGCCTCTTGACGATAGCCAAATGGCTGAGGCGAAGGACAACACCTGTAAATCCGACGTGTGGCAGCTTCCTATGGTGATCGGGCCGGTCGCTGTCGCTTACAAGCTGGATGGCGTTGACAGCGTCGCCCTCAGCCCTGAAGTGATCGCCAAGATTTTCAAGGGCGAGATCAAGAAGTGGAATGACGATGCCATCAAGAAGCTCAATGATGGAGTTAATCTTCCCGATAAAGACATCAAGGTTATCTATCGTTCAGATGAATCGGGAACCTCAGATAACTTCCAGAAGTTCTTGAAGACATCTGCGCCGGGGCAGTGGGATTCCGAAGGGAAAGCGTTCCCCTCCACCACAGGGTCGGGGGCGAATGGGTCCTCCGGCGTCGTCCAGGAAGTCGGAGCCACCGACGGGGCCATCACATATGTCGAAGCCGGGTTCGCCAAAGAAGCCAAGTTGAAAGAGGCGGCGATCGATTTCGGGCAGGGCCCCGTCGAACTCAATAAAGAGACCGTGGGCAATGCCTTAGACAAACTCACATATAAAGGTGAGGGCAACAACATGGTTGTCGATACCGACGCCCTGTTCGGTCTGAAAGAAAAAGACAGCTACCCGTTGTTCCTCACAACCTATGAACTGGTGTGCTCGAAGTACCAAGATTCGTCCACCGGTGATCGCGTTCGCGACTTCCTGACCGTCGCTATTAATGATGGGCAGGACTCGAATTTGGAAGACCAGTGCTATATTCCGGTCACCGGTCAATTGAAAGACAAATTGACCAGCGCGATTAAAGAAATCAAGTAATCCGAGGGATGCGCGTCATGTCAGACCTTCTGGATTGCACGTTCCCCGGATACAGCCAAGTTCAAGCGTTCCAATAGACCCCAATGAGTGCAGAGACACCAATGACCACTACATCTAGCGCCGGAGCTGCGACATTCCAGCCCGCCGGATCTCATCTTCCCTCCGCTGCCGACCAGGCGGGACTATCATCACCCGACAACGGAGATATCCCGCCGAAGGCCCAAGACGGCCACAACGCACCAGGAAAAGTCCGCGCCGGTGACCGAATCTTCCACGGCTTGGCGACGGGGTCCGCAATGATGATCACCGTCATCATCGCTGCTATCGGAGCGTTTTTGCTGTGGCGTGCAGTCCCCGCACTACGGAACAACACCGAGAACTTCTTTACGTACAGTGGTGACTGGAATACCGCGACGACGTCGGCCATGCACTTCGGTATTCCGAACCTTTTCTTTGTCACCGTGACAGTGTCCCTGGTGGCCCTTGTGTTGGCGATGCCGGTAGCGCTGGGAATAGCGATCTTTTTAGCGCAATATTGTCCCCAGCGATTCGTCAAACCGATCGCATTTGTTGTGGACCTTCTTGCGGCCGTTCCCTCCATTGTTTTTGGTTTATGGGGTGCCCAAGTTCTGGGGCCGAAACTTGGGGGCTTCTATGAATGGATTCATTCCTGGGCAGGTCAGTTCATTCTTTTCAAAACCTTTGCTAATTCCCCTGCTTTCGCAACAAGCAGAAACCTGTTGACCGGTGGGATCGTTCTAGCCATCATGATTCTCCCCGTGATCGCGGCCACGGCCCGAGAAGTTTTTGTTCAAACTCCTCAAGGCCACATTGAATCTGCCTTGGCATTAGGGGCAACCCGATGGGAAGTCGTCAGGTTGACCGTCTTACCTTTCGGCTTTTCGGGATATATTTCCGGAGCCATGCTGGGGTTGGGTCGTGCTCTCGGCGAAACAATGGCCCTGTACTTAGTGATCTCACCCAGCTCAGAATTCCGTGGATCTCTTTTCGACGGTGGCACGACGTTCGCCACGGCTATTGCGAACGCCGCTCAAGAATTTAATAACAACATTCAGGCGGGGGCGTACATTTCGGCTGGCCTCGTTCTTTTCCTCTTGACGTTTGTCGTCAATGCCATCGCCCGGGCCATTGTGGCGAAGAGATAAACGCAGAGATAAGCCCCGACCCGACACACCAGCTATCAGTTACACAAAGTAGGGAGCGCCACGATGTCACACGCGGTCTCATCGCCAGCATTACAACCACATATTTCTCCGCATCAAACAATCGAAACCTCCACAACCTTTACTGCTATTTCGACTCGTCGAAAAGTGACGAATGAAATAGCGCGGGTTCTCGTCTTTGCGACGGTGATCGTTGCGTTCATTCCGCTGCTTTGGGTGCTGTGGGAGCTGGTCTCACGCGGTGCTACCGTCACCTTGAGTTCCACCTGGTGGATGAAATCCCAGATGGGGATTATCGAATCCCAGGCCGGTGGCGGTGCGTATCACGCGATTATGGGGACGCTCATTCAAGCGCTCATAACCTCAGCGCTATCGATCCCAATCGGTGTGCTGACGGGAATTTATCTGGTTGAATACGCGGGACAATCGCGCCTGGGGAAAGTGACCACGTTTATGGTGGATATCTTGACGGGCGTGCCCTCTATCGTTGCGGCGCTGTTTATCTATTCGCTATGGGTAGTGCTCTTCGGATTTGAACGCTCAGGTATGGCCGTATCTCTTGCCTTAGTTCTTCTTATCGTCCCGGTGATTATCCGAAACACTGAAGAGATGTTGCGGGTTGTTCCTCAAGACCTGAGGGAAGCAGCCTACGCATTGGGAGTTCCGAAATGGAAAACTATTGCCCGTATCGTTTTTCCCACTGCAATGTCGGGCATTATCACCGGAATCATGTTGTCGGTCGCAAGGGTCATGGGGGAATCAGCGCCCGTTCTCATCTTGGTTGGATATAGCGTCGGTACGAATTTCAATCCGGTCGAAGGGCCACAAACGTCGCTTCCGTTGATGATGTTGGCCATGTATAAGGCGGGAACGACGGGCGCAGCCGTCGACAAAATGTGGGGTGCGGCCTTCACACTCGTCGTCATTATTGCTGTATTGACTATTGCGGCTCGGCTTATTTCCCGTCGGTTCTCGGTCAAGTCATAGCAACGTCAGTCCGGACAATTATCTGCACACGGTTATAAGGAGAACGGTCACGATGGCTAAGCGCTTAGATCTAGAAGATGTCAATATTTATTACGGAGATTTCCACGCGGTGCAAGACGTCACCATGCATGTTCCGCCGCGATCTGTGACCGCTTTTATTGGACCGTCGGGATGCGGTAAATCCACCGTGCTCAGGACAATTAACCGGATGCATGAAGTGACGCCCGGGGCGTATGTCACGGGGTCGATCAAGCTAGATGGCGAAGACATTTATGATGCCAAAGTAGATCCCGTCGCCGTGCGAAACACCATCGGTATGGTTTTCCAAAAAGCGAACCCTTTTCCGACAATGTCCATCGAAGACAATGTCGTCGCGGGATTAAAACTATCCGGCGTTAAGAACAAAGCGCGTTTGAAAGAAGTGGCCGAACGGTCGCTGCGTAGTGCGAACCTGTGGGATGAGGTAAAAGACCGTCTGGATAAACCAGGTGGGGGGCTCTCTGGTGGTCAGCAGCAGCGACTGTGCATTGCGCGTGCGATAGCCGTGGAGCCAGAGGTGTTGCTCATGGACGAGCCCTGCTCGGCGCTTGACCCCATTTCCACGTTGGCGGTGGAAGACCTCATTCACGAGCTGAAGAAAGAATTCACCATCGTCATCGTCACCCACAACATGCAGCAGGCTGCGCGCGTCAGCGACCAAACGGCGTTTTTCTCACTCGAATCGACGGGTAAGCCAGGCCGGCTCGTCGAAACTGGGCCGACACAGGAAATCTTCGAGCGCCCCAAGCGGAAAGAAACGGAAGACTACATTTCCGGTCGGTTCGGATAGCAACTCGAACTAGTAGATTGTGTAGGCAAGTAGCCCGCCGAGACACGTCGCCCGCATAGGTCAGGTTGTCGAAACATACTGTCGTGAAAAGTGACGGGGCCCATACTGCGCCACGGGCAAAGACATGAGATAGTCATAGGGGTGTGCAACCACATCCGCGTTGGCTGGACAAGGTGAGGTGGTTGCGGACCGGTGTTCGCGGGCACAGCGCCCGACACAACAGGTAGCTCACGCGGACATCCAGATCAGAGGGCGAACTGGGGGTCATTCGGGCCTAGGGGAGTCCTGCAACCTTGTCAACGTAACCGCACGGTGGCGTTATGACGTGTCCCGAACAGGAGAAAACATGGGCCGACAATCAACTCCGCATATCAACCCGAACGGCGTACCCATCGCCGAAACGATCCTCCTGCCCGGCGATCCGCTCCGCGCAAAATTCATCGCAGAGACCTACCTCGACGACGCCGTCCAGTTCAACTCCGTCCGCAACGCTTTCGGATACACCGGCACCTACCAGGGCAAAGAAGTTTCAGTGATGGGGTCGGGGATGGGCATCCCCTCTATCTCCCTCTACGCCTGGGAGCTCATCCATGACTTCGGTATCAAGAAACTCGTCCGCGTCGGCTCATGTGGCTCACTACAGAAGGATCTCAACCTCTACGACGTCGTCATTGGGCAAGCTGCCTGCACCGACTCGAATTTCCTGTCCCAGTACAACCTGCCCGGGGTGTATGCGCCGATCGCATCGTATCGGTTGATTGAGGACGTTCGAACTCGGGCGAAGGAAGCTGGAATCACCACCCACGTGGGCAATGTCCTGAGCTCTGACGTGTTCTACAACTACCAGGATGACGTCAACCAGCGGTGGGCGGCAATGGGTGTTCTCGCTGTGGAAATGGAATCTGCCGGGTTGTATGCCACCGCCGCAGAAGCAGGCGTCGAAGCGCTGGGGATTTTCACCGTCAGCGACAACATCGTGACGGGCGAGGCCACCACCGCGAGCGAACGGGAAAAAGCATTCACCACCATGATGGAGCTCGCGCTTCCACTCGCGGCGATCTAAGCAGGCAACGATGGCACATACTGAAACAGCAACACTCGCCCCGGAGAAGGCCGGCAAAAAGGTACTTAACCCCAAAGCCGCCGTTCCGGTTATTTTATTTACCTTCGTATTCAGCTTGGTCATTGACAACGGCTTTAAGTTCATGTCCAAGCCCATTGCCGACGACCTCCACCTCTCTGCGACGACGGTGAGCTTGCAAGCCACACTGGCAGGAATTGTCATCGGTATCGGCGCTGTGGTGTATGCCGCGCTTGCCGATACGTTTAGCATCAAAAAGCTGTTGTACGTGGGGATCGGGCTGACCGTCATTGGGTCCATCATCGGGTTTGTTTTCCAACACTCGTGGCCGATGGTGCTGACCGGGCGAATTATCCAAACCACCGGATTGGCCGGAGCAGAGACACTCTACGTCATCTACGTCACCAAGCACATCTCCGCGAAAGACCAGAAGACGTACCTCGGATTTTCCACCGCTGCGTTCCAATTGGCCATGCTGATCGGTGTGCTCACCAGCGGATTCGTGTCCACGTACATCTCGTGGACCGCAATGTTCTTGGTCTCTGCGGCCCTAATCCTCGCAGTGCCTTTCATCGCGAAAACTGTTCCCGATGATGAAAAAGTCAGCGCCAACCTGGATGTCATTGGTCTCTTTCTCATCGGTGTCTTCGCCACATTCGCCGTCATCTTCATGCAAGAGTTCCAGCCGATCTACGCTGTCATTTCAGTCATCGGGGTTGCGCTCTTCGCGGTGTACATCAAGATCAACAACAAAGCCCTTGTCCGGCCAGAATTCTTCCTCAACGGCCGCTACGTGTGGGCACTCGTCGTCGTCCTCATCTTGTATTCCGTGCAGCTGGGGTACATTTTCTTCTTCCCCTTCATCGTGTCCATCCTGCACGGGTTGGGAACCGATACGGCATCCATGTTGATCGCGCCGGGCTACGCCTGCGCAACCGCCGTCGGAGCTGCTTCGGGTGCTATCGCGAAGGTTCTGAAAACACGGCCGGCCATCATTATTGCGTTGTCCTCAATTTGCGGTGCCCTTGTCATCCCCGCAATTATTTCCGACACATCCCTGTGGTTGTTGATTCTTTCCATGATGTTCTTCGGGAGCGGATTCGCGCTCATGTACGCACCGCTGATGGCCTCAGCGATTAAGAAGATTCCAGCCGAGAAAACGGGCGTTGCCATCGGTTTTTACAACCTGACCATTAACATCGCGATTCCCGTCGGCATTGCGTACACAGCTAAGTTGATCGATATTGAACCGACATTCCTCAGCGGGCTGACGCAGGGCTCAGGACACACTGCCCACGCATATGCCACCGTGCTGTGGATCCTCGCAGGCATTACCGCCGTGGCCTTCGTCGTTTATGTGGCGTCCGATCGTTATCTCACCAGGAGAGAGAAGCGGCGTGGTGAGACGCTCGATGGGGCATCCTAAAACGTTCCGCCATAGCGTTGCTGGATCTCGTCAAAGTGGCGGGTGAACGTGGCTTCGCGGTCGCGTTCATCTTTCCCTCCGACGTACTCTTCCGGGCGCATACCCGTCGCCAAGTAAATAACGCGGGCACCAATTTGGACCGCGTGATCGGAATAACGCTCGTAGTAGCGCGATAGCAAGGTGACGTCCACGGCGTTCGTCGTCGTGTATGGCCACTCGCGCTGCGTCGTCAAGACGAAAATGTGGTGGTGGAGATCATCGATCGCGTCGTCGTCGCGGGCCAACTGCAATGCCAACTCCGGATCGTAGGACACCAGGACGTCGTGCAAGGTGGCCGTGATGTCCAAACACTGCTTCGCCATCTCGGAGAAATACGGCACCATGGATTCTGGAACCGCACAGTCCGGGTGGCGGCGGCGGGTTACCTTCGCGATGTGCACCATCAGCGCCGACATTCGTGACAGATCTTCCACAATGTACGTGCCGGAAATCACACGGCGAAGATCCCGGGCCACCGGGCTCTCCAACGCCAGAAGCTGAAAAGCTTGTTGTTCGCACTTCACGCGAAGCTCTTCGACGTCCTCCACGCTGGTCAACACATCTTCTGCAGAAGTGAGATCAGCGCTCAATAACGCTCGGGAAGCATGCGACGCCATCTCTTTAATCGAATCGCACATGACGATGAGATTATGGGCGAATTCCGCCAAGTGTTCCCGATAATCGTCTCTCATGATGGCCTAGTTTAGGACAAATTGGCTAACAATGCTTGGCTAACCCAAGGCCACGCGGTTCGCGCCGGCCCAGAATTAGCCACCCGAGTGCATGATGTCCGCACCAGCGGGGACAGTACGATCATCCGGATCACCCAGCCACCCCTCCGGCAGCGTCACCGCCTTCGCGGATCCTTGGCGGCCACGAGGGCCGTCGGCATCGTCGGGAAGAGCCGACGCCAACGCCGGATCGCTCACCACCGTATTCAGGATTTCTTCCAGCTCATTGATGCTCGTGATGCGCGTGACCTTTTGACGCAAGTCCGATCCCGCAGGGTAGCCGCGCAAATACCAGCCCATGTGTTTCCGCATGTCCCGGCACGCGGTGGACTCCCCGGAGTGAGCCGCCAACAAGCGGGTGTGGCGCAGAATCACATCACATACCTCCGCGAAGGTGGGCTGAGCAGGGAGGGGCTCGCCGCGCAGGGCTGCCGATAGCTCCGCAAACAACCAGGGGCGGCCCAAACAACCGCGCCCCACAACCACACCGTCGCAGCCCGTCTGATCCATCATGTCCGCGGCGTCCGTCGCCTTAAATATGTCGCCATTGCCGAGCACCGGCACGCTCGTACCCGCCAAATGCTCCTTAAGCTCGCCGATGCGGTTCCAGTCCGCCGTGCCCGAATACCGCTGAGCTGCCGTCCGCGCGTGTAACGCCACAGCCTGGGCGCCCTCCGCGGCGGCAATCGCACCCGCGTCCAAAAACGTCAGATGGTCGTCGTCGATACCCGTCCGCATCTTGACCGTGACCGGGATCGTCGTTCCCTCGACACCACGGACGGCCGCTGCGACAATCTCGCCGAACAGGCGTCGCTTATAGGGCAGGGCAGCCCCGCCGCCTCGTCGAGTCACCTTCGGCACCGGGCATCCAAAATTCATGTCAATATGGTCGGCCAGGTTATCGTCGGCAATCATGCGAGCAGTTTCGTACGTCCACTTCGGGTCCGTGGTGTACAACTGCATGCTGCGCGGCGTCTCTTCGGGGGCGAACTCCGTCATGTGCAGAGTTTTCTCATTCCGCTCGACCAGTGCCCGCGCGGTCACCATCTCGCAGACATAGAGCCCCGACGTCGTCCCCGTTTTTTCTATCTCGAGTTCACGACACAACAACCGAAAAGCCACATTTGTTACCCCCGCCATGGGTGCAAGAACGACGGGGGACGATAGCTCAAATGGGCCGATTCGGAGGGGTGCGCGGGATCCAGAAATCACCGTGCCAGTGTAAGCGTGTGTGAATCTTACACCAAGCGAGGGAAGGGGGAACCCATTTAGGGGAATAGTCTGGGCTAAGACTGCCGTTTCTGTCCTCCTCTTGACCTAAAGTGGTACACGTAACAACACACCACGATCGTGGTGCGCCTCACCGAGCGATGCCCCTCGACGACGCGCTAAATTACGGACGTGGAATGTAAAGAGAACCCCCGATTGACCAGGAATTTCGGCGGGAGCACAGGAGGAAAATATGTCAGGACGGATAGCCAACCCGAAGTTGCAAGGCCTCATTATGAGTGCCGACGAAGCCGCCGCCAAGATCAACCCCGGCGATCAGATCGGTTTCAGTGGATTCACCGGTGCCGGATATCCCAAAGAATTCCCTCAAGCCCTGGCCCGCCGGATCAAAGAGGCACATGACCGCGGTGAAGAATTCAAAGTCAATGTGATGACTGGTGCATCGACCGCTCCGGAGCTCGACGGTGCATTAGCCGAGGTCAACGGCATCAACTGGCGCATGCCGTACCAATCTGACCCGACTCTTCGTAAGCGGATCAACGCTGGCGACACGTACTACAGCGACATTCACCTCTCTCACTCGGGAATGCTCCTGGACCAGGGGTTTTTCGGGGCGACCGATGTGGCCGTCGTTGAGGCGGTGCGTATTAAGGAAGACGGGGCAATTATTCCGTCGTCGTCCGTCGGTAACTCGACAAACTACCTGCGTAATGCCAAGAAAATCATTATTGAGGTCAACTCCTGGCAGTCCGAAGACCTCGAAGATATGCATGACATCTGGAGCTATGGTCAGCTGCCTAACCGTCAGCCGATTCCGATCGCCGACCCCGGCGACCGCATCGGGACCCCCTACATTGATATCGACGTCGACAAGGTCATCGCAGTCATCGAAACCGACGCTGCGGACCGTAACTCCCCGTTCAAGGCGATCGACGACGATTCCAAGAAGATCGCCAACTACCTGCTGGATTTCCTCGACGGGGAGATCAAGGCTGGGCGTCTGACCAAGGAACTGCTCCCGATGCAGTCCGGTGTGGGTAACATTCCGAACGCTGTTCTCGCGGGCCTGTTGGAAGGGCCGTACCACCACATCACGTCCTACACGGAGGTTATCCAGGACGGGATGATCGACCTGATGGACCAGGGCACCATGACGGTGGCGTCGGCAACCGCATTCTCGCTGTCGCCGGAATACGCACACCGGGTCAATGAAAATGCTGCTGAGTACGCCAAGAAGATTGTTCTGCGCCCACAGGAAATCTCCAACCACCCAGAAGTTATACGACGCCTCGGCGTGATTGCATGTAACGGAATGATTGAGGCCGACATTTACGGCAACGTCAACTCCACCCACGTCACGGGCTCCAAGATGATGAACGGCATCGGCGGATCCGGTGACTTCACGCGTAATGCCTTTGTGTCGTGCTTCGTGTCGCCATCGCGCGCAAAGGGCGGTGCTATCTCCGCCATCGTGCCCATGGTTTCGCACGTTGACCACAATGAGCACGACCTCGACGTGATCATTACTGAGCAGGGTCTGGCTGATCTGCGCGGACTTGCTCCGCGGCAGCGCTCCCGGAAGATCATCGAGAACTGTGCCTACCCGGACTACCGCGAGCCGCTGTTGGAGTACGTGGAGCGGGCAGAGAAGAACGCATCCGGATTGCACACTCCTCATGACCTCCACGAGGCGTTCAATTTCCACACTCGTTTCATGGAGACTGGCTCCATGATGCCGGAGAAGTAGTTGACGGTGGCGGCGGCCTTGGGTGGTTCTCCAGGCCGTTTGCCAGGTGTCCGCTGTCATGATCTATACTGACTAGCGCACATTCAAACATTGTGTTGAGTGCTGCCGTTTACTTTCGTGGTGGTGGCAGCAGTTAGCGCTTAATCAGAATGTGTGTGGGCCTTTAGCTCAGCTGGTAGAGCTACGGACTTTTAATCCGCAGGTCGAGGGTTCGAGCCCCTCAGGGCCCACAACATCGCCCCTCACCGGAATTGCCTGGTGAGGGGTATTCGCGTTAGTCCTTCTGCACGCTGATGTCGTTGTGAGCTAGCCATTCTTTTGCAATACGCGCGGCCCGTTTTTGATCGGTGACGCTTTCGTTGTTGAGTCCCGCCAGGTCCTCTGTCGTCATCTTTTTACTTATTGAATTGATGATGTCCTCTGCTTTGCCATCCTTAAAGTTATTCAACTTCTTACTAGGAAGAGGAACGACATTTGACGGGAGGAGCAGGTGCTGTGGGTCATCGAGAACAGTGAGATTATTTTTCTTGATGGCTGGATCTGCGCTGAAGATATTCGCCACCTGAATTTTTCCGTCCGTCAGCGCCTTGACTGTTAACGGCCCGCCAGAATCTTCGATAGGGGTGAAGTCAACATCGACGCCGTACACCGCTTTAAGTCCCTTCGGCCCGTAGGGGCGGGATTCAGCCTCTGAGGGTCCTCCGTATTTTACCGACTTCGGCACGCGCGCAAGGTCACCGACGCTGTGAAGGTGATAGCGCTGGGCAAAGTCATGGGTGACGGTGTATGTGTCCTGGTCCGACGCGGGCGAGTAGTTGAGGAGGTGAAGCCCCTGTGGCGTGGCGTGAACGAGGTCGCGATACACGTCGTCAGGATCTTTCGCAGCTGTCGCGTCGTCATCATCCCCGTGTGATGATTCTTTCTCGAAGTACTGGAGTAAGTTTCCCGAATATTCGGGGATAAGGTCGATCGATTGGTGCTCTATTTCTGGGATATAGACCTCACGCTGTCCTATCCGAAATTGTCTATCAACCTTAATGTCGTTCTTTTCGAGCGCTTGAGCATAAATTTCGGCGATTATTTCATTCGAATAGTAGTCCTGTGAACCGATAACGACGGTATCTGAATCAGCACTCCCACTGGACAAAGGATTAGATCGCGCGCACGACGATAACGTGAGGATAAGAAGGCATGAGGTGGCGATGGCCGCAATAATCGTGAAAGATCGTGATCGTGACTGTGACAGGGATCGCGGTCTTATACCTGTAAGAACTGTGTCGCTGGCGGGAAACGGGGGTCGGCGTGATGCGGTGTGTGCGTAATCCAACCGGTTGATCGTCATGGTAAGTGTCCCAGCTTTGGTGTCTGTAGTTTGTGTTGCAGGGTGGGAGTTTTTATCCACTGCATCGTTGCAGCTACATAGCTATCGTTAGCTCTGCCGTAAGGATTAATGAGCGCCGAACCGATTCCCAGCCCATTTCTGAGCACGCCCAAGGACGGCATCAATGACAACTGCGAGCGCAATGACAATAAGTGAAGATCCCAACATTTCGGAATAATCGCGCGATTTCAATCCTGCGAACAGGAATCGCCCAAGCCCAATATCAGCGGTGTATGCCGCCAGCGTTGCTGTCGCGATGACTTGTAATGTCGCCGCCCGAATTCCACCCATAATGACGGGCAATGCCAGTGGTAGTTCGACGGAAGTGATGACTTGCCAGGGCGTCATTCCTATTGCTTGGGCTGCCGACGGAATATCCGGCGAAATCGATTCCACGCCAGAATAAGCTCCGGCCAATAAGGATGGAATAGCTAAAACAATGAGCGCGAGGGTGGGCGCTTTCAATCCGATTCCCAGCCACAGTCCGAATAGCGTCAGCAGTCCCAACGTAGGGATCGCGCGTGCTGCTCCGGTCAGCGCGCCAATGAGGCCAGCTCCTCGTCGAATATGGCCAATGACTATTCCCGTTGGTATTGCTAATACAGAAGAAATAGCAACAATCATTAGCGTGAACCATAGGTGTTCAATCAATCGCTGTGTGATCGAATTAGTTCCTGACCAATGATCTGCCGAAAAAGCCCAGCTTAGGGCGTCAATAAAATAGTTCATGATGATGCGCCACCCGATGCGTGGCTCCATGGGGTGAGTAGCCAGGTAAGACCTTGAATGATGGCGTCGATGACGAGGGCAACGATAATCGTGGCGACGATACCTGCAGTGACTTCTGCTGTTATGCCGCGCTGAAAACCGTCGGTGAGCAGTGAGCCCAAACTAGGGATACCGACGAGTGCGCCGATGGTGACCAGGCCAATCGTGGAGGACGCGACAACGCGGAGCCCCGACGCGATGACGGGAATAGCCAGCGGTAGATCGACTCTCCAGAGGATTGTGCGGGGGGAGTGCCCGAGGGCGAGTGCCGCGTCCCGAGTGTGTGCATCGACGGAGGCGAATGCGTCGGCCGCGGTGCGGACAAGTAACGCCACACCATAGACCGTGAGCACGGTGATCATCGTGAGGTTTGATCGCAATGGTGTGCCAATGATGATCGGAATTGTAATGATAAGTGGTAAGGAAGGCACTGCGTACATGAGAGAGGCCGCATTTAGCAATGGCCTACCGAACAGAGGGTGGGAAAATGCATAGCGCCCTATTGGAATGGCAATAAGTAGTGAGAAAAGAATCGGGGGCAGCGCTAATTCAAGGTGTTGGCGCGTTAATTCCGCAATATCCTCCCAATTGGTGATCACCCAATTCATGAGGTAAGAACTCCCACGCTTCTTCCATAGGAATCAACAGCAACTGTTTGTCCATTGACTGTTCGCGTTGTCAATCTCCTATTTGTATTGCTTGCTCCAGTAAACGATGCAACGAAGTCATTCTTTGGGTTGGTCATTATCTCGGAAGGTGATCCATGTTGCGATATCACTCCACCTTTTTCGAGAATAACGACCGAGTCGCTAAGCCGAAATGCTTCGTCGATGTCGTGGGTCACAAAGAGGATCGTTTTCCCCAATTCTTGTTGGAGGCGCAGGAGCTCGTCTTGCAAGTCCCGACGGACGATCGGATCAACAGCTCCGAAGGGCTCATCCATGAGCAGAATGTTCGGATTTGATGCAAGGGCCCGTGCCACACCAACCCTCTGCTGCTGACCGCCAGAGAGCTGGTGGGGGTATCGCTTGGCTAAGGCTGGATCGAGCCCCACGCGCCCCATAATCTTTCGAGCGTTTTTCCGGGCCTCGCGACGAGGTGTGCCTTGGAGCGTCGGTACGACGGCAATGTTCGCTTCGACTGTCTTGTGGGGCATGAGCCCGCCAGATTGCATGACGTACCCAATTCGACGCCGGAGGTCGACGGCGGACTCGTCCATGACGTTGTGACCGTCGATGCAGACTTGGCCGCTCGTGGGCTCGGTCATGCGGTTAACCATGCGTATTAACGTCGTTTTCCCTGAGCCGGATGTGCCGACGAGTGACACGATGTGATGTGACGGTATGACCAGTGAGAAATCGTGGACGGCGGTTGAGCCATCTGGGTAGGTCTTGGATACGTGATCGAAGGTAATCAATTATTAGGCCTCCTCAGCAATAGTATCGAGGCTATCAGAATTCGACGTACCGGGGCCGGGAGGTAGTGGGGGGAGAGTGGTTCTTCTGGGGTTGAGGTGGTGTTGAGGAAGTGGCCGAAAAAGAGGTGGCTTACCAGGCGATTTTGTGAATTTTAGGTGGTTAACGTAGTCTGTAGCAGCTGCTGCAGAGAACTCTGTAGCGCGTGCTCTCATCGTCTAGTGGCCTAGGACTCCGCCCTTTCACGGCGGCAACACGGGTTCGAACCCCGTTGAGAGTACAGCGCCCCCAACCTGCTATTGCAGGTCAGGGGGTATTTTTCGTTTGTCAAGGCAGGATCTTCGGCCCGCTTGACTACATTTTGGCTACATCCTAAACAGGCCGTCCACTCCCCGGTCGGCGTATAAGCTTCGTAAAGCGCTTTTGTGATCCGTAAAGCCCGCGCTCAACACGACTCGCTGGTACAACACGGTCTATCCCTGGGCGTCTTCTTTGCTTGAGCTCTCTTTCTTCGCCTTTTTACGTTTTCGAGCCCAGAAATCAACATCCCAGATAGTAGTGTTCATGTGAATCACCATGAGGGGAAAGAACCATTTAGGAGTGTGTCCCGAATACATGGGATCGTCTTCGTCGGATACGGCGATTTTCTTGACCCCGTAATAACACCACATGACATCGATGATGATTGTGGCCAGGAGGGTTTGCCAGTCCATAAACACATAAATGGGGGCTAAAGCCGCGGTAAAGAGGAAATGGAGTACTCCGACTAACCATTGTCCTAAAAAGAAATTATGTCCGCCGAGGCATGAGCTCCACACTGCAAATTTGTAAGCACGGGATTTCGTTCTTTTTACTTCTTTGAAATCAACATAGCGAGAGTCGAGATCATGTTTCTCGGGGATGTAGTCAAACACAATCAGTACCCTCCGGATATCGAAATCCTGGTCGCTAACAGGCTGGACCTGCGTTTATGACCTTTTCCGAATTCTATTGAACTCAATGGAATAGATACCTCCCAGAAGTAGGCTAATTCCTCCGACTTCTTTCGGAACGACACCAAAGACATACGGGATGCAAGCGACAATACCGACCACGCCGCCGATCACAGTGAGATATAAGATTGTCTTCGAAGAGGACATCTAGTTCACTTCATCTCGTCCGTGACGGGCAGCCACCGCTACCCTGAGTGTGTTACTAGGCTAAGTATATCGAACTTAATTCCAGTGTCGTTCCGGGCGAAGGTACTTGGCCGTGTCTAAGTCGGTCCCGCTAGCCGCGAGTGGCCGTTAACCCCCATTGCAGCCTGAGCTGCCAGTAATTAGTAAACGCCCGGCAAACAGCAGCCGGGCGAATACATGGTGGATCTATCTACGAGAGCTCTTTAAGGACCTCCATTCCTCGTTTCGGGTAATCGGTGATAAGCCCGTCGACGCCTGCATTATCGATAAAGTACTTGATGGTCTCTTTATCGTTGACTGTCCAAGGGAGAACTTTGATATTCATTCCGTGCGCTTTTTCTACATAGTCGCGGTCTGCGACGGGGTGGAAGTCCTTGTCGCCAACCTTCGTGTCGTAGGGCTGCGCATAGCCAGGCGACGTGATCTGAGCCCCGAGCGCCTGGATCGCCTTGAGGGCATCACCGTCATACTTCTCGTAGGTGTAATCGGCTAGCCACGGTGAATCTTTTTTCCACGTGGTCTCGTCGTACAACGCGGCTAAGGTGACGTCGGGCTGCTGTTCTTTCAGGATTTTGAGTGACCGCCAGTCGAAACTTTGGATGGTCACTTTGTCACGGACGCTGTATTGGTCGACAACCCCCATGATGGCTGAGACGAATTCTTCCGGTGTTGCGGAGACTTCTCGCTTATCCGCCTCAATCTTCGTTTCAATGTTGTAGCGGACGTCGGCCCCTTTTTCTTTAACGAGGCCAAAAACGTCGTTGAGCTTCAGAATGTGGTTATCGGGGGCCACCTTCTGGTCGGGAAAATCAGCTAGCTTTTTGTCACACTTCAGCGTGCTGATCTGATCCCACGTCAGATCATGAACATTTTTGCCGACGTACGGGAATTGCGGATCATCAGGCGTGGCGGGTTGGGTGTCAGAGCATTTCTCGTCCTCAATTTTCGGATCGTGCCACACCGCCGGCACGCCGTCCTTCGTAAGGACAATGTCCATTTCGAGAGTGCGCGCGCCTTCATCGATCGCTGTTTCAAAAGCTTGTTTGGATTCTTCGGTGTTCTCACCACGGCCACCGCGGTGCGCCTGAAGGTCAAAACTTGCGAGATCGACGTGGTTTCCGCTGGTCTTCTCTGCGGACTGTGTCGTCGAGTCTGATGTTGCCGACGTGGCGCTGGAGGTGTCATTGTCGTTGTCAGAGCTGCTGCATGCTGCAAGCGACCCGACGGCTGTAAGCAGAAGTGCTGCGGTGTAAATCCGTGCCCGGGGAGTTCTCATTACTTGGCTCCTTCGCCGTTACTCTGTGTGGTGGTGCTGTTGGTGGTTGCCTCGGTTGTCTCAGTTTTGTCGGTCGCGTCCGCCGGGGTCGCGTTGACCGTGGAATGATGCTCCATCAGCAATTTTTCATCCTTGCCGACGCCGGCAATAAGAGCAATTGCGATGAAGGCGCAGACCAGCAGGAAGATGAAAGTGACATTCCATCCCCAGTGCTTGATGATAAAGCCGATTCCTGTGGAGGCAAGCGTTGCACCAACGACGTATCCCATGAGCCCGGTGAATCCAGCCGCTGTGCCCGCAATATTTCGTGGGGCGAGATCGATGGCTTGGAGTCCGATCAGCATGACAGGTCCGTAGATAAGTCCGCCGATGAGGCTGACTAACAGCAAAGGAATCCACAAGGGGGAGTTATGGGGGACGAGCCAGTAAGCAAGGGTGCACAGAGCAACCGCACCGAGGAAGAGGATCCCGGTGCTTGTGCGATATCCGCGGAATATCTTATCGGTGACCCAGCCACATATGAGGGTGCCAATAATTCCGGCAATTTCGAAGGTCGAGAATCCGGCGATCGAGCCGTTGAGACTAGCGCCGTGGATGTCGTGGAGATACACAGGCGTCCAGCTGAGGATTCCGTAACGTAGAACGTAGATAAAGATGTTGGCCAGAGCTAGGAGCACCATAACGCGATTGGTTAAAATGTGGCGCCAAATGATGGTGAAGGTCGACTGGTTCGCGATCTCGCTGTCGTCGATTGCGTCGGTTTTGGCCGGATCGTTCCGGTACTCCTCGATGGGAGGGAGGCCTTCGGATTCCGGGGTGTCCCTAATTAATAGGAAAGCGATGAGAGCAAAGATGAGTGAGATAATGCCTGGAAGCCAAAACGCTGATTGCCATTGATTTCCTGTGATGGACAATGCCCATGCGATCGAGATACCGACGCCAGCACCGCCCACGTTGTGAGCGCAGTTCCAAATTGCCGTTTTCCACCCGCGCTCTGTCGTCGAAAACCAATGGACGAGGGCGCGGCCGGACGGAGGCCAACCCATGCCCTGGAACCACCCGTTGATGAACATGACGAGAGTGAAGATGGCCACCGTGGCATGGAGGGCGGGGATGGTTCCCAAAAGGATGTTGGTGATGCCTGACAGTGCGAGGCCGAGTGGCATGAACAGTCGTGCGTTCGCGCGGTCAGACAGCGTGGCCATCATGAACTTGGAGAGGCCGTACGAGATATAGACGGCGTTGGCAATAATGCCGATGGCGACCGTATCGAGGATGCCGTCGTTCTTGATCAGTGCGGCGACCGGCGAAATGTTGTTTCGGACCAGGTAAAAGCCTGCATATCCTATGAATATCCCCATGAATACTTGCAGACGGAGCCGAGGATATTTATAGGCGATTTCGTCTGCGGGCAGCAGGGGTTGTGGTGGAAGCACGCGGAAGGATAATTGGCGCGCAGTTTTCTCTTGTGACACGCCAAATATTATGCGGTTGCTGGGACCCTAAAGAATATTATCAATTGGTAACCGTCGCATCGGTCGAGGTCAGACAGGCCCGTATATCCCCCGAATGGGGATAAAACCCTCATCCTTAAGTGACGGTTGCGTAGGTTTCGGGGCCCTCCGGTGGCCCCGCGACGGTTTAGAGCATTTTTTCGCGCTGTTTTCTTACAGAAAACGCCCTTGACGTGGTGATTTGTGGACATTCTGTGTTCTGTGTAGAGTTCTAACACGTTCGAGCGGCTCCCCGAGAGAGCTACTCAACACAATCGGCACTCTATTAATAGAAGTGTTGATGGCCCTGTGGCGCAGTTGGTTAGCGCGCCGCCCTGTCACGGCGGAGGTCGCGGGTTCAAGTCCCGTCAGGGTCGCATTTATTTCGGCCGGACTTCATGTCCGGCCGTTTTCGCATTCCGGGGGACCAGCAGCATCGCTGTCGTAGAGGCCGCCGTTGTAGGGGCCGAATTTGATCCCCCAGTACTGCCGTGTTTCTCCTGCATAAATGGGTAGTTGGGAAGCTCTACCGTAAGCTACCTGTAGACGGATAGCCATCAAACTGGGAAACGCGGGGAATGCAGTGAAAATCTGCAACTGACGCGCAACGGTGACACGCTATTTTGCGTTAAGTCCGGATACCGTGTTTTGCCTTGGAAGGCTATCCGTGAGCTTCGATATCTCGCGTTTAGGTAGAGAGGATAGTTTTTCCATGCGCGGTTTCTCACTCTTTTCCCACACAGGTCCCGACCATTCGTGGAGGACTTCAACCCTGGCAAGCCAATCAACACGCAACCGCCGAATAACACGGAAACGCGGGTTGAGCGTCGCTATTCTCGCGTCGGTAACGATGCTGGGAGTGACCGGTTGTCAGTCGGGAAATGAATCCTCAAATGATGCAGAAAAGTCAGCATCGGATAGCGCTTCGTCGAAAGGGGATCAATCGGGAGACTATCCGGTTACCCTGAAGAATTGCGGCCGGGATTTAGAGATTAAGCAAAAACCTGAACGCGTCGTTGCTTTAAACCAGGGTGTGACCGAGGAATTATTGTCAATGGGCTTCGGTGATCGAGTTGTTGGTACAGCGACCTGGACCGATCCTATTTTGGATAATCTCAAGGCTCAGAATGACAAGATCAAACGTTTGTCCGATAACAACGCCTCAATGGAGACAGTTCTTGACCAAAATCCGGATTTTGTAGCCGCGACATTTGCGCAAACGTTGGCTGATAGTGGTTCCGGAAGTTACGAGAGCTATAAGAAGGTCGGTGTACCGGCATATCTCGATCACACGGAATGCACGAAGTCGGATAAGCCGGGTGATAATGGCGACGGTGGTCGGAAAGAAAAACTCCGGATGTCTGATATCTATACAGATATCCACGATCTCGCCGAGATCATGGGTGACAAAGCCGCAGGTGATGGCCTTCAGAAGAAGTTAGAGGACCGCATTGCCAACCTCAGCTCTTCAAGTAAAGACATTCCGTCCGGGACGTCTATAGCCTTTTGGTTTGCCAATTCAGAAAGCCCGTACATGGCAGGCGGTAAAGGCGCGCCCCAGATTATTGCGGACCAGCTCGGGCTCAAGAATGTGTTTGAGGATAACTCGGAAGAATGGCCACAAATTGGGTGGGAAGCCATAGCAGCGAAAGACCCCGATTATCTCGTTGTGGGAGACCTCACCCGTAAGCAGCAAACTGCTGAGACCGCTAAGGAAAAGATCAAATTCCTTAAAAATAATCCGGTCACGAAGAATATGAAGGCAGTGAAGAATGACCATTTGATTGTGGTTGCCGGTGGTGATCTCAACCCTGGAATTCGCACTGTTGATGGCATGGAAAAGGTTGCTCATGCTCTCGCCGATGGCAATAAGAATGATGGTCAGGGCTCCTCAGAGGACAATTCTCCGTCAGAGCAGGGGAATAAAGAAGAGTGACGTCGACAGTCAAACTCTGGATTCTCGTTAGTGCATCGCTGGTAGCTCTTTTTGTCTCAATTTTGTTTTCTATAACGTTGGGGCCATTGAGTGGTTCGATGACCGATGCATGGCGAGTTGTCGCTTTCAAACTAGGACTTAGTTCGACGCCCGAAGGGGTCACTCTTTTAGAGCAGAACGCGATTTGGGAATTGCGTATGCCACGTGCGTTGCTGGCTGCAGTGGCAGGTGCTGCGCTCGCCATATGCGGTGCCGTGCTGCAGTCTTTGCTACGCAATGGTTTGGCCGACCCCTACCTGCTTGGTATCAGTTCCGGAGCCTCGGCTGGGGCCGTAGTGGTCGTTCTGACTGCCTCGACGGCGGCGTCGTTTGTGATGGCATCGGGAGCTTTCGCAGGAGCACTAGCAGCGTTTTCGCTCGTCCTTCTCCTCGCCTGGGCGGCGGGGAATGGTAACCACAACATTATTCTCGCGGGCGTTGCCATTACTCAGCTCTTCTCCGCGCTCACCAGCTTCCTCATCATGTTTTCAGCCGACGCAAACACCACGCGCGGAGTGTTGTTCTGGATGCTGGGCTCATTGGCGAGTTCATCCTGGCAGACGGTTGCTCTCAGCGCTGCCATTTTCGCGGTCAGCTTCGTGGTGCTCTTTTGTCATTCGACGGCACTGGACGCCTTCACTTTCGGCGCCGATAGCGCGGCGTCACTGGGCATCAACGTCAAGCGCGTCCGCATGGTGGTTATCGGCGTCGCCTCCCTTTTAGCCGCGACGATCGTGTCCAGTTCCGGGGCGATTGGTTTCGTCGGCCTGGTCCTTCCGCATGCCGCTCGGCTGATTGTGGGAACCGGTCACCGCCGGGTGCTTCCTGTCTCTGCTGCTCTGGGTGCCATTCTGTTGGTCTGGGTCGACGCCCTGGGCAGAACGGTGGCTGCGCCTGTCGAGATTCCCGTGGGCGTCATCACGGCCCTCGTGGGGGTCCCGTTGTTCATCACTCTGTTAGTCAAGCAGGGGAGGGGGAGGCGTACTCATGTCTAACAACCATGATGCAGCAACTAATCACGCCACGAACACGGACCAGTCGGTGTCGTTTGTTGTTTCCGACGTGAGCTCCCGCGTTCCTCCAGTGAATAACGTGTCATTCGAGGCCCGTTCAGGTGACACGGTCGGAATAGTCGGGCGTAATGGGTCAGGCAAGACCACTTTGTTGCGTGCTATCGCCGGCCTGGCGCCACATTCCGGGCACGTCACGATTGATGGTGAAGATTGGGATGTGATCCCGCGGAAGATTCGCGCACGTCGGATGGCTTTTGTCGCGCAACACAACGTGGCTAGTGCCGACGTCACCGTCCGGGATGTTATCGCGTTGGGGCGAACGCCGTATCTCGGTGTGCTCGGGATGCGCCAAAGCGACCGCGACATGGTGGTGGCGTCGGCACGAGAGGTGGGAGTGCATGACCTGCTTGATCGGCGCTTCGTCCATCTATCAGGCGGTGAGCAGCAGCGTGTGCATCTCGCGCGCGCTCTGGCGACACAGCCTGATGTGATCCTGCTTGATGAGCCGACGAACCACCTTGATATCAGTGCTCAACTGCAGCTGATGGGGTACGTGTCGAGCTCGAGTTTGGTGACCGTCGTGGTCCTCCACGACTTGAACCTAGCCGCGAAGTTTTGTGATTACGTCATTGTTTTGGATGGTGGGGACCCTGTTGCTGCGGGACCGCCGCGCGATGTTTTCACCGAAGAGGTCATTGAGCGGCACTTCGATGTGGAATCGCGCGTGTGGGAAACTCCGGATGGGATTAATCTTGAGTTCCACTCGGCGACGACTAACGCTGGTTGAGTAGCCAGATTCCGTCGACTGTGCACCCCCTGTGCGGCCTTGTAGGCGTTGTACATGCAGGGTGTGGGCCTATTTGCGTTCCTTCTCAGACGACAGGTAAAGTATCGTCTCGTGCGTGAAGCCCGGTTTACCTGGGCTGACGTGGTGGCCAGATAGCTCAGTCGGCAGAGCGTTCGCCTGAAAAGTGAAAGGTCGCCGGTTCGATCCCGGCTCTGGCCACATCCCCCCCTACTACACCGTTGTGTGGAGTAGGGGTTTCCTTCGTTTAATCCGTCTAGAGTGGGCTTATGTCAGATAACGATGTCAATGCCCACGTTAAGCATGAAGCTGATCGTCACCGTTTCATCATTGAAGTCGACGGTGAGATAGCAGGATTCGCCGAGTACGCTCCCACAGCCACTGGGGACGTGCGGGATTTCCACCACACTGTGGTGCATCCCGAGTTCCGCGGCCAGGGGCTGTCGTCCAAGCTTATTAAGTCAGCTCTCGATGAGACTAGAGAAGCCGGCATGCATATCATCCCGACGTGTTCCGCCGTTGCCCACTTTGTGTCCAAGAATCATGATTACGCCGACCTAGTCGTGGACTAGCTGCGACGTTGGCCCACTCGTCCACCAGCTCCTGTGAAGCGTCTATGAAGCGTCTGACTTTTTAGATCCACCCTTGAGCGGGTTGTGAGCACTCGTGACGTATTTGTCGGGGTCAACCAGCTTGGTGCACTCGCATTCCTTGCGTCGCCTGCACGTTGCGGGGATTCCGACGGCGATGCAGTTTGCCGGGATATCTTTCGTCACAACGGCGTTCGCGCCGATCGACGTATTGTCACCGATCGTGATCGGCCCGAGCACCTTCGCACCAGCGCCGATGGTGACGTTGTCGCCCACGGTGGGGTGACGCTTGGTTTGTGTAAGCACCTGACCGCCCAGAGTCACGCCGTGATAGAGCATGACGCCGCTGCCAATTTCGGCAGTTTCGCCGATGACAACGCCCATCCCGTGGTCGATGAAAAACCTGCGTCCAATCGTCGCGCCGGGGTGGATCTCGATTCCTGTCATAAATCGGGTGAATTGCGAGAGTATGCGGGCAGGGCCTTTCCAGCCGCGTTCCCACCAACAGTGTGCTACTCGGTACGCCCAAATCGCGTGAAGACCTGAGTAGACCAAGGCGTTTTCCGCGTCGCCTCTGGCTGCAGGGTCATGTTCGCGTGCGTTGCGCAGATCCTCTTTGAGGGTTGTGATGATCGAACCGAGCATGCCAAGAAGAGTACCTGTTATGAACAAAACGGGCAGATGGAGGGTGTCCATCCGCCCGCGCGGCCTCCTCAGTGGTCGGGATCAGCCGGCAGGTTTAGCCGTCTTCAGCCGTCGGAAATAGCCAGCTTTAGTCGTCGCGAAGACCTTCGAACAGCGGCGTGGAAATGTAGCGCTCACCGAAGTCGCACACCACAGTCACAATGGTCTTGCCCTTGTTTTCCGGCTTCTTCGCTTCCTGAAGCGCAGCCCAGATGTTACCGCCGGAGGAAATCCCGCCGAGGATACCTTCCTTCGCAGCCGCCGCCTGTGCCGTCGAAACGGCGTCCTCAAAGCTGACGGTCAACACATTGTCCAGGATGTCGCGGTCAAGCGTCTCAGGGTAGAAGTTGGTTCCGATTCCCTGGATCTTGTGAGACCCCGCGCGGCCCTCAGAGAGCAGCGGAGAATCGGATGGCTCGACACCAACAACTTTGACGTCGCTCTTTTGTTCTTTCAGGTACTTGCCGACGCCGGTAATGGTGCCGCCAGTGCCGACACCGGCAACGACAACGTCGACGTTTCCGTCGGTGTCGTTCCAGATCTCAGGCCCGGTAGTGTCGTAGTGCTTCTTGGGGTTGGCCGGGTTGGTGAACTGAGACGCCAAGATGGAGTTTTCGGTGCTATCGGCTAGTTCTTGAGCCTTGTCGACGGCACCCTGCATGCCTGATGGGGGCGGGGTGAGGACGAGTTCTGCACCGAGTGCGCGGAGGAGTGCGCGGCGCTCTTTCGACATGGATTCCGGCATGGTGAGCACTACTTTGTAGCCGCGTGCGGCACCGACCATAGCCAGGGCGATGCCGGTGTTTCCGGATGTTGCTTCAATAATGGTGCCGCCGGGTTTGAGGGAACCATCGGCTTCGGTTGCGTCGATGATTGCTGCACCGATGCGGTCCTTCACCGAGTTTGCGGGGTTGTAGTACTCCAGCTTCACGAGGACCTCTGTGTCAAGGTCCTTGGTGAGAGTGTTCAGTCGAACTAGTGGCGTGTTGCCGACGAGTTCAGAAACATTGTCATAGACTTTTGGCATGGGTGAATCTCCAATTCGTGATTTCTAACCGGTCCTTGGCCTAATGGCCACAGACCTTATTTTCGCTGCGTGCTGAGGGGATCGTAGTTGTAGTCCCTCGCCGTTCGTCAGTCTACGCCCTCTTCCCCGAAATGAATAGACAGATCGGTCTGTAACGTGCAAGTGTGCACTGAGTTTGTAACGCGCGAACGCCTATTGAGAACGAAAACTGCGTTTCGTCCCGTATGGCCGGACCTCACGTTAGGATCGTCCCCACAGACCTCGACTGGATCGCCGAGGCTCGGACGGCCACAGATCTGGAATGGGGGTCTGGCGTAAAAATCCAGTTGAGACGAACATGTCATTAACACTGAGTACTAACGCTGAGGTGGAAATTACATGGCTAGTAACGCGAGCAACAACGCGGAGGACTCGTCGACGATGAACGAAAAGAATAGTGAAAATAAAGCGAGCGAATCGACAGTTCGGCCCGATTCGGCTGAATACGAGACGGTGCTGGTGTCACAGGACGATCGCGTAGCGACGGTGGCGCTGAATCGTCCACGCGCGCTCAATGCGCTCAATGCGACGTTAGTGCGTGACTTGGTGGATGCCGTTGAGAGTTTGGATACCGATCCATCCGTCGGCGTGATTGTCATAACCGGATCTGAGAAGGCTTTCGCCGCGGGCGCAGACATTAAAGAGATGAAGGACCGCACCTTTCCTGAGATCAGGGAACGACGGATGTTCGGCGAGCTCGATCGCCTGCGCGAGGTTGATACGCCAATCATTACCGCGGTGTCGGGGTACGCGCTGGGGGGCGGGTGCGAACTGGCCATGACCGGCGACGTTGTGTTGGCCTCGGAAACCGCGCGCTTCGGGCAGCCGGAAATCACGCTCGGAATTATTCCCGGCCTCGGTGGTACTCAGCGTTTAACTAGGGCAATCGGTAAAGCGAAGGCGATGGATTTGGTGCTAACGGGTCGGCCGATGAGTGCCGACGAAGCTGAACGCTGCGGCTTGGTCTCCCGGGTATTTCCCGCTGACTCGTTCACCGAAGATGTTTACGAGGTTGCGAAAACCGTCGCTGGTTTCAGCGCTACAGCTCTTCGCGCCGCGACGAATGCTGTGGATCGAGCCTTTGAGACGACGTTGTCCGAGGGGCTTCGTGCGGAGAGAGAAAGCTTCTACAGCCTGTTCGCCACTGCTGACCAGAAGGAGGGGATGTCGGCCTTCGCTGAAAAACGCCCGGCGAAATGGCAGCACAACCAGTAGAAATTGCTGCTAGTGCATCCGTGCCAGTGTGTTCGGCATGCCAGTGTGACTTCATGAAAGAATGACACGTATGAGTGCGTCGAAGACGGAACAACGTGACTTTGCTCAGCCGATTGACCGCGTGTACGAAATTTGCTGTAGCGAGGAATTTCTACTGCGAAGTGGTGGCACGTCCGAGCGGCCGGTAACAATCGTTGACTCGCACTATGAACATCGCGACGACGGCTCAGTGTTCTCTGAGGCGACGGCTGAACAGGTCATGCAGCCGCCGGAGGATGCTGGCGAGGGCGCCAAGCCGAAAACACTGCGCATGACGCAGTCGAGTACGGTCTTTCCGTTGGAAAATAACTCATTCCGCATTGAAAGTGAAGCGTCGCTACCGGGGAACACTGGGCGGATGAGCATCACGTTTCGCTATTCTGCGTCGTCCGGTGGGGTTGAGCAGAGTGAAACTAATCAAGTTGGTGAAAAATCGCTCGGTTGCCATGTTGAGGCGAAGGCGATCGCGAAGTCTCGTATTCCTGTCGTGGGGCGGAAACTCGAAAAAAGCGTCGTCTCGAGTCTCGGCTCCTCCTTGGATAGGACGATTGAGCGGATAAATGATCTGGCCATCCAGACGTGGGGGCAGTAGGTGTGCTGGGATGATGAAAACACCGCGCTCAACACGCATGGGGGTAGAGGGGGTAAAAACAACGGAACCGTAGGTTTTAATTTTTGGTTTTAGACGGCGCTAAACCCCCTTTATAGCGGGCTATCATTCCGTCGTCTTATTGTGAGGTTTCGGTTGCCGTTTCGTCATTCTGGTGGCTCGTTGCGTTCATCATTTCGTGTGTCCTTTTATGAGCCGGATGCCTTGATGTATGCACATATTTACTGTAAGTCCTGGTAGATAGGTTTTTATGTGCCGGCTGGCGATCGGATATCGGTGCGGTGGTAAAAAGCGGTGCGTAATTTTGCTGCTAAAAGAATATGAGAAATCTTATTTATCTCTGTGAGAGAAAGTTCACATTTTTCCGCACTCGCGTAGCCTGCTCACAGTGGAAAACCCCTGCTCATAGCCGGTGAAACGATCGTCGATGATCGTTTGAATCATCTGGTTACATTTTGTAGGGCAATTTAGTGGCTTTATAGTGAAGCTCGAAGCGTGTTTTTGCCCCCATCGGGTGTAACCCGGTGGGGGATACCAGGAGGGTAGTCGTGGACGCACTACGATACAAAGACGATGGTGAAGCCGTTCGGAGAGCTCTCGCCTCGTTGAAGAACGCCACCGGAATTCCCGTGACTATGTATGGCGCAATCGAGAGGGATAACAGCCTTAAGATCAACGCGTGGGTTGGGCTTCGTACACCGGCTTTACACAATCTTTCCATTGACGCCGGTTCAGGTGTGGGCGGTCGCGTAGTAACGACCCGTCGTCCGGTCGGTGTGAGTGATTACACCCGGGCAAAGGTTATATCTCACGAGCACGACCGTGCCATTCAAGATGAGGGCCTGCACTCCGTGGTTGCGGTACCGATCATCGTCTCTCGTGACCTGCGCGGCGTGTTGTATGCAGGCGTTCACTCACCAGTCCGCCTAGGTGACAAAGTCCTCGAAGAAGTCACGATGACTGCTCGCACTCTTGAACAGGATCTCGCTGTCGGCGATGCTTTCCGTCGCACCGACCCGAGCCGCGGTGGCGGGAAGAGCGGCCGGTTGATGAACGGTGCCGAGTGGGAGCAGGTTCGCTCTACCCACTCAAAGCTCCGGATGCTGGCGAACCGGGTTGAGTCTGATGATCTCCGCCAAGAGCTTGAACAGCTGTGTGATCAGATGGTTCAGCCAGTTCGGGTAAAGCAAACGACTAAGCTTTCCGCACGTGAGCTGGACGTTTTGGCCTGTGTGGCCTTGGGTCACACCAACGTGGAGGCCGCGGAAGAGATGGGCATCGGAGCGGAAACCGTGAAGAGCTATCTCCGTTCGGTGATGCGTAAGTTGGGTGCGCACACCCGCTATGAAGCGGTGAATGCTGCTCGTCGCATTGGGGCCCTGCCGTAACACAGAGCTCTGGACGCTGAGACCGCCTGTACCGTTACAGGTGCGTCTACAACGAGTCGCGTGTGCCTCCGCCAACCCATTTCACGTCGTTTCCGTCGTTCGCCACACGCGACAAAATAAACAGCAGGTCAGAGAGCCGGTTGAGGTACTTGGCGGGCAGCTTCGACGTCGTGTCCGGATAGGCCTCCACAGCTGCCCATGCCGCCCGTTCCGCACGCCGCACTACTGCTCGCGCGTTCTGCAAGAACGCCGACGTCATTGTTCCCCCGGGCAGTATGAACGAATCGAGTTTCGGCAAGTCTTCATTAAATTCGTCGCACCATTTCTCGAGGCGGTCGATGTAGCCTTGCTCAAGCCGAAGCGGGGGGTATTTCGGATCCTCGACGACGGGCGTTGAAAGATCGGCCCCCGCGTCGAAAAGTTCGTTCTGAATAATGGCGAGCGCGGATTGTACAGCGTCGGGAAGTTGCGACTTCTCGGCGCTATTTTCAGCTGCGAGAGCCATGCCGATGATGGTGTTCGCCTCGTCGCACGTCGAATATGCGACAAGCCGTGGGTCGTTTTTGCTGACGCGCGAAAAGTCGGACAGTCCGGTGGTTCCGTCGTCGCCGGTTCGTGTGTAGATGCGGGTGAGATGGACGCTCATGATTTTATGTTACGTCCGAGCCGGTCTACGTGGTCCCCATTCGCCTGCTTTATATAGCCCCGTCGCCCATGAACGGTTTCGTCCAGTCGGCAAGAAATACTCCACGAATATTTTTGATAACCGCGCTGCTAAGACGGGTTTCTGCGCATTCCCGATCATGCTTGTTTAACCTGTAAGTGTGAGTGACGTGAAATCCCGAAACGATAGTTTCAAGGTAACTGGTGGAGCCCGTTTGCAAGGGCAGGTTCGTGTGGCGGGGGCGAAGAACAGTGTCCTTAAGTTGATGGGGGCCGCGTTGTTGGCCGAGGGCACGACGGTGCTGACCAATTGCCCCGAGATCGCCGACGTTCCTTATATGGCTGACGTCCTGCGGGGGTTAGGGTGCCGAGTGGTTCTGGATGGGCCGACGGTTTACATCACGGTTCCAGAGCACGTGACGAGTGACGCAGATTTCGACGCTGTGCGTAAGTTCCGCGCGTCGGTGTGTGTGCTCGGGCCGTTGACTGCTCGTAGTCACCGTGCGGTGGTTGCCTTGCCAGGGGGAGATGCGATCGGGTCGCGCCCGTTGGACATGCACCAAAGTGGTCTCGAAAAGCTGGGTGCGACGACGAAAATCGAGCATGGTTGTGTCGTATCTGAAGCTGAAAGTTTGCATGGTGCGTCGATTAAACTCGATTTCCCTTCGGTTGGTGCGACGGAGAATATTTTGACGGCCGCGGTGTTGGCGGAGGGCACCACCGTTCTGGATAACGCTGCTCGCGAGCCTGAGATCGTGGATTTGTGCACGATGCTCTCAGAAATGGGCGCGAAGATTTCGGGGGCTGGCTCGAACACGATCACGGTCGAGGGGGTTCCTCGGCTGGACCCGGTTCGCCACGAGGTAATCGGCGACCGGATTGTCGCGGGTACCTGGGCATATGCCGCTGCTATTACTCAGGGAAATATCACCGTCGGCGGAATTGATCCCTCTTTCCTCCACCTTGTTCTGGAGAAAGTCAAGGGTGCGGGCGCCGAGGTAGAGACCTATGCGACGGGGTTCCGCGTTGTACAGAACCACCGCCCGAAGGCTGTCGATTACCAGACGTTGCCTTTTCCCGGCTTTCCGACGGACCTCCAACCGATGGCGATTGCGTTGTGTTCAGTGTCGGAGGGGACCTCGGTGATCACCGAGAATGTCTTCGAGTCGCGTTTCCGGTTTGTTGATGAAATGACCCGCCTTGGTGCCGACGCCTACATCGACGGCCACCACGTCATGATCCGAGGGGTGGAACAATTGTCGTCTGCCCCGGTATGGAGCTCCGACATTCGCGCAGGTGCCGGGCTTGTTTTGGCCGGTTTATGTGCCGACGGCATGACCGAAGTCAACGACGTTTATCACATAGACCGCGGTTACCCGGACTTTGTGGAGACGTTGACGGAGCTGGGAGCGACCATCGAGCGTGCCCACCACGACTCTGCGGAGTGATGCTTTGTGCACCTGCAGCGCGATACTCGGTAGGCACGTGGAGCGTTCCCTTGTAGACCTACTGCATGGTCTCTCCCAAGGGCGATTTTCACTGAGCACTACTGGGGTCAACTAGATTGCCGACGTCGTAACGGTCGGGAAGGGGTCGCGTGTGCGGTCCCTTTTTTGTTTTG